>NZ_CP024768.1:541593-862602 GCF_011395035.1 Pantoea cypripedii
TGTGATCGAAGCGGAAAGCGTGGATCTGCGTTACTACTCCGTCATCTATAACCTGATCGACGAAGTGAAAGCAGCGATGAGCGGCATGCTGGCTCCGGAATACAAACAGCAGATCATTGGTCTGGCTGAAGTCCGTGATGTGTTCAAGTCACCGAAATTCGGCGCTATCGCAGGCTGTATGGTCACCGAAGGCAACATCAAACGTCACAACCCGATCCGCGTTCTGCGTGATAACGTTGTTATCTATGAAGGCGAGCTGGAATCCCTGCGTCGCTTCAAAGACGATGTCAACGAAGTGCGTAACGGCATGGAGTGTGGTATCGGCGTGAAGAACTACAACGACGTTCGTGTTGGCGATATGATCGAAGTCTTTGAAGTGATTGAAGTTAAACGCACCATCGATTGATCATCATCTGATGTGTTGCAATTTGGGAGGCCATTGGCCTCCCGAATTATTTGGGAGAAATAATTATGGCGAAAGAATTTGGTCGCCCGCAGCGCGTTTCTCAGGAGCTGCAGAAAGAGATTGCCATTATTCTGCAACGCGAAATTAAAGATCCGCGCCTCGGTATGATGGTGACGGTTTCTGGCGTTGAAGTGTCACGCGATCTGGCTTATGCCAAAGTGTTTGTCACTTTTCTGAATGATAAAGACGAAGAAGCGGTGAAACACGGTCTGAAGGCGCTGAAAGAAGCTTCAGGATATATCCGTACTTTGCTGGGTAAAGCGATGCGTCTGCGTATCGTACCTGAGCTGACCTTCTTCTATGACAACTCGTTGATCGAAGGTATGCGCATGTCAAACCTGGTCACCAACGTTGTCAAAAATGATGCTGAGCGCCGTGGCGATCATGCAGCGGACGACGACAAGGAGGATTGATGAGTCGTCCTCGTCGTCGCGGTCGCGATGTGCATGGTGTATTGCTGCTGGATAAGCATCAGGGTGCGTCTTCTAATGACGTGCTGCAAAAAGTAAAACGCATCTTCAATGCGAATAAAGCGGGCCACACCGGTGCGCTGGATCCTCTGGCGACCGGCATGTTGCCCATTTGCCTCGGTGAAGCGACCAAGTTTTCGCAATATCTGCTGGATTCAGACAAGCGTTACCGCGTGATCGCCCGCCTCGGCGAGCGTACCGATACCTCCGATGCTGACGGCAACGTGGTAGAAACACGTCCGGTGACCTTTACTCAGGCGGAACTGGATGCGGCGCTGGAAAGTTTTCGTGGCGACACTCAACAGGTGCCGACCATGTTTTCGGCGCTGAAGCATCAGGGACGTCCATTGTATGAGTATGCGCGCCAGGGGATTACCGTCGAGCGCGAACCTCGTCCCATCACCGTGTATGAACTGCTGTTCATTCGCTGGGAAGGGGATGAGCTGGAGCTGGAAATTCACTGCTCCAAAGGCACCTACATTCGTACCATCATTGACGATCTGGGTGAGAAACTGGGCTGTGGTGCGCATGTGACGATGCTGCGTCGTTTACAGGTTTCCCGCTATCCGGCAGAAAAAATGGTGACGCTTGAACAGCTACAGGCCTTGCTGGAACAGGCGAATGCCGCAGACATCCCACCGGCTGATTTGCTTGACCCTCTGCTGTTACCGATGGATAGCCCGGCGGAGGATTTCCCGGAAGTGAATCTGCCCGCTGCCATCGCGGTTTATTTCAAGCTGGGTCAACCGGTAGAGGCCGCTGACGTACCTGCTGCGGGTCTGGTGCGCGTCACTGAAGGTGAGGCGCGCAAGTTTATTGGCATGGCCGAGATTGATGACCGGCAGCGTGTTGCCCCGCGCCGCCTGGTGGTGGAATTTCCGCAATAATGCGGTTGCCTCAATGGGGCATTTGCGTTGCTGTCGGACCGAGAGTAGAATAGCGCGGCTTTAAAGCGGGCTGCTGAATTAGAGATCGGCACCCATTCATTCATTAATTACTGGAGTTTATTATGTCTCTAAGCGTAGAAGCTAAAGCAGAGATCGTTGCCAAATACGGTCGTGGTACCAACGACAGCGGTTCAACTGAAGTTCAGGTTGCTCTGCTGACTGCTCAGATTAACCACCTGCAGGGTCACTTCTCTGAGCACAAAAAAGACCACCACAGCCGTCGCGGTCTGCTGCGCATGGTATCCCAGCGTCGTAAGCTGCTGGACTACCTGAAGCGTAAAGATGTTGCACGCTACACCAGCCTGATCGAAAACCTGGGTCTGCGTCGCTAAGTCTGAAGAATCTGATCAAGGGTGTAGCGTAGACAGTATGCAAAAAAACGCATCTGACGATCAGATTTGTGCGAGTTTCGCGAAAAGGGGGCCTTTACGGCCCCTTTTTTCGAGCAATCGGCAGCAATCCGGTCCAAACTCATGTATTGTTGCTGAGAGTGATCTTCGCTTGCAGAGGTTCGCGCGGCTAATGAGAGGCTTTACCGCAGGGGCGGTTAAAGGTTGTCATTAGTCGCGAGGATGCAGCTGAAGATCGGTAATCCCCGGCGGGCCTGAGATGGGTCTGCCCCGACGTTAAGGACTTTAATTTTGCTGAACCCGATCGTACGCAAATTCCAATATGGTCAGCATACCGTCACGCTGGAAACCGGCATGATGGCACGCCAGGCCACTGCCGCTGTGATGGTGAGCATGGACGACACCGCGGTTTTCGTAACCGTTGTTGGCCAGAAAAAAGCTAAAGCTGGTCAGGATTTCTTCCCGCTGACCGTAAACTATCAGGAGCGTACCTACGCTGCTGGCCGTATCCCGGGGAGCTTCTTCCGTCGTGAAGGCCGTCCGAGCGAAGGCGAAACCCTGATCGCGCGTCTGATTGACCGCCCGGTTCGTCCGCTGTTCCCGGAAGGCTTCGTTAACGAAGTTCAGGTTATCGCTACCGTTGTTTCCGTTAACCCGCAGGTTAACCCGGACATCGTGGCAATGATCGGTGCCTCTGCTGCCCTGTCACTGTCCGGTATCCCGTTCAATGGCCCGATTGGCGCGGCACGTGTTGGTTACATCAACGATCAGTACGTCCTGAACCCAACCGCTGACGAAGTTAAACAATCTCGTCTGGACCTGGTGGTTGCCGGTACCCAGAACGCGGTGCTGATGGTTGAATCAGAAGCTGACATCCTGACTGAAGATCAGATGCTGGGCGCAGTGGTATTCGGCCACGACCAGCAGCAGGTCGTTATTGAGAACATCAATGCACTGGTAGCTGAAGCGGGCAAACCGCGTTGGGACTGGCAGCCAGAAGCGGCTAATGATGCACTGATTGCACGCGTTGCTGCCCTGGCAGAAGCACGTATCAGCGATGCTTACCGCATCACTGACAAGCAGGAGCGTTATACTCAGGTTGGCGTCATCAAAGATGAAACCATCGCTGCACTGCTGGCTGAAGATGAAACTCTGGATAGCGCTGAAATCGGCGATATCGTGCACAGTCTTGAGAAGAACGTTGTTCGTACCCGTATTCTGAACGGTGAACCGCGTATCGATGGCCGTGAAAAAGACATGATCCGTGGTCTGGACGTGCGTACTGGCGTACTGCCGCGTACCCACGGTTCGTCCCTGTTCACCCGTGGTGAAACTCAGGCGTTAGTTGCTGCGACGCTGGGTACTGCTCGTGATGCGCAGAACCTGGACGAGCTGATGGGTGAGCGCACCGACAGCTTCCTGTTCCACTACAACTTCCCTCCGTACTCGGTGGGTGAGACCGGTATGGTCGGTTCGCCGAAGCGTCGTGAAATTGGTCACGGTCGTCTGGCGAAACGCGGCGTGCTGGCAGTCATGCCGAAGCAGGAAGACTTCCCGTACACCGTGCGTGTAGTATCTGAAATCACCGAATCAAACGGTTCTTCTTCTATGGCTTCCGTGTGTGGTGCTTCTCTGGCACTGATGGATGCAGGCGTACCGATCAAAGCAGCCGTTGCGGGTATCGCGATGGGTCTGGTGAAAGAAGACGAAAAATTTGTTGTTCTGTCTGACATCCTGGGTGACGAAGATCACCTCGGCGACATGGACTTCAAAGTAGCCGGTAGCCGTGAAGGCATTACCGCGCTGCAGATGGATATCAAAATTGAAGGGATCACCCGCGAGATCATGCAGGTTGCTCTGAACCAGGCTAAGGGTGCGCGTCTGCATATCCTGAGCGTGATGGAGCAGGCAATCAGCACGCCGCGTCAGGAGATCTCTGAGTTCGCACCGCGCATTTACACCATCAAGATCAATTCTGACAAGATCAAAGATGTTATCGGTAAAGGCGGTTCTGTCATCCGTGCGCTGACTGAAGAAACCGGCACCACCATCGAAATCGAAGATGATGGCACCGTGAAGATCGCAGCGACTGATGGTCTGAAAGCGAAAGAAGCAATTCGTCGTATCGAAGAAATCACCGCAGAAATCGAAGTGGGCCGTGTTTACACTGGTAAAGTGACCCGTATCGTTGATTTCGGTGCCTTCGTTGCGATTGGCGGCGGCAAAGAAGGTCTGGTTCATATTTCACAAATCGCTGATAAGCGCGTTGAGAAAGTGACCGACTACCTGCAGATGGGCCAGGAAGTTCCGGTTAAAGTACTGGAAGTGGACCGTCAGGGCCGTGTGCGTCTGAGCATCAAAGAAGCGACAGAGCAAAAACCGCAGGCGGCGGAAGAGACCACCGCTGCGACCGACGCACCTGAAGCTGAATAAGTATTTCCTGATTAACCCCTTTCCGCCTGGCGGAGAGGGGTGTTTGTATACCGCAGGTAATTCAGGTTGCAGGAAGGCAGCAAACAAGTGAATCCAGCTTACTTCAGGTAAGTGACCAGGATGAATGAGTACAGCTGCAGACCCGCAATCTGAAGTATGACGGGTATCATCGCGAGGGCGGGAACCCTTGTGCATAGCAGGCGGATGACAGGATGGTTATCCCAATGTTTGTATTCGGGAGTGGGAAATGAAGCCTTTTTTGCGCTGGTGTTTTGTTGCGACAGCTTTGACGCTGGCAGGATGCAGCAACTCCAATTGGCGTAAGAACGAAGTTCTGGCAGTACCTTTGCAGCCCACACTGCAGCAGGAAGTGATTCTGGCGCGAATGGAACAAATTCTTGCCAGTCGTGCCCTGACCGATGATGAAC
Source organism: Pantoea cypripedii (assembly GCF_011395035.1). Classification (NCBI taxonomy): domain Bacteria; kingdom Pseudomonadati; phylum Pseudomonadota; class Gammaproteobacteria; order Enterobacterales; family Erwiniaceae; genus Pantoea; species Pantoea cypripedii. The sequence continues at coordinate 546,688 of NZ_CP024768.1, forward strand.
GCGCACAGCTATTATATGAGCGTGGAGTGTTGTATGATAGCTTAGGTCTGAGAGCATTAGCGCGGAACGATTTTTCGCAAGCGCTGTCTATCAGACCGGATATGCCCGAGGTGTTTAACTATCTCGGCATATATTTAACGCAGGCAGGCAATTTTGATGCTGCCTATGAAGCGTTTGATTCTGTACTTGAGCTTGATCCAACTTACAATTATGCGCATTTAAACCGTGGTATCGCCCTCTATTACGGCGGTCGATACAAGTTAGCGCAAGATGATCTGCTGGCGTTTTATCAAGACGATCCTAATGATCCATTCCGCAGTCTGTGGCTCTACCTCGTTGAACACGAGATGGATGCCAATAAGGCCAAAGTGACGCTTAAACAGCGTTACGACAAAGCGGTCCGGGACCAATGGGGATGGAATATTGTCGAGTTCTACCTGGGCGACATCAGTGAAAAAACATTGATGGAACGTCTCAAGGCGGACGCAACGGATAACACCTCGCTCGCTGAACATCTCAGTGAAACCAACTTCTATTTAGGTAAGTACTACCTAAGTCTGGGGGAGAAGGACGACGCGAAAGCGTTGTTCAAACTGGCGGTGGCCAACAACGTTAACAACTTTGTTGAACACCGATACGCATTGTTGGAACTGGCGCAACTCGGCCAGGCACAAGACGATTTATCAGAATCTGACCAGCAATAGCTGACGAACTTTTATTGCCTGAATTACCCGTTAAGTCATCATCTTCCGGGATGAGGGCTTTTCTGTTCGTCGAAACTTCTAATTTGAGCCGGTTCACACTTTTCGATGAAAATGACTGAAAATTTTCATGACGAGTTATGTAGACTGGCCGCCGCAATCTAAGAGGCACGTGTACTACATGACTGATATTCAAACCACTTTTGCTGATCTGGGCCTTAACGAATCCATCCTGTCTGCTCTTAACGACATGGGTTACGTCAAGCCGTCACCGATCCAGGCCGAGTGCATTCCGCACCTGCTGGCTGGCCGTGACGTGCTGGGTATGGCACAGACTGGTAGTGGTAAAACTGCAGCGTTCTCTCTGCCGCTGCTGAACAACATTGACCCGTCGCTGAAGGCACCGCAGATTCTGGTGCTGGCACCCACCCGCGAACTGGCGGTGCAGGTAGCTGAAGCAGCGACTGAATTCTCTAAACACATGCGTGGCGTAAACGTATTGGCCCTGTACGGCGGCCAGCGTTATGACGTGCAGCTGCGCGCACTGCGTCAGGGCCCACAAATTGTGGTGGGCACCCCGGGTCGTCTGCTCGACCACCTGAAACGCGGTACGCTTGATCTGTCTAACCTGCGTGGTCTGGTGCTGGACGAAGCCGACGAAATGCTGCGCATGGGCTTTATTGAAGACGTTGAAACCATCATGGCGCAGATCCCGGAAGGTCATCAGACCGCTCTGTTCTCTGCCACCATGCCGGAAGCCATTCGTCGTATCACCAAGCGTTTCATGAAAGATCCGCAGGAAGTGCGTATTCAGTCCAGCGTTACCACTCGCCCGGACATCTCTCAGTCTTACTGGACCGCTTATGGCCGTAAAACTGATGCGCTGGTGCGTTTCCTCGAAGCAGAAGACTTCGATGCTGCGATTATCTTTGTGCGTACCAAAAACGCGACACTGGAAGTGGCTGAAGCGCTGGAGCGCAGCGGTTACAACAGTGCAGCACTGAACGGTGACATGAACCAGGCACTGCGTGAGCAGACGCTGGAGCGCCTGAAAGATGGTCGTCTGGACATCCTGATCGCGACTGACGTTGCAGCACGTGGCCTGGATGTTGAGCGTATCAGCCTGGTTGTTAACTATGACATCCCGATGGACGCAGAATCTTACGTTCACCGTATCGGCCGTACCGGTCGTGCAGGCCGTGCAGGCCGTGCGCTGCTGTTCGTTGAGAACCGCGAGCGTCGTCTGCTGCGCAACATTGAACGCACCATGAAGCTGACCATTCCGGAAGTTGAACTGCCGAATGCCGAGCTGCTGGGTGAGCGTCGTCTGGCTAAATTTGCTGCCAAAGTACAGCAGCAGCTGGAAAGCAGCGATCTGGACATGTACCGTGCGCTGCTCAGCAAAATGCAGCCGGAAGAAGAACTGGATATGGAAACCCTGGCTGCCGCATTGCTGAAAATGGCACAGGGCGAACGTCCGCTGATTCTGCCGGCAGATGCACCGCGTCCGCAGCGTCGTGAGTTCCGCGATCGTGATGATCGTCGTGACAGCCGTGATTCACGTGATTCACGCGGTCCGCGTGAAAGCCGTGATGGCGACCGTCCGCGTCGTGAGCGTCGTGACGTTGGCGAAATGCAGCTGTACCGCATTGAAGTCGGCCGTGATGATGGCGTTGAAGTTCGTCATATCGTGGGCGCGATTGCTAACGAAGGTGATATCAGCAGCCGTTACATCGGTAACATCAAGCTGTTTGGTACTCACTCCACCATCGAGCTGCCGAAAGGCATGCCGGGTGAAGTTCTGCAGCATTTCACCCGCACGCGTATTCTCAACAAGCCGATGAATATGCAGCTGCTGGGCGATGCACAGCCGCAAGAGCGTGGCGAGCGTCGTAGCGGTGGTCGTGATTTCGGTGGTGAGCGTCGTGGTAACCGTGAAGGCGGTGCTGGTGCACGTGAAGGTCGTGAAGGCGGCCGTCGCTTCTCTTCTGAGCGTCGTGAAGGTGGCCGTGAAGGCGGACGCTTCAGCCGTGAAGGTAGCCGTGGCCCGCGTCGCGAAGAAGCAGGTGCTGCTGCACCGCGTCGTCGTGACATCTAAGCGATAAAGCTAAATAGCAAAATGGGACGCCTCGGCGTCCCATTTTTTTTATCAAGTCGTAAGATTAGCTTTACACCCCGCCAGCGATCAGCACCCGTTCACCGCTGACATAGGCTGACTCTTCTGACGCCAGAAACAGCGCAACCTGCGCGACATCTTCCGGCAAACCAAAACGTCCCAGCGGTGTCGCCGCAATTAACTGTGCTTTCAGTTCCGGATGCATCTTCTTCGCAGCCAGTAAGCCTTCGGTCAGGATGATGCCAGGGGCCAGGGCATTAACGCGGATATTGCGCGGCCCCAGTTCTCGTGCCAGTCCCTGGGTGAGGGTATCAATCGCGCCTTTGGTCGCGGCCCACAGCACCGAGCCTGGGGTGCTGCGCTGGCTGTTTAGCGCGCTGAGGTTGATGATGCAACCACCACGCGTTGGGAAATGTTTTGCCGCCTGCTGGCAAACCAGTAGTGTACCCAGCAGATTGACATTCAACTGCTGCTGCATCTCAATAACATTTAGCGCCACAAAATCGCCGTGATGAAAAATGCCTGCGTTGTTGACCACAATATCCGGTGCGCCAAATTGCTCAATACAGGTAGCGAACAACCGCGCAACATCCTCTTCACGTGAGATATCGGCCTGAACGGCGATAGCATCACTGCCCAGCCCGCGAATATCCGTGACGATATCAGCAGCGCCAACTTCATCCTGACGATAATTCACCACAACCCGGGCACCGGCCGCCGCGAAAGTCATGGCGATAGCAGCACCGATGCCTTTCGAAGCGCCCGTCACCAGCGCAATTTTGCCTTCAAGTGCTTTCATCGTGTCTCTCCACCTGAGGTTTCGGGGAAGCATAAGAATGCGCTGTACATACAATTAGCAGGTAGTGCAATCCTGCAAGCTTTTTGCACGATCCTGCAAATCTCAGCACCAGAGGCCAGGCGCTGGTTCAACGCCAGGTTAGAATAGGGACTCAATGATCCCTCATTGCGGAGCGCTCAACGCATGATTCATCAGGAACAGTGGCAGCAACTGGTTGCCATGATTGCCCGCCACGCCCCGGAGGATGGCCGCCATCATAGCGCCATCGATTTTCTCTCTTTTGGTCGTAGCTCCATGCCATCAAGCCTGTCACACATTGCCACCTGGGCCAGTTTTGCGCTGGTGGCGCAAGGGCAGAAAGCGTTACGCATGGGTGACGATGTGATGCATTACGGCGCGGGGGATTTGCTGCTGGTGACGCTGGATATGGCCGTGCAATCCTGCGTGGTTACGGCGACACCGGAGAAACCCAACCTGGGCGTAGGCATCACCATCAATGAAACGCGGCTGATGCGCTATCTGGAACATTTCCCGATGCATCAGATGGGACTCGCTGCCAACAATGAGCGCGGTATCACGGTACATAAGGTGGCACCTCCGCTGGTGGATGCGGTGATTCGCCTGATCGAACTGTTAGATCAGCCGCATGATATTGCTGCGCTGGCCCCACTGATTGAACAGGAAATTTTCTATCGACTGCTGACCGGCCCGGAAGGACCACGTATTCTGAATATGGCGCTGGCAGAACGCCCGGGCAACAAAGTGGCGCGTGCGGCGCGCTGGCTACGGGAAAACTTCCATCAGCCACTGAAGATGGATCAGCTGGCAAGCAACGTCGGCATGAGCATTTCGTCTCTGCATCACCACTTCAAGGCAGTTACCGCAATGACGCCGATGCAGTATCAAAAGCAATTGCGCCTCAACGAAGCGCGCCGCCTGATGTTGATGGAAAAGCTGGACGCCGGAACGGCAGGTTATCGGGTGGGATATCAGAGCGCTTCACAATTCAGCCGCGAATACAGCCGTTTTTATGGTCAGTCGCCGGGACGTGATATTCGGCAGAATGCGGTGGGGGCCGAAGCCTGGCCACCGCAATAACCCGGTTACAGCGAACGGGCGGCTTCCATCGCCAGTGCAAAGGAGCGCAGACGCGCCTGCGGATCGTAAATCTGGCCATTCACCATGATTTCATCCGCCTGGGTTTCACGCAGCAAGGCCGCAAGGCCGTGGCGCACTTTATCGCTATCACCCACGATCGACATACTCAGCGCCTGCTGAACGCCATATTGTTCAGACGGTGACCACAGGTTATCCATGTTCTCCACCGGTGCCGGCAGTGGGCCGGGCTTACCGCGCCGCAGGTTGATAAACTGCTGCTGCATTGAGGTGAAGAGGAAGCGGGCATCGCGCTCGCTGTCGGCGGCAACCACGTTTACGCACACCATCGCGTAAGGTTTTGCCAGACGCGCCGATGGCTGGAATTTCTCACGGTACACATGCAGTGCCTGGAACAGCAGGTCAGGGGCGAAGTGTGAGGCAAAGGCGAACGGTAAGCCCAGTTGAGCTGCCAGCTGTGCGCTATAAAGGCTGGAACCCAGCAGCCATACCGGAATTTTTGAACACAGGCCCGGTACGGGTTGTACCGGCGGACATTCACCGACTTCGGCGTCAAACCAGTTAATCAGTTCGGCAACATCATCCGGGAAGCTGTCAGCCTGCGCGCCGGAAAGATGGCGGCGCAGCGCCAGCATGGTGCGCTGATCGGAACCCGGCGCACGGCCCAGACCGAGATCGATACGTCCCGGATAGAGCGATTCCAGGGTGCCAAACTGCTCGGCAATCACCAGCGGCGAATGGTTGGGCAGCATGATGCCGCCTGAACCGAGACGCAGGGTTTCGGTATTGGCGGCCAGATAGCCAATCAGCACCGAGGTCGCTGCGCTGGCAATGCCGGTCATGTTGTGGTGTTCAGCTAACCAGTAGCGATAAAAGCCAAGGGCTTCAGCCTGACGGGCCAGGGCCAGCGAATTGTGGAACGCATCACGCGGCGTTGCACCCTGTGGAATGGGGGCCAGGTCCAGCACGGACAGGCGAACAGTTTTTTTCTCAGACATGGGCACTCCAGAATAAGTATGGCGCAGGTGTTCATCAAACCTGCGCCATCCAGTATTACGCATCAGTACCCATATTAAAACTGCTAATAAGGGCAGGAATATAGCCGGAACGTGCCTTTCAGCGGCCGCTATCCAGTGCCATTCCTGCCAGGCGTCGCCAGTAACCGTTGCTGTCACTGCCACGGGCCACCATCAGCGGCGCTTCACCGGCTTCGTTGGCGCGGAAGCGATCCACATCTTCCAGTGTGCTGTCGTCCTGCGGCGATAAACGCACAATATCCACCCAGTTATGCATGCCCGCCAGGTCATTGCCGAGGTTGTAGCAATAGCCACTCATGGTCTGAATACCATTCAGCACGAACACCTGTTGGCCTTCCTGGGACAACACGCGTCGTCCGTTGGGATAGTCGATGCAGCAGGTCTGGCAATCGTCTTTGGCGCGATTCTCTGAGCGGGCGGTGAAGCAACGCGCGGATAACGCCAGCGGCAGATAGCCGTAACCCAGTACTTCCACCTCAAAGCGATTGCGTATGCCTGCGGCATCGCATTGCTGTAAAAGCTGAATCAGCCAGTCGCGCGACATCTCAACCGGCATGCACCAGCGTGTCATCCCTTCTTTCAGCAGCAACTGCAAGGTCTGTGCGTTGTAGACGTTAAGCGTCGGGCCAGCGACAAAGGGTAACTGGCGTTCGGCCGCCATATTTACCGTACCGATATCGTTGGCTTCAATCAGAAACTCACCGTTTTCCACATAACGGCGCAGCTCTTTCAATTCCGACGGCGATTGCAGCAGCGCCAGCGTGCTGATCACCACCTGTTTACCGTGCTGGGCCAGGGCGCGTCCCATTTCCATCCATTGGGCGAAAGGCGTCGCACGGCGTTTGCTGCACACCGCCTCACCCAGATAGACGATTTCCGCGCTGGACTGCGCGGCAAGCTGATAAAAGTTTTCCAGTTTTTCACTGGGCCAGTACCACAGTACCGGGCCGATTGCGTATTTCATGCTGACTCCTTACTGCCAGTCGCGATGGTAAGCACCGAGCGTGGTCTGGCTACCTTCAGAAAGTTCACCCAGCGCCTGCATCCAGGGTTCCTGGACGGCATACTGCTCTGGCGCAGCCATACAACGGTCAATCGCCTGACGCCACACTTTCGCCACCTGTGCCACATAGGCCGGGCTGCGCTGACGGCCCTCAATCTTCACCGATGCTACTCCGGCACGCAGCAGCTCCGGCAGCAGCGACAGGGTGTTCAGGCTGGTGGGTTCTTCCAGCACGTGGTAACGCTGGTTATCGACCTCGTAGCGTCCTTTGCACAGGGTGGGATAACCGGCGCTTTCATCCGGTCCGTAGCGGTCAATCAACACCTCATTCAGGCGTGATTCCATGCCCTGCGGCGTCTGTTGCCAGCGAACGAATTTGGCGGGCGAACAGGCTCCGGCGCTGTTGGGAGATTCTCCGGTCAGCCATGAGGAGAGGTAACAGCGGCCTTCGGCCATGATGCACAGGCTACCGAAAGCGAACACTTCCAGCGGCACCGGTGTTTCACGCGCCAGCTGCTTCACCTGATGCAACGACAGCACACGCGGCAGCACCACGCGATGCAGCTGGAAATGGCGGTGATAAAAACGGATCGCTTCCAGATTGGTGGCCGATGCCTGTACCGAAAGGTGGCGTTCAACCTGCGGATAGTGCTTTGCCGCATATTCCAGCGTGGCGATATCGGCGAGAATCAGCGCATCTGCGCCATTTTGCGCCGCGATATCAATGGCCTGTTGCCAGCGGTTCATGCCGTCAGGATGGGCAAAGGTGTTAATCGCGACATGCAACTTGCGTCGATGCTGGTGCACAAAGCGCGCCGCTTCGGCCAGTTTTTTGTCGGTAAAATTAAGACCAGCAAAGTGGCGGGCATTGGTATCGTCTTTCAGGCCGACGTAGACGGCGTCGGCGCCATGCTCCACCGCCGATTTCAGCGCGGGTAAATTCCCCGCCGGGCACAGCAGTTCCATACATTTTCCTCCCCGGGTTCTGGACGGCGTTGAGTGTAGGTAAGCCCTCGTCGCAGAATGTTGATTTAAGGCAGTGAAACGGCCAATGGTGATGCAGATTGAAGATTTTTCACACAACCAGAGTGCGAATTCCTTGATCTCAGTGGAGGCGAAGCCAAACGGATGTGGCAGAATAGGTAAAATTTTCTGAAGGGAGTGCAGCTGGTGTTTACTCGCTTACGCGGTTTGATTGTTGAAAAAGGGCCAGAATTCTTAGCCTTACCGGTGTCATTAACCCCTTTCGCGCTGAAAAAAGCCGTTTTGCAACAACTCCTAAACTGGCAATTTCGCCATGCTTTGGCTGAAGGTGAGTTAGACTTTCTGGAAGGGCGCTCCCTGGGAATCGAAATCAGCGACATCAATTTGCGCTGGATGACCACGTTACAGGGCGGGCGTCTGACTGTTTCGCGCGATACCGAAGCTGATGTCTGGTTTCGTGGCGAAGCCAACGATCTGTTGCTGGTGGCAGCACGCAAAGCGGACCCCGATATGTTGTTCTTTCAACGCCGTCTGGTGATTGAAGGTGACACGGAGCTGGGGCTGGAGGTGAAGAACCTGATGGATGCCATTGAACTGGATGCCATGCCCACGCCATTGCGAACGGGATTGCAGCAGCTGGCTGCTTTTGTTGAGGCTGGACTGAAACAGGACGCGAAGGCCACTGAGTCGCGCGCGGGGATCTCATGTTGATTCGTACTGAAATTGGCGTTGATGCGGCCAGCATCGATAGCCTGTTAAAGCGCTGTTTTGCCAGCGCCGCCGAAGCGGAACTGGTACAGCAGTTACGTGAAGATGGTTTGCTGACCCTTGGCGTGGTGGCGACCGATGATGAAGGTCAGGTTTTGGGGTATGCCGCGTTCAGCCCGGTGACGTTGCAGGGTGAAGACCGCAACTGGGTTGCTCTGTCACCGCTGGCGGTGGATGAGACGGTACGCAAACAGGGCATCGGTAAACAGCTGGTGTATGAAGGGCTGGATGCGCTGAATGAATTTGGTTACAGCGCGGTGGTGGTGCTGGGCGATCCGGCTTACTACCATGACTTCGGTTTCGAACCGGCAGCGCGTCACGGGTTGCATTGCCGCTGGACCGGCTCCGAAGCCGCGTTTCAGGTGTATAAACTGGCTGACGACGCGTTCGCAGGCGCGGAAGGGCAGATCGAGTTTGCTGCCCCCTTCAATCGTTTTGCGTAAACCAGTTGTTCAGGCTGGGCGGCTGTTGCGCCACCAGTTGCAGCTTCTGTGCCCGGCTTAACTGCTTAACCTGATACTCAAGACGTGATGCGGCAGACCGATCGCCCGCATCACAATGAAACACCAGCGTCAGTGGACCTTTTCCGCGCAATGATCGCGCTCCACGTCCCTGCTGATGCTGCTGTAAACGCCGGTTCACATCTGTGGTGATGCCGGTGTAGAGTTGGCCTGCGGCGGTTTGCAGCATATAAAGCTGCCAGCCCTGCTCCATGATGATTAACCTCGGAAAAATCGCTGACAGGCAGTGTAGCGCGCATCAGGCGTTGCCGCTATCCGTCAGCACAGGCCTCCGGCCTGCAAGGGAGTTCGATTGTGTCCGACCATTCCCATCTGATTCGCTACCTGAAAAAACAGCATGCGCTGTCGTTGTGCGCGACAGACGGCGACGACCTGTGGTGCGCCAACTGTTTTTATGTCTTCGATGAATCCCGCATGGTTTTCTGGCTGATGACGGAGCCGGATACCCGACATGGCCAGCTGATGCTGGCTAATCCCCGCGTGGCAGGCACCGTCAACGGCCAGCCGAAAACCGTGCTGCTAATCAAAGGCGTACAGTATCGCGGCCATATTCAGCGTTTAAGCGATGAGGCTGAACAGCAGGCGCGCCACGCTTACCAGAAACGTTTCCCGATCTCACGTGCCGTCACGGCACCGCTGTGGGAGATTGTGCTGGAAGAGGTGAAGATGACCGATAACGCGCTGGGTTTCGGCAAAAAAATTGTCTGGCAGCGTGCGTAACGGCATGATTGCGCAATAAATTGCGCCGCTACAAATGTCGCACAAAGCCGTAGCGGCGCGATTTATCGCGCGGTTTTTAGCCATCAGGTGGCTGTGTTGAGAATCCGCAGGGATTCGCGATTGAAGGCGGGCAGATCGTCCGGGGTGCGGCTGGTGACCAGTTTGTCATCATCCACCACCACTTCTTTGTCGTAGAAGTCAGCACCGGCGTTGCGCAGATCAATAGCGATGGCTTTCACGCAGGTCATTTTGCGGCCGCGCACGCCATTGGCACTGATCAATAACTGTGGCCCGTGACAGATGGCAAACACCGGTTTCCCGCTGGCGACAAACTCTTTGGTGAAGTTGACGAAACGATCGTCACCGCGCAACGTATCGGGTGAATGTCCGCCCGGCAGCAGCAGGGCATCGAACTCGGCTGCATCCACGTGATCAATATCCTTATCGATTTTTACCTCGGCTTTGCCTTTTTTGCCTTTGACAGTCTTACCGGCTTTCATCTCAATGGTGACCACTTCATGGCCCGCTTTGGTGTAAGCCTCCGCCGGTGAGGTAAATTCTGAGTCTTCAAATTCATCGGTAATTAATACCGCAATCTTCTTGCTCATCTTTCTCCCCCTTGTCGTGCTTGTGTATCAGATCAAGTGTGGTTGCCCACCTGCAAAACGCAAGCAGGTCAATTTTAGAGCGATTAAGCATGGAAAAATTCCTTCACCTGATAAACACTCAGGTTAATCCGTCGCGCCGTCCTGGTGCGATTTTCGTTATTCAGGCTGAATACGGGACTCTCTCATGACTCAACTCACTTCTGCTGCTCCGGCAACGCGTTTTGCCTGGTGGAAACCGCTGTTGTTTCTGCTGGTGGTGGTCATTGGCCTCTGGTACGTCAAATGGCAGCCGTACTACGGCAAAGCCTTCACGGCGGCAGAAACGCATTCCATTGGTAAATCGATTCTGGCAGGCGCTGATGCCTCACCCTGGCGTGCCGCGCTGGATTACGCCATGGTTTATTTTCTGGCGGTGTGGAAAGCGGCGGTGCTGGGCGTGCTGCTGGGGTCGCTGGTGCAGGTATTGATCCCGCGTAACTGGCTGCTGCGGATGATGGGGCAAAACCGTTTTGGCTCGGCGCTGGTGGGCACTGGCCTCGGGCTGCCTGGCATGATGTGTACCTGCTGTGCGGCACCGGTGGCCGCCGGGTTGCGTCAGTCGCAGGTGTCCAGCGGGGCGGCGATGGCCTTCTGGCTGGCGAATCCGGTACTGAATCCGGCCACGTTAATCTTTATGGGGTTTGTACTCGGCTGGCAGTTTGCGGCAGTGCGGCTGGTGGCGGGGATGATTATGGTGTTGGGCATTGCCTGGCTGGTACAGCGCAGCGTGCCGCAAAAGGTAGCACTCCCTGACGCTATGCCTGCAGCGCTGCCGGAAGAACCTTTTTTCCTGCGCTGGCTGCGCGTGCTGTGGCGGTTGTTCTGGAATACCATCCCGTTATATGTGATAGCGGTGCTGCTGCTGGGGGCGGCGCGCGTCTGGTTGTTCCCGCACGCGGATGGCGCGGTGGGCAATACGCTGTTTTGGGTGGTGGTGATGGCGCTGGCGGGGTGCTTGTTTGTTATCCCGACGGCAGCCGAGATCCCGATTGTACAAACCATGATGCTGGCGGGAATGGGCATCGCGCCAGCTCTGGCGCTGCTGCTGACATTGCCCGCCGTTAGCGTACCTTCGTTACTGATGTTGCACCGGGCTTTTCCGGCACGTGCCTTGTGGATAGCTCTGCTGGGCGTAGCCTTCAGCGGGATGCTGGTCGGGGTGCTCGCCCTGTGGCTGGCGTAAATACCAGATTTTCTGATTGCGGCTGCCGCGCCACAGCAGCCGCGCATCTTTCTCTTCTTCGATAAAACGCCCGTCAATCAGCACGTCAATTTCCGCGATCACCTCACGTTGGGCATCGCTCAGTTCCGCCAGCTGATAGCCGGTCCACAACCAGATATCCTTATCCGGGCATTCGCGCCGCACGCGTTTCACCAGGCGACGTATATGCGGCACGTTATGCGGATGCAGCGGATCGCCGCCGCTCAGCGACAATCCCTGACGCGGAATGCGCCGATCCTGCAAATCGGCGATCAATTGCTCCTCCATCGCCAGCGTAAACGGCACACCGGAATCCAGGCGCCAGGTGCTCTGGTTGTAACAGCCACGGCATTGGTGTTCGCAACCGGCGACAAACAGCGTGCAGCGTGTACCCGGCCCGTTAACGATATCGACGTCATAATAGCGATGGATATGCATCATCCCAGTTGTCCCGTATCCAGGTGTTTAACCCGACGTTGCACCTCTTCCTGCTTGCCAGCGTTAAACGGACGGGCATCCGGGCTGCCAAGATAGCCACACACGCGACGCGTCACCGAAACGCGTGCTGGATCGTGATTCCCGCAGCTGGGGCAGGTAAAGCCTTTGCTGGTGCAGCTGAACTCGCCGCTAAAGCCGCATTCGTAGCATTCATCAATCGGCGTATTGGTGCCGTAGTAGGGCACGCGGTCATAGCTGTAATCCCAGACATCTTCCAGCGCTTTGAGGTTGTGCTGGATATTGGGATATTCGCCGTAACAGATAAAACCCCCGCTGGCGATGGGCGGATAGGGTGCTTCAAAATCAATTTTGTCGTAGGGATTGACCTTCTTCTCGACATCAAGATGGAAGCTGTTGGTGTAATAACCTTTGTCGGTGACGCCGGGTACCACGCCAAATTCAGCGGCATCGAGGCGGCAGAAGCGGTCGCACAGATTTTCGCTCGGCGTGCTGTACAGGCTAAAGCCGTAGCCGGTTTCGGCTTTCCACGCATCGACGGCCTGGCGCAGATGCTCGACAATCGCCACCCCTTTGGCGCGCAGATAATCGGCATCGTAAGGATGTACCTCGTTGCCGCTCAGGGCATTGAGGGTTTCATGCAGGCCGATATAGCCGAGCGAGATGGACGCGCGGCCATTGCGGAAAATCGGCCCGATGTCGTCATCCGCGTTGAGACGCACGCCACAGGCACCTTCCATATAAAGAATTGGCGCGACGCGTGCTTTGGTTTTTTCCAGCCGGGCGATACGTGTCATCAGCGCGCGTTTTGCCAGCGCCAGACGTTCATCCAGCAGCGACCAGAAACGTGCTTCATCACCCTGTGCTTCCAGCGCAATGCGCGGCAGGTTGAGGCTGATGACGCCGAGATTATTGCGCCCTTCATGAATATGCTGCCCATTTTCCTTGTACACGCCAAGAAAGCTGCGGCAACCCATCGGGGTTTTAAACGATCCGGTGACTTTCACCACTTGATCATAATTCAGGATATCCGGGTACATGCGCTTACTGGCGCACTCCAGCGCCAGCTGTTTGATGTCGTAGTTCATATCGCCAGCGCGACGGTTGATACCTTCACGGATAGCAAACACCAGTTTCGGGAACACGGCGGTTTTATGGTTTTTGCCCAGCCCGGCAATACGGTTGCGCAGGATCGATTGCTGTATCAGACGCGCGGCCCAGTCGGTGCCGAGGCCAAAACCGAAGGTCACAAACGGCGTTTGTCCGTTAGCGGTATGCAGCGTGTTGACCTCATATTCCAGTGACTGAAAAGCGTCATAGCACTCTTTTTCAGTACGCGCGCGAGCATAAGCCTCGGCATCGTCAATCTGCCACTCGTGCGCGACGGCACGGTGTTTTTCCAGGCTCAGGGTGACGAAGGGGGCCAGCACTTCATCAATGCGGTTGATGGTGGTGCCGCCGTAAATATGGCTGGCGACCTGAGCGATGATCTGGGCGGTGACGGCGGTCGCCGTGGCGATCGATTTTGGCGGTTCGATCTCGGCATTGCCCATTTTGAAGCCGTTGGTCAGCATGCCGCGCAGATCGATCAGCATGCAGTTAAACATCGGGAAGAAGGGCGAATAATCGAGATCGTGGTAATGGATCTCGCCGCGCTCGTGCGCCAGCACCACATCGCGCGGCAGGATTTGTTGCTGCGCGTAGTGCTTAGCCACGATGCCAGCCAGCAAATCGCGTTGGGTGGGGATCACTTTGCTGTCTTTGTTGGCGTTTTCATTCAGCAGGGCGGCGTTGGTTTGCTCAACCAGGCCGCGAATAGCGTGATGCAGTTTCCCGCGCTGCTCGCGTGCCAGATCGCGATCGTGGCGATATTCAATATAGGCGCGCGCCAGCTGTGGCCAGGGGCCGCTCATTAGCGTCTCTTCTACTGCACACTGAATGTCGCGAATATCCACTTCGTCGCGGGAAGCCAGTTGCTGACCTACCTCAGTCGCGACCTGGGCGCACCAGGCGCTATCGTTTACCTGGGCAGCGCGTGCTGCTGCCTGCACCGCACTGGCGATTCGCTGTGCATCAAAAGGCACTTTGCAGCCATCACGCTTAATCACTACCGTTGCCATTTAGCCTCCATGAAACTATATGTTGTGGTTTTAATGAAGTGTAATGCCTACATATGGTGTTTGCGCGTGAATTAATTAGGCCGTTATTGACCAGGCGCAAAGAAGTTTCTGCAAAGCATGAAAGGCGCGCAATCTGTAACTCTGGCTAAACTGAAAAAGTTTTAACACGCCCATACTTCTGGTTTGCCTGGCTTGATTTGCGACGCGAAGCAGGTCTAATGGGCTTTTTGCCGGTTTTGATCCGACAATTTTCCACAAGGATGCCCTTCATGCCTCTGCCCCGAACGCTGCTCGCCTGCTGTTTATCAATGAGTTTTTCTGCTTTCGCGACACCGGCAGGTGACCTGCCGCTTATGCCCTGGCCGCAAAAGGTTGAACAGCCGCACAGCGGTGGGGCGTATCAGCTGACACCGCAACTCACGTTGCAAATCTCAGGCGATCATCTGGAGGGCGCTGAGGCGCGCTGGCTGGCACGCATCGCACGGCAGACAGGATGGCCGCTGTTACCGTCCGGTACGTCAGACGAAAAGGCCACCATTCGCATCCAGATTGCTGATGCGGTGGATCCGCTCCCCCAGCCGGACAGTGATGAGAGTTACCATCTGGTGGTCAACAGTGACGGCGTGCTGCTGGAGGCCAGAACGCGCTTTGGCGCGATGCGCGGCATGGAGACGTTGTTGCAGCTGATTGAAAATAGCGAAAGTGGCACGGTGATCCCCTATGTCACTATCGACGATCAACCGCGCTTCGCGTGGCGGGGATTGCTGATCGATTCTGCCCGTCACTTTATGCCGGTGGAGACCCTCAAACGGCAGATTGACGGCATTGCTGCGGCGCGCATGAATGTTTTCCACTGGCATCTGACCGACGATCAAGGCTGGCGCTTTGCCTCCAGCCATTATCCCCAGTTGCAGGAGAAAGCCAGCGATGGCCGCTACTACACCCAGCAGGAAATGCGTGATGTGGTGCAATACGCCATGCAGCGTGGCATCCGCGTGGTACCGGAAATTGATCTGCCAGGCCATGCTTCAGCCATCGCGGTGGCGATGCCAGAGCTGATAAGCGCACCGGGACCGTACCCGATGGAGCGCGGCTGGGGTGTGTTCAAACCCTTGCTCGATCCGAGCAATGAAGAGGTTTTCAACTTTATTAATACGCTGGTGGGGGAGGTGGCGGCGATCTTCCCGGATCCGTATCTGCATATTGGCGGCGATGAGGTTGATCCCACGCAGTGGAATGATTCCCCAAAGATTCAGCAATTTATGCGCGACCATGGGCTGAAAGACGCCCATGCTTTGCAGGCATGGTTTAATCAGCGGGTGGAAAAAATCCTGGAAGCGCATCAGCGGCAGATGGTGGGCTGGGACGAAATCTACCATCCCGATCTGCCGCACAGCATTCTAATCCAGTCATGGCAGGGGCAGGATGCGCTGGGGGAGGTGGTGAAAAATGGCTATCGCGGCATTCTTTCGACCGGCTTCTATCTCGACCAGCCGCAGCCTGCGGCTTATCACTACCGCAACGAACCTTTCCCCCAGGGGTTGCATGGGCAGGATCAGTTGCAACCGGGTGAACAGGCGCAGAGCTGGCAATTCACCCTGCCGCGCCTGAAGGGTAGCCCGGTGCAGGGCAGTTTTACCCTGATTGACGGCAAAGAAGGCTGGCGCGGATTTATCGACTTCAGCGGAAAAGCGCGGCGTCTGGTCAGCCAGATTGACTGGCTGTCGCCCGGGCAGGTGACGTTCCGCGTTGATAGCTGGATGGGAGAAGTGCAGCCGGTGGTGACGCTGACGGAAAACAACCTGACCGGTTATATGCTGGTGGGTAATGTGCGTTATCCCACCGAGGGAAGCCGCCTGGTGCAGGTGCCAGCGGGTATCGCCCCATCGTTGCCGACAACGCAGCAACTGAGTGACAATCTGCTGGGCGGTGAAGCGGCGTTGTGGGCAGAAAACGTCAACAGCCAGATTATTGATATCAAACTCTGGCCGCGGACTTTTGTGGTGGCTGAGCGGCTGTGGTCTGCTGCTGATGTGAATGACAGCGACAACATGTACCAGCGTCTGCGCGCCATTGATCGCTGGGGCACGGTATCAGTGGGATTGCAGCAATATCGGCAGGCGGAAGTGCAGATGATGCGTCTGGCCAACAGTACCGATATCACCCCGCTGCGGGTGCTGAGCGAAGTGCTGGAACCGGCGCAGTATTACACGCGCCAGCATCTGAAATTCCAGGCGGGGCACTACAACTATTTCGAACCGCTGAATCGGCTGGCCGATGTGTTGCCAGCGGAGAGTGAAGCGGTGCGTTTGCTGGATAAGCAGGTCGATGCATTGATTGCCAACCGTGAAAACCATCAGGCCGCCAACGCCATTCGCCAGCAGTTACAACGCTGGCTGAGCAATTGCGACCGGGTAATGCCGCTGACGCTGCATAACTATCAGTTACACGCGTTGCAGCCGCAGGTGCAGCAGGTGGCTGAACTGAGTCGTATCGGGCTGGATTTAGTGGCGACGTTGCAGCGTAATCAGGCGTATGGCGCAGGCGAAGTGGCGCAGATGCAGGCAAAACTGGATGCTGCCGCGCAGGTGCAGGATGAAACGGTGCTGGCTATGGTGCGACCGCTGGAAAAATTATTGCGATCGTTCAAATAACCTCGTTCGTAGCGGCGCGATTTAGCGCGCGGATTTTTCTGGCATCGCGCACGAAATGGCGCGATAAATCGCGCCGCTACGTAGGATCAACGGCGAACCGCGATCGCTTCGATCTCAATTTTCACGTCTTTCGGCAGACGCGCCACTTCCACACAGGAGCGTGCCGGGAAGCTGGCGTTGTGCTCGGTGAAAAAGGCTTCATAGGTGGCGTTAACGGTGGCGAAATCGTTCAGATCTTTCACGAACACCGTGGTTTTCACAATGTCGCCCACTTTCAGGCCAGCGGCTTCAACAATCGCCTTCACGTTTTCCAGCGACTGACGCGCCTGAGCGGAAACATCTTCCGCAACGGCACCGGTTTGTGGATCCACCGGAATCTGGCCGGAGGTAATGATCATGCTGCCGAGATCCACGCCCTGTACATACGGACCAATCGCTGCCGGTGCTTTTTCAGTACTGATTTCGCGAGACATTGTTTCTCCTTAAGAAAGTGCGCCGCCAGCTGCTGCCAGCGACGTGAAAATATCGACCCATTATAGGGACGATGCCGACGATTACCAGTGACCGAGCACCACGTGATGCGCGAACTCTTTCTCACAATATTTGCACTTCAGGTGCACTTCGTTATCGCGCTTTTTCACCGCAAAACTGGAGAACACCGGCTCGCTGCGGCTGATGCAGTTGCCGTTCGGGCAGGTCAGCACGCGTTCGATACGATCCGGTAAGGTCGGGGCGATCTTCGCCACCACTTCATACTCGTCGATGCGGTTAACGGTGGCATGCGGGGCATACACCGCCAGCTGGTTGATCTGATCGTCGGTCAGAAAGGTGTTCTCGATCTTGATCAGATCTTTGCGCCCCATTTCGCCAGAAGGCAGATTCAAACCAATGGTGATGCGCTGATCGGTTTCCGTCAGGCGAAACAGCGACAGTAACTTAAAGCCGACCTGCGCCGGGATATGGTCAATCACCGTGCCGCGTTTGATGGCTTCAACCTGCAATTTGTTATCGTGTGTCATGCTGTTTTCCTCCTTACAGGGCCAAATCGCGATTCAGGACCAGCGCCAGCAATGCCTGGCGGGCGAAGATGCCGTTACCGGCCTGCTGGAAATACCAGGCGTGCGGCGTGCTATCAACGTCGGTGGTGATCTCGTCGATGCGTGGCAGCGGATGCAGCACCTTCATATTATCGCGCGCCCCCACCAGGTCGCTGGCGCGCAGAATAAACTGGGCCTTAACGTTGGCGTATTCCGACGGGTCAAGACGCTCTTTCTGCACGCGGGTCATATACAGGATATCCAGCTGCGGCAGCACTTCTTCGATGCTGTCATGACGTGACCAGCTGATGTTGCGCTCATCCAGCATATCGGTGATGTAAGACGGCATTGCCAGCGCATCGGGGGCGATAAAGAAGAAGCGGTTGCCATCGAATTTTGCCAGCGCCTGGGTCAGGGAGTGCACGGTACGGCCATATTTCAGGTCACCAACCATCGCCACATTCAGGTTATCCAGGCGACTCTGGGTTTCGCGGATGGTGAACAGGTCGAGCAGGGTTTGGGTTGGATGCTGGTTGGCACCGTCCCCGGCATTGAGAATTGGCACGCCGCCGGAAAATTCTGTCGCGAGGCGAGCGGCCCCCTCCTGCGGATGGCGCATCACAATGGCATCAACATAGGTGCCAATCACCGAGATGGTATCGGCGAGCGTCTCCCCTTTTTTGCCGAGCGAGGTGTTGCTGCCGTCAGCAAACCCCACCACCGAGGCACCGAGACGATGGATGGCAGTTTCGAACGACAGGCGGGTACGCGTCGAGGCCTCAAAGAAGCAGCTGGCGATGACGTTGTGCTTCAGCAGCTCCGGCTGCGGATGCGCTTTCAGCTGTGCAGCGGTATGCAGTACCAGCTCCAGCTCGTCGCGGCTGAGATCGTTAATAGAAATAATGTGCTTACGATATAGCGGGTTGGCCATAGCTCTCTCCTCTGCGCTGCCGGATGACGGACAAAAAAAAGCCCCTGCTTAAGGGGCTTTTTTTGCGATCGATTGATGACGGAAAGAAACAGATGCGCCGCCAGCTTTCTGGCGTAATGGAGCGTCAAATTGTGCGCTGCGCTGTTGCATGCTTCCTCCCGGCAAATTGTGGCGCATTATACGCATTCACTGATTTGCATCAAGCAAAAATCGCGGCGAGGTAAACGTTTGCCCTGACGGCTACTACGGTTGTCCCAGCGTGGCGACCATCACCGCTTTGATGGTGTGCATGCGGTTTTCTGCCTGATCAAATACGATGCTGTGCTCCGACTCAAACACGTCATTGCTGACTTCCATGCCGTCTTGCAGACCGTACTGCTCGGCCATCTGATGTCCGAGGGTAGTTTGATCGTCGTGGAAGGCGGGCAGGCAGTGCAGGAATTTGACCTGCGGATTGCCGGTCAGCGCCAGCATCGCGCTGTTGACCTGATACGGGCGCAGCAGGGCGATACGATCGGCCCATACCGATTTGGCTTCGCCCATCGATACCCATACGTCAGTGTAGATGAAATCGGCACCCTGTACGCCTTCGGCGATATCTTCCGTCAGGGTAATTTTGCCACCGGTCTTCTGTGCCGCCACGCGACATTGCTCCACCAGTTGTTCTTCCGGCCAGCAGCCTTTCGGTGCCACCAGACGCAGATCCAGCCCGACCAGCGCTGCCGCTTCCAGCATGCTGTTACCCATGTTGTTGCGCGCGTCACCGACGTACACCAGCGTCATTTCGCTCAATGATTTCTGCGGCAGATGTTCCTGCATGGTGAGGAGATCGGCCAGCAGCTGCGTTGGGTGGAATTCAGTGGTCAGCCCGTTCCATACCGGTACGCCAGCGTATTCGGCAAGGGTTTCGACCAGCGCCTGGCCGTAACCACGATACTGAATACCGTCATACATGCGTCCCAGCACGCGCGCGGTATCTTTCATCGACTCTTTATGGCCGATCTGGCTGCCGCTGGGGCCGAGATAAGTGACGTTAGCACCCTGGTCGTAAGCGGCAACTTCGAAAGAGCAACGGGTACGGGTCGAGTCTTTTTCGAAGATGAGCGCGATGTTTTTACCTTTCAGGTACTGCGTTTCACTGGCGTTTTTCTTTGCGTGTTTTAATTCACCGGCAAGACTTAACAGGTAATCAATTTCTGCTGGGGTGAAATCCAGCAATCTCAGGAAATGACGTTGATTCAGCTGACTCATACAGCTCTCCGTGTGATCATCATAAATGAATTAAAATTCAATCTAACCGTATGAATATGCATTTTCAACCCCGACGTTAAGAAACTTTGTGTTTTGAGTAGTGGCGCGCGAGGCAGTGTGGGAAAATAATTGCATTCATTGCCGAACATTTTGAGGATATCCCCATGGCATACGAAGCATTGCTGGAAGAACAACGCGAAGAGACGCGGTTGATCATTGATGAATTACTGGAAGATGGCAGCGATCCGGATGCGCTCTACACCATCGAGCATCATCTCTCCTGCAACAATTTTGACTCGCTGGAAAAAGCGGCGGTTGATGCCTTCAAGCTGGGCTACGAAGTGACCGAGCCGGAAGAGCTGGAGCTGGAAGATGGCAGCACGGTGATGTGTGTCGATATTCTGAGCGAAGCGGCTTTGAAACCCGACCTGATCGATGCACAGGTTGAGCAACTGGTGAATCTGGCGGGTAAATACAACGTCGATTACGACGGCTGGGGCACTTACTTTGAAGACCCGGACGCTGAAGACGAAGATGACGACGGCGACTTTATCGACGATGAAGACGACAATGGTGTGCGTCACTAAGGCTTAACGGGCGGCGCATGCCGCCCGAACTCAATTCCCCGCAAGACAAAGACAACCGATGAATTACGCCCCGCTGTTAGAACCTATCCATCAGTTTCTGCATTGCCGCACGCCGCAGGCGTGGATTGATGAAGCGCGCAAACCGGAAAATCTGACGCTGCTGCTTACCGATCATATGGTATGCGAGTTGAAAGCGGCACAAACCGCCGTCTGGCTGATTCGCAAATATGTCGCGGATAAGCCCAGTGGTGACGCCATTCTGGCGTGGTTGCAGCCTTATGAAGATTTCATCTTTGGTGAAAATCACGACAGCAACTTTATCAACGCCCATAAGAATCTGACCAAAAGTATCATCGTGCGCAATGAGTTGCCGTGGGCTGATGATTTGGTGGAGAAGATGGTGCTGCTGATCAAAGAAGAACTGCATCATTTTTATCAGGTATGGGAAATCATGCAGGCACGCGGTTTGCCCTATCGCAAAATCACCGCCAGCCGTTACGCGAAGGGATTGCTGCGCGAGGTCACCACGCATGAACCGGATACGCTGGTGGATAAGCTGATTTGTGGCGCTTACATCGAAGCGCGTTCCTGCGAACGCTTTGCCAGCCTGGCACCGTATCTGGATGAGCAACTGGAGAAATTCTACATCTCACTGCTGCGTTCAGAAGCGCGTCATTACCAGGATTACCTGGCGCTGGCGGTGCAGATATCCCCGAAGGATATTGCACCACGCGTGCGGGCGATTGGTGAGGCAGAAGGGCGGTTAATCAGCCAACCGGACACGGAGCTGCGTTTTCATAGCGGTGTACCGACCTTCTGACGTAGCGGCGCGATTTATCGCGCTTTTTTTCAGCATCCAACCCGGAATTGCGCGATAAATCGCGCCGCTACGGTATTGTGCGATGTTTATACCAGCCTGATATTTCGCACTGTTGTAGCGGCGCGATTTATCGCGCGTTTTTTACAGGGTACGCAGCATCCGCACTTCACAATCCACATGCCCGGTGCAGCCCATCGCTTCTTCAATCAGCTTAAAACCGAGCGATTCATATAACTTAATGGCGCGCGTCAGGCTGCCGGTGGTTTCCAGATAACAGCGGCGGAATCCCTGCTGGCGTGCGTAATCCATCGCGCGTAGCGCCAGATCGCGCGCCAGACCGAAGCCGCGCACTTCCGGCATAAAGTACATCTTCTGCAATTCACAAATATCCGGCGCGCTGCAAGCCAGTGGTGCCACGCCGCCCCCGCCCAGCACCTTGCCCTGATGCTCGACAATCCAGTAGGCGCTGTTGGTTTCGCTATACAACTCAAACAGACGATCCAGATTGGGATCGGATACGGTATAGCCTTTGTCAGCGGTCAGACCGAATTCGGCAGACACGGCGCGAATTACCTGCGCAATCAGCGGATTATCGGCAGCGGTAATCGGGCGCACCTGAAGATTCAGTGGGGTGGCGGTGGTCATTATCATCTCATCCGATATAAAAAAGCCGGGCAGTGCCCGGCTTCGGTTAAGCAGTTGGCCTGAAACGCTTACAATGCCGCAATCACGCCCTGCTGTTCAATCAGTTTTGCTTTCGCTTGTTCCAGCTCAGCTGCGCGCTCGCGCTCTTTCGCCACTACCGCTTCCGGTGCACGGGCGACAAAGCCTTCGTTCGCCAGCTTGGTCTGGATCTTCTCAATCTCAACATCAAGCTTGGTCAGCTCTTTCGCCAGACGATCCAGCTCCGCTTCTTTGTTCACCAGATCTGCCATCGGGATCAGCAGCTCAGCGCCTTCAACGATCTTGGTCACCGATACCGGGCCTTTCTCGCCCGCAGGCAGAATGGTCAGGCTTTCGAGGCGTGCCAGACGCGACAGGAAGTTGCGGTTCTCTTCCACGCGACGCAGCGCCGCAGGCGAGCAATCACGCAGCAGCACATCCAGCGGTTTGCTCAGCGCGATGTTCATTTCGGCACGGATATTACGCACCGCGACAATCGCCTGCTTCATCCATTCGATATCTGCTTTGGCCACGGCATCTTCTTTCGCCGCATCGTACTGCGGGAACGGTTGCAGCATGATGGTATCGTCGCTGATATTTTTCAGGCCTTTGACACGCTGCCAGATGGTTTCGGTGATAAACGGAATAATCGGGTGCGCCAGGCGCAGCAACGCTTCCAGCACGGTGACCAGCGTATTGCGCGTACCACGCAGTTCCGCTTCGCTGCCGCTGTTCATCACTGGCTTGGTCAGCTCCAGATACCAGTCACAGAACTGGTTCCAGGTGAAGTCGTACATCAGGTTCGCCGCGATATCGAAACGATAGCTGTCCAGCGCTTCACGATAGGCTTTCACCGTGCTGTTGAACTCGGTCAGGATCCAGCGATCCGCCAGCGACAGCTTCATTTCGCCGCCGTTCTGACCACAATCCTGATCTTCGGTGTTCATCAGCACAAAGCGGCTGGCGTTCCACAGCTTGTTACAGAAGTTGCGGTAGCCTTCCAGGCGCTTCATGTCCCAGTTAATGTCACGGCCGGTTGAAGCCAGTGCCGCCAGGGTAAAGCGCAGGGCATCGGTGCCTGATGGTACGATCCCGTCCGGGAACTGCTTCTCAGTGCGCTTACGGATTTTATCCGCCAGCTGCGGCTGCATCATGTTACCGGTACGTTTTTCCAGCAGATCTTCCAGCGAAATGCCGTCAACCATATCCAGCGGATCGATGACGTTACCTTTCGACTTGGACATCTTCTGTCCTTCTTCGTCGCGGATCAGGCCGGTGATATACACGGTCTTGAACGGCACCTGCGGCTTGCCGTCTTCATCTTTCATGAAGTGCATGGTCAGCATGATCATGCGGGCAATCCAGAAGAAGATGATGTCGAAGCCACTCACCAGCACGCTGGTCGGGTGGAAGGTGCGCAGCGCTTCGGTGTTCTCCGGCCAGCCAAGGGTAGAGAAGGTCCACAGGCCGGAAGAGAACCAGGTATCCAGTACGTCTTCGTCCTGGCGCAGCGCGACGTCGGCAGCCAGATTATTTTCCTGACGGACTTCCTCTTCGGTGCGACCGACGTACACGTTGCCGTGGTTGTCGTACCATGCCGGGATGCGGTGACCCCACCACAGCTGACGGGAAATACACCAGTCCTGAATGTCACGCATCCAGGAGAAATACATGTTTTCGTACTGCTTCGGCACAAACTGGATGTCGCCGTTTTCCACTGCTTCCACCGCGACTTTCGCCAGCGGGGCAGTGCGCACGTACCATTGGTCGGTCAGCATTGGCTCGATCACCACGCCACCACGGTCGCCGTAAGGAACGGTCAGATCGTGAGGTTTGACCTCATCCAGCAGGCCGAGTGCGTCAACCGCAGCCACCATCGCTTTACGCGCGGCAAAACGTTCCATGTTCTGGAACTGCGCCGGGATTTCGTTGCTGTACACATCGGTTTCTTCACCGTTGGTGTCCAGCACTTCCGCAGTGACACGGATATCGCCGTCGAAAGTCAGGATGTTGATCATCGGCAGCGCGTGACGACGACCCACTTCGTAGTCGTTGAAGTCGTGCGCCGGGGTGATCTTCACGCAACCGGTGCCTTTTTCCATATCGGCGTGGTCATCACCGACGATCGGAATGCGACGGTTGACCAGCGGCAGGATCAATTCTTTGCCAATCAGATCTTTGTAACGCGGATCTTCCGGGTTCACCGCGACACCGGTATCGCCCAGCAGGGTTTCCGGACGGGTGGTGGCGACGACCAGATATTCTTTACCTTCCGCAGTTTTGGCACCATCGGCCAGCGGATAGCGGATATGCCACATGGAACCTTTGGTTTCACGGTTCTCCACTTCGAGGTCAGAAATGGCGGTACGCAGTTTCGGGTCCCAGTTGACCAGGCGCTTGCCACGGTAAATCAGGTTCTCTTTGTACAGGCGCACAAACACTTCTTTTACGGCATTGGAAAGCCCTTCATCCATGGTGAAGCGCTCGCGCTCCCAGTCAACCGAGTTGCCGAGGCGACGCATCTGACGGGAGATATTGCCGCCAGATTCCGCTTTCCACTGCCAGATTTTGTCGATAAAGGCTTCGCGACCGTAATCCTGGCGCGTTTTGCCCTCTTCAGCCGCGATTTTGCGCTCAACCACCATCTGGGTAGCGATACCCGCGTGGTCGGTACCGGCCTGCCACAGGGTGTTTTTACCCTGCATACGCTGGTAGCGAATCATGGTGTCCATGATGGTCTGCTGGAAGGCGTGACCCATATGCAAGCTGCCGGTGACGTTCGGCGGCGGGATCATGATGCAAAAGCTTTCCTGGCTGGTGTCACCATTGGGTTTAAAGTAGCCCTGCTGTTCCCAGTGCTCGTAAAGCGGCTGCTCGATATCTTGCGGGTTATATGTCTTTTCCATTTCTGCTATGTCGTTTGCGGCTGTGGTGGCGTCGCCGTATTCAATTGGAAACCAACGCTGCGATACGCTTTATAGCGGTCACGCGCCAGTTGTTTCTGGGATTCTTCGTAAGGTACGAAGTCTATCACTTCATGGAAAGCAGTAGCAAAATCTGCAAACTGCGGCAGCAGGCTGATCAGCAAATCGCGTGGCGAGCTGCCACGACGCTGCGGCCACGCCAGTTCGACAGGAGCGCCATATCGTGGCCCTTCACCGGCCAGGTTATGCGGCACAAAGGCGTTGGCCGGGCGCTGCCATAATGCTTCATCCAGACGATTCGCCTGCTGTTCATCGTTGCAGGCAATCAGGATGCGTTTGCCGTCACGCCAGCGTGCTTCAGCCAGATCGCACACCAGCGCTTCAATGGCGCTCAGGCCGTCGCTGGCGGTATCGGACTCCATCACATAAAAGGTGGCGTTTTTCATGGCAGGCTACATTCCATTAAATGACATTGGGGCGCATTATGCGCCCCGCAAGTTTTGTGCGTCTATTAATACGGTCGGCATGAATGCCGACCCTACGGGCGTAGGGTGCGCATTTATGCGCGCCGTTTCAATGGTCGCATTTTTTGACTTAATCGTCGCCGTTCAGACCTGCACGGTTCAGCAGGAACTGCGACAGCAGCGGCACCGGACGGCCGGTGGCACCTTTAGCTTTACCGGAACGCCAGGCGGTACCGGCGATATCCAGGTGCGCCCAGTTAAATTTGCGGGCAAAGCGTGCGAGGAAGCAGGCCGCGGTGATGGCACCCCCAGGGCGGCCGCCAATGTTCGCCATATCGGCAAAATTGGATTCCAGCTGTTCCTGGTACTCATCGGCCATCGGTAAACGCCAGGCGCGGTCGCCAGACTGTTCGGAAGCCCCGATCAACTCGTGTGCCAGCGGATTATGGTTCGACATCAAACCGCTGACATGATGACCCAGCGCAATCACGCAGGCACCGGTCAGGGTGGCGACGTCAATCACCACTTCTGGCTCGAAACGCTCAACGTAAGTCAGGGCATCACACAGCACCAGACGGCCTTCGGCATCGGTGTTCAGCACTTCTACCGTCTGGCCTGACATGGTGGTCAGCACATCGCCCGGACGCATGGAACGGCCATCCGGCATGTTTTCACAACCCGCCAGCACGCCCACCACGTTCAGCGGCAGATTCAGCTCCGCCACCATGCGCATCACGCCATAAACCGATGCCGCACCGCACATGTCGTACTTCATTTCGTCCATGGCTTCGGCTGGTTTGATCGAGATGCCGCCGGAATCGAAGGTCAGGCCTTTACCGACCAGCACAATCGGACGCTCGTCGGGATCGCTGCTGCCCTTGTATTCAATCACTGACATCAGCGATTCATTCTGCGAACCGGCACCGACGGCGAGATAGGCATTCATGCCCAGCTCTTTCATCTGTTGTTCGCCAATCACGCGGGTGGTGACATTTTTGCTGAAGGCATCAGCCAGCTGACGCGCCTGCGACGCCAGATAAGCGGCGTTACAAATATTTGGCGGCATATTGCTGAGGTCTTTCGCGGCTTTCACGCCAGAGGCGACAGCCAGACCATGCTGAATGGCACGTTCGCCGCTGGTCAGTTCACGACGTGTCGGCACGTTAAACACCAGCTTACGCAGCGGGCGGCGGGGCTCCACTTTGTTGCTTTTCAGTTGATCGAAGTTGTACAACGCCTCTTTCGAGGTTTCGACTGCCTGACGCACTTTCCAGTAGGTATTGCGGCCTTTAACGTGCAGTTCGGTCAGAAAACATACCGCTTCCATCGAGCCGGTATCGTTCAGCGTGTTAATCGTTTTCTGAATAACCTGCTTGTACTGACGCTCGTCCAGCTCGCGTTCTTTGCCGCAGCCGATCAGCAGGATGCGCTCGGAAAGAATATTTGGCACATGGTGCAGCAGCAGTGTCTGGCCCACTTTACCCTCAAGCTCACCGCGGCGCAGCAGGGCGCTAATGTAGCCGTCGCTGATCTTATCGAGCTGTTCGGCAATCGGTGACAGACGGCGCGGTTCGAAAACACCAACTACAATACAGGCGCTGCGCTGCTTTTCCGGGCTACCGCTTTTTACACTGAACTCCATGCACTCTCCTGAATCTTAAAGACAACGGCCGAAGCTGTCGTTAGAATGTAGCGCGCTCGTAACACATTAAAATTTGTTGCGACGCCATGACATTTAAACGCCGGCGGTCATAATGAGTTAGGGTGGCAATGTGTTGTTTTTTCACCACCCGGACGCGTTTGTCATACTATTTTAGCTGCGATGACGGCCATTGATGAAGAAAAATGGCTGATAAGCGTTGAAACTAGCGATTTTCCTGCAAAAAGACAAGTTATCACAGGCGTACTAAGCGTGATCATCATTAGATATCTGGTTCGGGAAACGCTCAAAAGCCAGCTGGCTATCCTGTTCATCCTGCTACTGATCTTCTTTTGTCAGAAGTTAGTGAGGATTCTGGGTGCTGCGGTGGATGGCGAAATCCCGACAAACCTGGTTCTGACATTGTTAGGACTTGGCGTGCCTGAAATGGCACAACTAATCCTGCCCCTAAGCCTGTTTCTGGCGATTTTAATGACCCTTGGGCGGCTGTACACCGAAAGTGAAATCACGGTGATGCATGCCTGCGGCCTGGGTAAAAGTGTGCTGGTGAAAGCAGCCATGATCCTGATGCTGCTCACTTCCATCGTGGCAACCATCAACGTGGTGTGGCTGGGTCCCTGGTCCTCGCGTTATCAGGATGAGGTGACGCAGAACGCGAAAGCCAACCCTGGTGCGGCGGCGCTGGCGGCAGGTCAATTCCAGACTTCCAGCGACGGTAATGCGGTGTTGTTCGTTGAAGACGTGAAGGGCAATCAGTTCGGCAATGTCTTCCTCGCGCAGCTGCGTCCGAAGGGCAATGCACGCCCCTCAGTGGTGCTGGCCGACAGTGGCCATATGCAGCAACGCCCGGACGGCTCGCAGGTGGTGACGCTGGATAAAGGCACCCGCTTTGAAGGCACCGCGATGCTGCGGGATTTCCGCATAACCGACTTCGTCAATTATCAGGCGGTGGTGGGTTACAAAGAAGCGGTGCTCGATCCTAACGATTCCAGCCAGGCCGATATGCTCACGCTGTGGCAAAGCAAAGATCCTTCGTTTAATGCCGAGTTCAACTGGCGTCTGACGCTGGTGTTTGCGGTGCTGGTGATGGCGTTGATGGTGGTGCCGCTTAGCGTCGTGAACCCGCGCCAGGGCCGTGTGCTGTCGATGCTGCCTGCCATGCTGCTGTATCTGATCTTCTTCCTGCTGCAAAGCTCGCTGCGGTCGAATGCGGCAAAAGGCAAGTTCGATCCGGCAATTTGGATGTGGGTGGTTAACTTCGCGTATCTGGCACTGGCGATTGGCCTGAACCTGTGGGATACGGTGCCCATGCGCCGCGTCCGCGCCCGTTTTAGCCGTGGAGGGTCAGTGTGATGTTTAAGGTACTTGACCGCTACATCGGTAAAACCATCTTTAACACCATCATGATGACGTTGTTCATGCTGGTGTCACTGTCGGGCATCATCAAGTTTGTTGATCAGCTGCGTAAAACCGGGCAGGGCGTGTACACCGCGCTGGATGCCGGTTACTACACCCTGCTTAGCGTGCCAAAAGATATCGAGATTTTCTTCCCGATGGCGGCACTGCTCGGCGCGTTGCTGGGTCTGGGAACGCTGGCGCAGCGTAGTGAGCTGGTGGTGATGCAGGCATCGGGTTTCACCCGCATGCAGGTGGCACTGGCCGTGATGAAAACGGCGATTCCGCTGGTGTTGCTGACCATGGCGATTGGTGAGTTTGTTGCGCCGCAGGGTGAGCAAATGGCGCGTAACTACCGTGCGCAGCAGCTGTATGGCGGTGCACTGGTCTCGACGCAAAATGGCCTGTGGGCGAAAGATGGTCACAGCTTTATCTATATCGAACGCATCAAGGGCGACAACCAGATCGATGGCGTCAGCATCTACAACTTCAACGGTCAACGTCGTCTGCTGAGCGTGCGCTATGCGGCGACTGCCACCTGGGATAACGCGAAGAAGCTCTGGGTGCTGTCGCAGGTCGATGAATCCGACCTGACAGATCCGAAGCAAATTACCGGTTCGCAGAGCCTGAGCGGCGAATGGAAAACTAACCTGACGCCAGATAAGCTGGGCGTAGTGGCGCTGGATCCGGATGCGCTGTCGATTCGTGGTCTCTACAACTACAGCAAATATCTTAAGCAGAGTGGTCAGGAAGCCGGTCGTTATCAGCTGAATATGTGGAGTAAAATCTTCCAGCCACTTTCTGTGGCGGTGATGATGCTGATGGCGCTGTCGTTTATCTTCGGTCCATTGCGCAGTGTGTCGATGGGGGTGCGTGTGGTAACGGGTATCAGCTTCGGCTTCCTGTTCTACGTGCTGGACCAGATTTTTGGCCCGTTAAGCCTGGTGTATGGTATCCCGCCGATTCTCGGCGCGATTCTGCCAAGTGGTGCGTTCCTGCTGATCAGCCTGTTCCTGCTGTTTAAACGGCGCTGATAGCTGCATCTTCCGTAACGATTATTGGCCTGGTCGGCATTAATGCCGACCCTACAGGCGTAGGGTGCGCATTTATGCGCACCAAATCATTTCAGCGACAAATACCCAATCAACACTGGTAACTGCGACAGCAGATACAACCCCAGCCCAATCGACCCGCCCACCAGCGTGCCGTTGATGCGGATAAACTGCAAATCACGGCCAATGTTCAACTCAATCTGCTGCGACATCTCACGCGCATCCCAGCTTTTTACCGTGTCGCTGATATGGCGCGTCAGAAACTGTGCAAACTCCGGAGCAACGCTGCGCGCGGCGTCTTCCAGATGCTGGTTCATTGAGGTGCGCAGCGCCTGATCGGCCGTCAGCGTTTCCCCCAGCCACAACGCCGCCAGCCGGACCCGTTCCTGCACGCGCGAGTTATCGCTGCTCAGATCCTCCTTCAGCCAGCCGCGCAGATCCTGCCACAACTCACCGATATAACGGTTCAGCGACTCATCTTCCTTTAACCAGCTCTTGATGACATCGGCACGTTCCACCATTTCCGGATCGTTCTTCAGCTTCACAATCAAGCGTTCCACCGCGCGATTAAAACCAAGGCGAAATTCGTGTCCCTGATCGAGCGCCACTTCATCCAGAATCGAATCCACCGCGTTTGCTACCAGATCAGCGCTGTGCTCACCGAGCCACTCGGTTGGCAGCATTTTGGCTTTGATCGGATGCTCGCGTTTCAGCCAGCGAACAATTTGCGTGGCGATAAATTCCCGCGTGCCCGGTTTATGCAGCAGGCGCAGCAGTTGTTGTACCGCGGCATCAAGCAGCTCCTGGTGACGATTGTTTTTGGTCAGGCTCTCCAGCAGCAGCGCGCTGGATTGCGTGAGATCCACTTTGTCGAGGGCGCGATGAACCGCCCGACGCAGAAACTGCTGAATACGTGCGTCGTCGGTGAGATCAAGAAAGCCACGCATCACCTGCAACAGATGGCGACCAATGCGATCGGCGTTCCCCGGCGCATTCAGCCACTGCGCCAGCATGTGTGACGGATCGTGACGCCGAATCAGCGCCAGCAGCGAATCGGTATCGAGGAATTTTTCCTGCACAAAGCGCCCAAGGTTTTCGCCGATACGGTCCTTGTTGCGGGGAATAATCGCGGTATGGCGCGAAATAAACGGCACCGGTACGCGGCGGAACAGGGCCACCACTGCAAACCAGTCGGCCAGTGCGCCCACCATTGCCGCTTCCGCAATCGCCTTCACGCCGCTTACCCAGAAGTTGGGCGGCAGAAACAACGTGATGACAAAAATCGCTGCGGCAATCAGCAGCAGCGACAGTGCCAGACGTTTGCTCCGTTTGAGTTGTTGATGTTTATCCATATACCGCTCCCTAACGACGACGACCTCCCATCAGGCTGCCAAGCACGCCGCGAATAATTTGATTGGTGATTTGTCGTGTGGCGCTTTTCGCCATGGTTTGTACCACGCCATCACGTTTGCCGCCGCGTGGGCCGGTGCTGCCAAACAGAATATCTTTCAGACCACCGAGGATGCCGTCATCGACCGCCACGCTATTCCCTTTGGCTTCCGGCGCACTGGCTTGTTCGGTGGCAACCTGAAACCCTTTTTGCAGCATTTCAAAGGCGGATTCGCGGTCAACTTCAGTATCGTATTTGCCGTAGAGCGGCGAATGGTTGATCAGCCCGTTACGTTCATCGCTGCTGACAGGACCCATACGCGAACCCGGTGCAATCACCATCGCACGTTCGACAATCGACGGGCTGCCTTTTTCATCCAGGAAGGAAATCAGGGCTTCACCGGTGCCCAGCGCGTGAATGGCTTCGACAGTATTAAACGCCGGATTAGCGCGCATGGTGTCGGCGGCGGTTTTCACCGCTTTCTGATCTTTAGGGGTAAAGGCGCGCAGCGCATGCTGTACCCGGTTCCCCAGCTGGCCCAGTACGCTGTCGGGAATATCGCCAGGATTCTGCGTAACAAAATACACGCCGACACCTTTGGAGCGGATCAGGCGAATCACCTGTTCTACTTTTTCCAGCAGCACCGGAGGGGCGTCATTGAACAGCAGATGGGCCTCATCAAAGAAGAACACCATTTTCGGTTTATCCAGATCGCCCGCCTCCGGCAATTGTTCATACAACTCCGCCAGCAGCCACAGCAGGCTGGTCGCGTAGAGTTTGGGCATCTGGTAGAGCTTTTCGGCGGAAAGGATGTTGATAAAGCCGTTGCCCTGGTCGTCGCAGCGCATCCAGTCGCGGATATCCAGCATCGGTTCGCCAAAGAAATGTTCAGCACCTTGCTGCTCCAGCGCCAGCAGACCGCGCTGGATAGCACCCACTGATGCGCTGTTGATGTTGCCGTATTGCGTCTGGAAGGATTTGGCGTTGTCGCCGATATATTGCGTCATGGCGCGCAGGTCTTTGAAATCCAGCAGCAACAAGCCCTGATCGTCGGCGATGCGGAAGATGATTTGCAGCACGCCACTCTGAACTTCATTAAGGTTAAGCAGACGTGCCAGCAGCAGCGGACCAAGATCCGACACCGTCGCGCGCACCGGATGGCCTTTCTCGCCGAAGATATCCCACAGCATCACCGGATTGCGCTGTGCTTGCCAGTCGGTGACGCCAATCTTCGCCAGGCGCGCCAGCAGTTTTTCCGAGCCTTCACCTTGCGCGGCCACGCCGGTCAGATCGCCTTTCACATCTGCCATAAAGACCGGCACACCAATGGAGGAGAAGGACTCCGCCAGCTTTTGCAGCGTGACCGTTTTACCGGTGCCGGTTGCACCGGTAATCAGGCCGTGGCGGTTTGCCATCTGCGGTAACAGATGGAGTTTCACTTCCGGGGTTTGTGCAATCAGCAGCGGGCTGGTCATGATTTTTCTCTTTCAGGCAAATGGTTATGCCTGAAAGAATAGCGCAGCAGCGCGATAAATCGCACCGCTACGCGACAGTTTACTTTTTCTGCACGGTGTCGAAGTACAGCAGGCTGACGCCGATCCCCTGTTGTACATGGTCGATATTGTTGCGCACCGCCACCTGCTGTGCTCCTTGCAGGGTGATGACAAACGGTGAGTTCTGCTGCAACGACTGCTGCAATTCGGTGTAAAGCTGACGGCGTTTGGCGGCATCACTTTCTCCGGCCGCGGCACGGGTTTTGGCGCTTAACGCTGGGATGTCCCAGCCAACGCGCCACGCGAGGGTTTTCGATCCGCCCGGCACGTTATACGCAAAGGCGCTGGCGTTGGTATTGGGATCCACATAGTCCGCCCCCCAGTAGATAAAAATCGACTGGAAATCACGCCCGCGCATTTTGCTCCACAACTCCGACTCCGCCACCGGTTGCAGTTCAATTTGCAGGTCCGCTTTGGCGAAGCTGGCCTGTAACGCCTGCGCGACGTCGATATAAGGTGGCTGATTGATCACCGTCAGCGTGAAGCGGCTGCCGGGTTTAATCCCCCCTTGTTGCAGGATCTGCTTCGCTTTTGCCACATCGTAATGGAAGGGCTGATTGTCCAGTGCGCCATCAAACCCCTGCGGCAGGAAGCTCTGATGAATATTGTATTGGCCTTTTAACAGCTGATCGGCGATGGCGTGATAATCCACCAGCCAGCGTGCCGCCTGCCACAGGGCCGGATTCCCCAGCGCAGGCTGTGCCGGGTTTTGCGTGTTGAAACCGAGGTAGTACACCAGGCTGGAGGGGAAGGCATCGATACGCAAATTTTTATCGCTTTTCAGTGCCGCGATCTGGTCCGGGCCGAGCTGATAGGCCACATCGACATCGCCCTGCTGAATCAACAGGCGACGCGCCCCGGCATCGGCCACGCCTTTCAGCAGGATACGATGCAAATGGGGCTGCGGCTGGGCCTGAGCGTTAGCGCTCAGCACCAGTGCCTGCTGCGGCACGTATTGCTGAATCACAAAGGCGGCGCTACCCGCAGAGTGGGTATGCAGCCAGCCGTTGCCGAGGTCGTTATTGCTGGCATGTTGCTGCACCGTTTTGCTATCGACAATCGATGCCACCGGCGCGGTGAGCAGGCGCAGCGCCAGGTCCTGACCAATCGCCGCTGGCCACTGAATTTCCAGCTGGTGGTCGTTCAGCACCTTAAATTGTCCGGCGATATTGTCCGGCGTCCAGCCAAATTCAGCGAGGATAAACGACGGCGCTTTGTTGAGCTGCACTGCCCGGGTGAGCGAGAACACCACATCCTGGGCGGTTACCGGATTGCCGCTGGAGAAATGTGCTCCCTGTTTCAGGTTAAAGACCAGGCTGTGCGGGTCGCTGCCGGGTTGCCAGGAAGTGGCCAGCAGCGGGGCAAGCTTCTGTGGCGTATCGCGATCGGCCTCCACCAGCGTTTGATACAGGTTGCGTTGGACGCTGTTGCTGATGGTTTC
Source organism: Pantoea cypripedii (assembly GCF_011395035.1). NCBI lineage: Bacteria > Pseudomonadati > Pseudomonadota > Gammaproteobacteria > Enterobacterales > Erwiniaceae > Pantoea > Pantoea cypripedii. The sequence goes on from NZ_CP024768.1 coordinate 580,699, forward strand.
AAAGCTTTCGGCGGGGTCGAAGCTGATAATGCCGTCGAGCGGCACGGCCACAACCAGCGTGTCTTTCGGCGTTGCCGCCTGCAAAGCAAAGGCGCTGCTCATTAGCGCCAGTAACAAAACGATTGATCGCATTATGGTTATCCTGAGTGATTGATTAAATGACTCTATCGCTGAGGTCGCCAGGGCAAAATGCCGGTTTGTTCTGAGCTGTGCCGAAAATTAACAATTCGTTTCGGTGTTCAATTATTTCGCTTATTTTGTGCGCTGTCTGTCATTTTTCAGAAATAGATATGTAGGTGGTGTTTCTATTTAGTAAATAGAATGTTATTAATGAGAATAATTCTCTTGTATGGAAGTATGATTTCTTTTTATCGATTAATTGACGGTATTATTGCGATGCGTAAATTGTTTTGGTCATTTGCACAGTCGATTTGAATAAAAACCTGACATTTGTACGGATAAATCGGAAATTCCCGCCTCGAAAGCCCTTTACCAGCCTGTAACCAAAATTCAACATCATGATGGTTTCTCATCAAAACACATTCTTAATTTAACTCTTACAATTTGAAATATCTGTATCCCTAAGATTGCCACGTTGTTTACCGATTAATTAAGTCATTAACAAAAATAATTATCTTTCTTAGCAAGTGAGAGTCGTCAGGCCATGCTTCTACAAAAACCGACCACCAGACGTAAATTTCTGCTTGGGTCGCTTTTGGCTTTGCCATTAAGTGACCTGGTATTTAAGGGATTAACTGCGGCGCAGGCTGCGGAAATGGCAGCACCGGAACTTGCCGACTATAAACCGATCTTTTTCAGCGCCGATGAGTGGCAATTTATCCTTGCCGCCACCGATCGCCTGATCCCCGCCGGGGGAAATGGCAAAGCACCTGGCGCGCTGGAAACGAACGTACCGATCTTTATCGACCAGCAGCTGCACAGCCCGGAATTTGGCGCTGAAATCTACATGCAGGGTCCGTTTGACGTGCATGCGCCCGCCACCATGGGTTACCAGATCCCGTTCACGCCGCAGCAGATGTACCACACCGGTATCAAACTGGTGAATCAGTGGACGCAGAGCAGCTATCAGAAAGCGTTCCACGAGCTGACGCTGGAAGAGAAAGACGCGGTTCTCACCAAAGTTAACAAGAATGATGGTATCGACTTCGCTGCATTGGGCGAGCCGAACCTGAAAGCCTCCCAGTTCTTTAGCCAACTGCTTGCAGATACCAAACATGGCTACCTCGCTGATCCGATGTACGGCGGTAACAAGGGCATGAAAGCCTGGATTGCCATCGGCTTCCCTGGCGCACGCGCCAGCTTCACCGAGTGGGTTAAACAGCACAACGTACCGTACCCGCTTGGCCCGGTCAGCATCATGGGTGAGCGCGCGTAATTGCGTTTCGCATCAGGTATTTGAGACAGGAATAACATGGCACAGATTACTAAAAAAGAAGTCGACGTCGTTGTCTGCGGCCTCGGCTGGGCAGGCTCGTTAATGAGCATCGAACTGGCGCTGGCCGGTCTGGAAGTCCGCGCGCTGGAGCGCGGCGGTGAGCGCGATTATCCCGAATTCGCCTACCCGAAACCGGCCGATGAATACGCCTATAACGTGCGTAACAAGGTATTTGCCACGCCAAAAGAAGTGGCGGTCACCGTGCGTTACAACATGGATCAAACGGCGCTACCGACCCGTAAATGGGGTGCGTTTGCACCGGGTACCGGGGTAGGTGGTGCGGGTATGCACTGGACGGCGGTATTGATTCGTCCGACGCCAACCGATATCAAACTGAAGAGCTATGTCGATCAGGCGTATAAGCCGGGTGTTCTGCAGGAAGATATGCGCGTGATGGACTTCCCGTTCACCTGGGAAGAGATCGAGCCTTATTACTACAAGTTCGAGCTGATTTGCGGCCAGTCCGGCAACACCGGTAACCTGCGCGGCCAGATCCTCGAAGGCGGTGACCCGTTTGAAGGTCCACGCTCGGAGCCTTATCCGCTGCCAGCGCTGGAAGACACGCTGAACAACGTGATGTTCAAAGAAGCCGCTACCAAACTGGGCTATCATCCGTTCCCGAACCCATCCGCTTGCGTGTCACGCGCGTGGAAAAACCCCTATGGCAATACCATCGCGCCTTGTAACTACTGCGGTTATTGCTCGAAATATCCATGCCTGAACTACTCCAAAGCCTCACCGCAAACCGCCGTGATGGATGCGCTGAAGCGTATGCCGAACTTCTCTTACGAAGTGCACGCGGAAGTGGTGAAAGTGGTGCTGCATGATGACAAGAAAACCGCCAAAGGCGTGATTTACTACGATGTCGATGGCAACGAAGTGTTCCAGCCAGCGAAGATCGTGGTGCTCTCCAGCTTCCAGCTCTACAACGTGCGTCTGATGTTGTTGTCCGGCATTGGTAAGCCGTACAACCCGATCACCGAAGAAGGTGTGGTAGGGCGTAACTATGCGTTCCTGTCCAACGGCGGCGCGACCCTGTTCTTCAAAGACAAAAACTTCAACTCATTCGCTACCGCGGGTGCGACTGGCCAGATGTTTAACGACATCTCTCCGGGTAACTTCGATGGCCCTGGTCTCGGTTTCCTCGGTGGTGCCAAGATCCACAGCTCACAGGCGACCGGTACGCCAATTGCTACCTCGCTGCCGAAAGGTACGCCGAGCTGGGGTATGGGCTACAAGGAAGGTCTGGAGCAGTGGTACAACCATTCGATGAAGATCAGCATCACCACGACCTGCCAGTCGTATCGTGACATCTATCTGGATCTGGACCCGCATTACACCGACCACCGTGGCCTGCCGCTGCTGCGTATGACCTTCAACTGGAAAGAGAACGAGTTGAAGCTCCAGCAGCATCTGAAAGGCATCGTGGGCAACATCGCCAAAGAACTGAATCCGGATAGCATGAGCATGAGCTTCCTGCCAATGGGCGCTGACTTTGACCTGACCAAATACGTTTCCACCCACAACGTGGGCGGTGCGGTGATGGGTGATAACCCGAGAACCTCCGCGCTGAACAAGTACCTGCAAAGCTGGGACGTGCATAACGTGTTTGTACCGGGCGGAAATGCCTTCCCGCAGAACTTCCAGGCGAACCCGACCGATACCATCGGTGCGATTACCCTGATGGCGGCACAGGCAATCAAAGAACAGTATCTGAAAAACCCCGGTCCACTGGTACAGGCATAAGCGCATGAAATTAAAATCATTGTTAATTGCTAATGCCGTACTGCTGGGAAGTATCGCAGTACAGGCGCACGCGGCAGATGATGCTCAACTGATCAAGAAGGGTGAATACCTGTCGCGTCTCGGCGACTGTATGGCCTGTCACTCGGTAGCGGGTAAGCCGGACTATGCCGGTGGCCTGGCGATTGAGTCGAATCTTGGCACCATCTACTCCACCAACATCACGCCGGATAAAGAACACGGTATCGGTAACTATACCGAGCAGCAGTTCTCCGACGCGGTGCGTAAAGGCGTGCTGCCGGATGGCTCGCGTCTCTACCCGGCGATGCCATACCCGGATTACGCCAAAATCAGCGATGAAGATATGCACGCGTTGTATGTCTACTTTATGCAGGGCGTGAAACCGAGTGCCGAGCAACCGCCGGAAACTAAACTGAGCTTCCCGTTCAGCCAGCGCTGGGGCATGCGTTTCTGGAACTGGGCGTTCACCTCTGATAAGCCGTTCCAGCCCATTGGTGGCGCATCGGAAGAGGTGAACCGTGGCGCGTACATCGTTGAGAGCCTAGGCCACTGCGGCAGCTGCCATACGCCGCGCGGCTTGGGTATGAATGAGAAAGCGCTCGACAGCAGCGATGCGCAGTTCCTGGCAGGCGGCAGCCTGAACAACTGGGATGTGCCGTCCCTGCGTGGCCTGCCGCGCTGGAGTGAGCAGGAGATCGTTGATTACCTGCAAACTGGCCGTAACGATAAAGCGGCAGTGGGCGGTGAGATGAAGTCGGTGATTGAGCACAGCAGCTCGCACATGACCGATGCCGACCTGAAAGCCATCGCGGCCTATCTGAAGTTCCTGGGGGGGAATCCACCGCTGCAGGCGTATAACGTGCAGGCTCAGCAGGCGACGGAAGCGAAGCTGACGGCAGGGAAAAATCTGTCAGAAGGTGAGCGTCTGTACCTCGACAACTGTGGTGCTTGCCACTTTGTCACCGGTAAAGGTGCGCCGGGTGTGTTCCCGGAACTGGATCAGGCCACTATCGTGAATGCCAAAGATCCCACCGGGTTGATCCACACCATTCTGGCCGGTGCGCAACAGCCATCGACAGAGAAGACGGCCTCAACGTTGTTGATGCCTGGCTTCGCTAATCGTCTGAGCGATGATGAAGTGGCGCAACTGGCAACCTTCATCCGTCAGGGCTGGAGCAACAACGCACCGGCAGTCACCAAAGATCAGGTGACTGAAGTGCGTAAGTCATTGAAGTAATTGTTCGCATGTAGGGAGCGCATTTATGCGCTCCTTTTTAATGATAGGTATGTATCACTTCCAGCACGCCGTTGATAATAAACTGCACGCCCATACACACCAGCAGGAAGCCCATCAGGCGTGAAATCGCCTCAATACCGCCTTTCCCCACCAGCTTCATAATCGCGCCAGAGCTGCGCAGCGATATCCACAAAATCACCGAAACTAAAAAGAAGATCATCACCGGTGCCACGGCGATCACCCAGCCGGGGAAATCAACGCCGCTGCGTATCGTTGACGCCGAGCTGATGATCATCGCGATGGTTCCCGGACCAGCCGTGCTGGGCATTGCCAGCGGCACAAAAGCGATATTCACGCTTTCACGTTGGTTATCACTGGATTCCATCTCGTCGTGCTTATGCTCCGCTTCCACCGAATGGCCAACTGGTTTGGCGGGAAACAACATACGAAAGCCGATAAAGGCCACTATCAGCCCACCCGCCATACGCAGGCCGGGGATGGAGATACCAAAGGTGTGGAGTACCGCCGTACCGGCATACCAGGCCACCATCATAATCAGGAAAACGTAGATGGAGGCCTGCATGGCCTGGCGGTTGCGTTCCTGAAAATTCATATCGCCAGCGAGGCCCAGGAACAGCGCGACGGTGGTGAGTGGATTGGCAAGGGGCAGAATAACCACCAGCCCAAGGCCAATGGCTTTGAAAAGTTCCAGCATGTCGATTCCTTCTGATGTAGACGCGCCGATAACATATCAGCGCGTGGCACAGTTTACGGAGACAACGTGGCAAATCTTGCGCGGGCGTGTGGTTAGTGTTTCGGACGATCCAGCGCTTCAATCAGCTCGGGGAAAAAGTCTTCCAGCAGCTCGGGCGTCATCAGGTCCGGATATTGGATCAGATGTTCGCGAATACGCTCGTTCACATCCGGGATCAGCCGCTGCGCCGCATCGTTGGCGCTGATTTTTTTCTGCTTCATCAGGCGCAGGACATCATCAGGCAGGCTGTCTTCATCTTCGGCTTCTTCCACCGCTTCGAGATCGTCCAGCTCATCCAGCATATCCATTAATGCTTCAATTTGTGGCGTGCGTGACTGGTATTCCTCTGGCTTTTCCTCCTCCAGATAACGCAGCAGAGCGCGCACTGGTGAGCCATCTGGCGTTGAGGGCGGTTCGCTGGCAAACCAGTCCAGTAAATCATGCTGGCTCACCTGATGGACGTGATAACCGTTATCCACCAGTTCATCCGCCAGGATATCGGCGGTGTCATGCTCAATCAGGCAAATATGGGTGCGATTAGGGGTGAACTGCTCCAGCCACTGGTAAATCTCTTCGATTACGCTGTCTTCGTAATTGAAGTTGTGGTTCAGGTAGCTGCCGTCCTGCTGATGTACGCTAATACGAATCAGGTCGGGATCGAAGTAAATCGCAATGTTGATGCCTTTCATGCGCGCTGTCCTATGTGATCCAAAACGCCACTATAGCGTTAATGATGTTGCGGGGAAATCACAGCGCAAGGGAAGGACGTGACAGGCAGCACGGACGTGCGATTTTGCCGGGGAGAGGGACAGCGCGATAAACCCACAGGCAAGGGACAGCTTGCCTGTGCGCCTCGCGCCGCCCCGGAATCAATTACATGCCGATATATTTTTTACCCTGCTTCAGCACCACGTCGCAGGCTTTGGTTTTCAGTTTCTCGCCCATGGTGGAATTGCTCAGGCTGGCCAGGTCGAGCTGCTGGCCGTTACCGGTGTTCAGCAAGCCCTGTAATCCCTGTTGATAATCGGTTTTCTGCTCCTGTGCGGTGGTGTCGTTCAGGCCGAGTTTGCCCAATACCTGATCTTTAACTGACTGCACGTTGTTTTTCACCACGTTGTGCTCAACGCAATACTGCATCACACCGGCAGCATTGGTCATGCTATTGGCGCTCACCGCTTTATCACCGCCGTTCAACAGGCCGGTGATGGAGGAGAGCGACATTCCGCCAGTCTGCGCACCGCTGGTGGTGGTGCTATTCTGCTGGCTCAGCTGTGATGCTGCGCTGCTCAGTTGATCCTGCCAGCTCGCCGCCGATGCGCTACCAGCAACCAGCGCCGCCGCCATACCCAATCCCCAAATCACACGTTGTGTTGTTGTATTCATCTCAACCTCATTTTTTCTTTAATGGCTGACTGATGTCAGTTTTGCTTAAGAAAGGGCAGACCTAAGAAAGTTCCAGGATGCAGGGGAGATTGAGATTGTTCTGGGTTTTAACGCCGGGTGCGGGGGCGGAAGAAGGGAAACGCTGCTTTTTTCAACGCTTGGCGCACACTCCCATTGATTCCGGTTGCGTGCCTTGTCTGTAACGGTATAATCCCCAACGTTTTCCGCATCCTCTTCAGTGCCGAAGTGGCGAAATCGGTAGACGCAGTTGATTCAAAATCAACCGTAGAAATACGTGCCGGTTCGAGTCCGGCCTTCGGCACCATACGATGCAATCAAGTCGCTTACGAGCGGCTTTTTTTGTGTCTGGAATCCGTGCCATACAAGGCTTTTCGTGATTTTTTCTACCTGATTCAATTTACACCAACTTGCTGACATGGGGACATCTGCGGGGGATATTCCGGTTAGATAATGTTTGTACCCAAACGAAACCTTTGAAAGGATACTCATCATGGTTATGGGATGGTTTTGCTGGTTCACCCTGACGGTTCGAAATACTGGCGGCTACGTTTTCGCTTCGATGGTAAAGAGAAGAAGCTGGCGTTGGGGAAATCCCCCCTGAAGTTTCGCTGGCACTTATCAGCACGTAAGTAGTTAGTTAACGGCGTCGATCCCAGTTAGAGCACAATGAACAAGGTCATCAGCGTCAATCGCACAGACATTCAGCCAAATATTGAGAGTTTTTTTCTCCTCAACTCATGTATTTTTACCGGGAAAACGTTGTGGAGAAACAAATATATATGTTGTTTTGCTGGACGATACCCGAGTGTATTTTCTGATCTTTTATTAAAAACTTCTTTTGCCTTAGCGCGGATAGAAGCACGTTGAGCACCAATTTCCCAAATAGAATCACCTTCAGGAACAAAACCTAAACCTAAACTCGTTCTACACTCATCATCTCAGCCAGAATATTGAACACTCTCATCTGATGGGAAATGAACTTTTGCAGCAGGGCCTACCGTTGCAAAAATTAAACGCCGTAATAATTCAGGAATACCGCTCTGACCATCTTGCCGTTCACCCCATTTTGAAAGGTGAGTTGCATTAATCCAGCGTATCACAGAATCTGGTCTGACATTTTCAGATGGCTGCAACATGTCCCTTTCAAATACGCCACCAGCTATAAACTGCAAACTCTAGCTTCTAGAGCATCGCGGATCGCTTGGGAATTATTTGCTATTGGTGTACGGAAACCCCGCTTAAAATCCGCAAGTGTTGATGTCGCCACATTGGCCTTGAATGCGAGTTCTTGTTGGGACCAAGCAAGAAGAGCTCTGGCGGCTTTAACTTGCTTTGATGTGAGGAGCTATTTCATTGCATGACCTCATATTTAAAATATGAGACTACAATACTTGTCTAAAAGATGAACATCAATGTAGAGCGTATTTTCGACTGCTGGCTCTGAAGGGAGAATCGCTAATATCGCAATATACTTATCAACGGAGAGTGGGTAAGGTAGTCAAAACGCCTCAATACGGCGTTTTGACTATAGGTATGTGATTAAATTCGATCTATACAGGTAAGGGAATTAGCTAGGAAGTTGTTTACTCCATCTTGTCAATATTTCTTCAGCCAATTGTTTTGCTTCTTCCACGATAAATTTACGTCCCTCTCTATTATGCTCTTGGTGAGCAGACATTACTTTTTCTGCTAGAGCGATATGCCGACGGTCATCGTTTCGAAACTCAGGTAAATCTAAGTGTTTGAATACATCAGCAACCTGAATAGAAACATTGTGTGCATCAATCCATTCCTGAACAGTTTGGGAGTTTAGAAGCCCGCATAGGTAGTAAGCTGTTTCTTTATCATCAAAAGCTGAAAAATAAACTTTATGATCAGGTATGTAAGGACGAGTGCCTACCAAGGGAACATCATTGCTTCCAGCTACTGCGGCATAGAATGATGAAGACATTTCGGGCCAGATGACCTTCCAAGGCTTAAATGTGTACTCACCGACATTATAAACGGCATGGAAAGGTGCACCTTTCATTTGCCTACGATAAGTCGAACGTGCCTGCAGAAGAGGTTCATATGAATCGAACCAAGCTGCGGTTTTTCTCATCTCATGCTTGTTTAGGCGCTCTTCTGCTTCAGCATAATCGGCAATTGATATTCCCGTATTGGGCACAAATGTGAAAAGACGGTCTTTATTGTCAACATCAGGCGCGCTGATTTTGAGATAGCACTCTTCAAAATCGCTAGCTCCTTTAATGAGAGGGTAAAGATCTGTAGGCTCTACCCATGCCTGTTTAACCGGTCCTATTTCCTTTTTACCAGCTTCTGGCCGGCTTCTAATCTGAACATGGGTTTCGTTCACGTTGAGTATAGGTACGAAGAATACCCCGTTAAGATCGGTTGTAATTCCTTTCCTGCCCTTGGTCCATGAGCATTGACGAGACAGATATTTAATCGATTCAAATCGGTCTGGCACTAATATCGCCCATGGTGAGCCTGCTTCATCAACAGGAAAGGCTTCTTTTTCTTCATAGCGGATACTGTCTATGACCGCTTCAAGAGTCTGCGAAGATTTTATAGCCCGCTTTTGACCGGCACAGGGGGCCCAAACCCGATATGAAATGGGATATTCTGGCGCAGTTTCTGACTTTTCGAATATAGCAACTGTAGTGTGGTTACTGGCATCCTCGAAAGGCTTGAGACCTTTCATGTCATCCACTGATATTGGCTGCAGGTATAACGAATCCTCGCGTGAAGGCTCGATTTTGAATGTTCTAAAGCCCGCGGAGGAAGGATTTTTAAACAATGTGCCTGTGATGACGAATGCTAGATGTCCACCGGTATTAAGCCATTTGTCTGCGACTGTATAGGTAATCATTGCAGAAATATCGAGCTCATTACCGCCATGCATTCGAGTTTTCGAGAAAATCCCATATTGCTCACAGGTGGGTTTCACACGCTCACGATATAAATCTGGTAATTTCGACCATCTAACCCATGGTGGATTACCGATGACTAAGTCGAATTTCCCAGCGGTGGCCGACCAGAAAAAGTTTCTGACAATCCTGAACCATATTCCATTCCAGTTCTGGCGATGCAGATTCAGAATCTGATCATACGTGTAACGCAGTGGGGCATCCCATTCTTTAAGCAGATCTTCAGAAAAGTAATGTCCTTTCCTTACCTTATCCATGGACTCGTCAAAATCTAACCCCATCTCAACATCTTTACCCATGCGATTAAACATAACATCAAGGCTGATGCGATCAAGTGCCAGCGCTGCTGGTAAGTGAATATCAAGCTTCGCAAACTGGCTGCCAATGCGATACTGAATGATGGGTTCAGTCGTTTCGGGTGAGGATGCTGGAGAATATATCGCATCGGCCATTAGAACCGGGACTTCCAACTCTTGGCCTGGGCATTGCGATAATAGGTCGGCGACTTCGATAAGAAAGTTCACCCTTGCTGTTTGTACAGCCAATGGATTGAGATCGAAACCCCATACGGTGCCACAGATAAGTTTCAATGTTTCCTTGGCACTGAGATTTTTCTCTTTTGCCAATTGACGCTTCTTGCGAATAACAGCCAGCAAGAAAGCTCCTGATCCACAAGTTGGATCAAGGACTCTTTTAGTTATAAGGCTCGGATCGTTGACCTTATTCAGGGTGAAGTCAACCAGCCAGTCAGGTGTATAAAACTCACCCAAGCTCTGACGTAATTTACCCGGAACCAATCCCTGATACAGATCACGCAATACATCGCGTGTTTGGGACAGCTGGTCAAGACGATATAGCGACAAGACTGAAAGTAAACGCCTTAAAGTTGGAAGTAACTCTGGGACCGTATTCAGGCTGGCTATATCGAGATACCAACTGAAAATGGCTTCCTCAACGAAGCCATTAATTCCCGCTTCCTGGAAAATCGTGGAGCGTTCTATAGCCGAACCGAGAAACTCAAGTATCTGAGCGTCATTCTTCAATGCAGCCATGCTTTGAGCTGGCTGTTCTGTTGATGTTAGCCCATGTGCTGAGATTATTTCAGCAGCCAACAGTTTGATCAGCATTGAGTTATAGGTATGAAGAACAAAGAGCCGTGCAGAGATAGAATCCGATGGGGATCCAGACCAAGTAAATTTCAGTTCTTTTGTAATGGCTTCAGCTTGGACTATAGAGAGGTCTGCAACCTGGCCGTACAAAGTGCGCCATTCGGCAAAAAGCATCTTTAGTTTGTTATTCCCATCGATGGTGAGTTGTTGAGCAAGTCCATCGGAGAGTTGTTGCATGAAAGCTCGAGCGTTAGCAGAGCCATGACCAAAATCGGCAAGTAAGTTTTCAGTGGTAAGTCCTTTACGTGTATCTGAACGCAGAGCATCAACTACCATTTCTACGGATTCGGGAGAAAATGGCATCAAGTGCTGAGTATTGATATCACCATCAATAACTTGTGCAAAACAAATATGTTCTCCATCTATAGCGATCCCGATGAAATCTGATTCTGGTATTTTAGTCTCTGCTGCTTTCTTTAATATATAGGGTAGCAGTCTCTCTTTAGTAGCATTCAGGAATGCCGGGCTGTCTTTCTTACCTTTAAAATACCCGGGTGCTTTGTATTCAATGATAACGTGATTGTAACTTGCATCGTTGCGATCACGCTCGGCAAAAAGATGCAATCCAGTTGCGTCTTCTAGAGCTTTGTTCCAAGCAAACCGGACTTCTTCTTCACCCTTCCATGGTTGAAGACGTTTTTCTTGAATGGAGTTGTAAGCGGATTGCTTCATGTAAAGGGACCTGGTAGCAAGGAAAAAAGTGTGCAACCAAGCATTATGATCTCTATAAGGTGCCGCTTCAAGATTTATTGTTTTTGCATTTCAGCGGCTAGTAATGGGCAGGCTACTGGGATGAATTGCCAGTGGAAAGGCAGGGAGACAGTTGGCAACGAGGTCAAGCAACTGGTGTGTTGTCTAAAAGTTCAATGTCGAGATGACGCCGTAGAGGATAGGAAAGCCTAATATTAGAAATCCAGGCTCTACCATTAAAGGGCCGGGTTTTGCAGTGGTGTTTACCCGAGCCATAAATCATCGATTTTTAGTAAATGGGTAGAAATCGGGAGAGAACATTAGTGCTTTCAAACTGATGCAAGCTGAATATTTTCATGTAATGAATAAGTTAGGTACCACATGCTGTCATGAGGCTTGACTCACAAAACCTATTATAAAAAGTGGACTGGTTAAAATCCGCTCAGTAAGGTATGCGTTCCCTAAGGATGGAGGATAACGGATGATCCAATGTGAAATGGATTACAATGAAGTCAGTTCAGACGGCAAAACCGTTAAACTACTTTGCTACGGAGTTGGCACCTTTGACGTTTTCTCGGGTGAGAATCCAACAACAAACATTGCTGAATGTGCTTATAAAAACAAAGCTGCGTTACCGCCTGTTACTTACTGGATTGTCCCGCGTCCGGTTGGCAGTTTCGCGAACCAGGTGTTAAGTGCCATCAAAGATTGGCAGAATGGAACTGATCATAGCCAATGGTTTGGGTTATATAGTGATACCACGATGAGTGATCAGCTGTTTGTTCACGGTGTGGAAAGAGGTGGCTTCAGGCTTCATCCTCTGCGCCCCGATGGTGGTGGAGAGTCATGGGGATGCATAACTTTTTACCATATGTCTCAATTTGAACTCCTGCGAAGGACATTACTTGCAACGCCAATGATTCAGGTTAAACCCGGAGTCAAAGCTTATGGACGTGTAGAGGTGAAAGGGAGAACGGATTATGACAATTGCACAATCAAGTAAGAGTGTGCGTACTTTCATTTTATTTCTGGTGATCTATCTGATATGTCTTGCCGTTGTTTTCTTTGTTCACCCAGTGTGGGGAGTAATTGAGAAATTATCTTACAGGCTTGATGATGTTCTGAATGCCACAGGCATGGCATTAGCGGACGGAGAACTCGATCCAGCTGGACTGTGGGTGATCTTTGGAATTCCTTTTATTGTTGCGGCATTAATTTTTGTTCTAATCAGAAGAGCTATTCATCATCGGTAAAACTTACCTGTAACTCTGGTTATCTGGTCATGTTCCAGGTAACCAGTACTTAATATATATATTCGTTCACTGGGTGATTATTAATCTTATTATGCGACAAGTCACAATGTTATCATTATTCGAAAACACCCGGCAGACGGCTTTTTCTCAGACCGGCTCGGAAGTTGATTTTGACGGAAAACCATCGGGGATAATCGTTTTCGGAAAATTATTAGAAGCAGCTTTTCGTGTTGATAATGACAGATATCTTATTTTCACCACTGATGATGTTTTGTTTGAGGAATCGTTGACTATTACCCTGTTAAGTTCCAATAAGGGCGTTATTGAAGTTGTCCACCTTGGCGGTGAGTACGCTTCGGGCACATTTGAAAATGTCTCCACAGATAAAGATAGTGTTTATTTTCAGTTCATAGATGATGTCAGATGGACAATAAAAATTTCCAGGTCACCTCATTTGCGTATTCCTTTCCTGTCTGATCCGCGTGGCGTGAAACGTTCTCCTGGATTAAAAACATATATGACTTTTTCGACAGCCCCAGCGTGTTAACTCGAAGCCGGATGTTGGGTTCGGTGCCCGTTATACGGAACCGAACCGGCTACTGCTAAGATCACAGATGAAACGCCCGTAAAGCTGATCAACGATATCATTTAACTCAATGGTGAGTAGCTCTCGTTACCTAAACCTTGGTATAGACACAGGTCAGGCAGGATTTTAGGATAAGAAATCATCTACGAAATGGAGTTTCTGCAATGGATACGACAGAACAGCTAAACGGAACGTATTTTTACGCTGGTAGGATGAATATAAGCGCCAGTGAATTGCTATTTATGATTTTCTGTGAACAGGTGGCCGATCAGCTTGGAGTTGATGATTTTGGGGCCATAGTGGCCATTGTTTCAGGGCTGAACATTGCATCAACAAGAGGGAAGTTTGCTGGAGCTACGCCCGGAACGTCCTATGCTTCCAAAGCTGCACGTAAAGTCTTTGGCAATGCTAAGTTTCCGTGGGGAAAAGAGTTACCTTCCTTAGTCGGTGGGTATCCTCCACACAAGCTGAAGATTCTTATGACTCACAAAGTCAGTACATTTGTTGGCAGGTCCATTCCTGTTGTTGGCTGGGTTATCCTTTCATATGATTTGTTCCAGATAACTTCCTGTACAATGCAAAAATACAATTCCATCGCGCGAGGGAATGACAAGATATGGTAACAGAAAGCGACGTTCTGGAATTTTTCCGAGGTGAGCTATCGATCCCGTTTTCCTTAACAAGCGGAAGAATTCATCTTGAAATGGATACTGTCTTGCAGGATTACTCGGAGTCAGATGAACTTCCCTACGTTATTGAGGATTTCAGCAACAAATTCAGTATTGATATTTCGTCTATGAATATCGAAGCATATTATCCATTTGTCGAGGCATCCTTATTCAAAAGGTTGTTCAAAAGAAGCCAGATTGAAGCTGAGATGATGCATATCAGAAAACCCCTCACTGTCAGAATGTTTGCCGAGTCGGCAAAAGCAGGGCGTTGGTTGTTCGATTAATCGTGGCTGTTGAAAGTTCTGCTATGGTGCCAAAATACTCCCCATCATCCCCAGCCTCTACCCAGGTAAAACCGTGACAACTCGCTCCCTCACCCTCGACTGGCGGACTCCCGCAGCAGGATTGTTAATCCTGACGTTGCTGGTTCTCGGTACCACGCTGTACACCCATTGGGGCGCATTTCTCCAGTGGAGCCTTGCCACGCAAATCTCGCTGCATCGCAGGCTGGTGACGTATCTGCTGCAACTCAACGGCCACGATTACAATGGCGGAATCTGGCTGCTCGGCGGTGCGTTTATTTACGGCGTGCTGCATGCGGTGGGGCCGGGGCACGGCAAATTTATCATCACCACTTACCTCAGCACCAATAAAGAAAGCCTGCTCGCGGCACGCGTGGTGCCGTTTCTCGGCAGCCTGATGCAGGGGGGCAGTGCCATCCTGTTTGTTTATATCCTGGCGGTGGGTTTTAACCTCGCAGCGGGAGATCTCAGCACCAGCCGCTGGTATGTGGAAAAAGTCAGTGCACTGCTGATTGGCGCTTTCGGCCTGTTTGTGATTTATCAGACGTTAAAACAGCTACGCCCCCGGAAAATCGTTATTAATGCGCTGAAGCCGCTGCATCAACACACTGAACACTGTGGCTGTGGGCAGCACGGTGTTGGCGCAAATCTGAGCCACGCTGACTGGAAAACCCGGCTGGGTGTGGTGCTGACGATCGGAGCCAGGCCATGCAGCGGGGCGATTATGATTTTGCTGTTTGCAAATACGCTGGGAATTGTCAGCTGGGGCATTGCGGCGGTGATGACCATGTCATTAGGTACGGCGTTGTCCATTTTGTCATTGTCACTGGCGGTGCGTTATGCGCGTAACCGCACGGTCACGTTCTTCAGCCGGGATAATGAAAACCTCAGCTGGCTGGTCCCGACGGCCAGAATCGTGGGAGGTCTGATTATCATCCTCTTCGCCATCGTTTTATTTCTCACCGTGGTTCCGATCAGCCCAAACGGGGACTACATCGCCGCCGGGTGTTGACAGCCTTCTGGCATCAGATTGGTTGAGTCAGATGTCGTATGTTTGCTGTCAAAAATGTCGTATGTTTGCTATGATGCAAAAATGACCAGTTGGAGGATAACATGACAATTAAAGCTCTCATTCAGTCGCGGCTGAAACGCTCAAAACGTTATGTTTTCACGCGTGATGATTTCAAGGATCTGGCTGGTTACGATCAGATTGGCAGAGTATTGCGTGAACTGGTGAATGAAGGTCAATTACTGAAAGTCGGTTATGGTGTTTACACCAAAGCACGTAAAAATGCGATTACCGGGAAGTTGATGCCTGCGGCACCAGGTGGTTCTGCGGCAGTCGTGATTGAGGCACTGAAACGGCTAAAGGTTGAATATCGCCTGGTCGGGGCGTCTGATGACTACAACCGTGGCAAATCCACTCAGATTCCTGCTTCTCTGGAAATCAAAACGTCACCACGTTTTAAAAGGACTTTATCTGTGGGAAACAGCAAATTAAATGGATGATTTGATAAAGTTATTCCCTGATGTTGCTGATGCGCTGGGAATTGAATCTGTTGCAATTGTCGAGAAAGATTATTATATCGTCGAATTATTAAGACTTCTCCAGCCCCTGGTATTTGATACTCATCAATTGGTATTTGCCGGGGGAACTGCTTTGTCAAAATCAGGAATGTCCTTAAAAAGGATGTCAGAGGATGTTGATATTAAAATGGTCCCTGTTCCTGGTTTTACACAGAATCATTCGCGAAGCCAGCGTAAAAATCTTCGTAAAAATATTGTTCAAAGAATTAATAAGTTGATTGATGAGTCGGGCATGTTTAGCTTTGATGAAAGCTATCCTTGTGTCATCCGTGATGAATATCGTTATGTGGAAATTCCTGTTCGTTATCCGCAGAAATATGCACAAGTTCCGTGCTTACGCCCTTTTATTAAACTGGAATTGATAGAAGCTGTTTTACTTGAGGCGTCAGAAAACCGTGATATCTGCTCTCTATTAACGGACTTAACAAAACAGGGAAATATAGCGAAGGCTTTCCCTTGTGTAACCATCGAGAGCACTCAGGCGGAAAAACTGGTAGCAATGATGAGGCGTACAGCTGCAATCGTGCGCAATGTCGAGCGAGAAAATGATGAATCTCTGGTTCGCCATATTTATGACAATTTCTGTATTGTCAGAGAAAAAGGCGTTGACGTCCCATTGTTAAAGCATTTTGTACATGAATGTATCCAGCAAGATATTGAGCGTTACGGTAATCAATATCATGAATTCCGCGTATCACCTGTACAGGAACTGAAAATGGGGTTGGAAGAGTTAGAGAAAAATATAATATATAAGCAGCGCTATCAGCAGTTCGTTGTGCCAATGGTGTTTGGCGATACTCCCATTTCATGGGACGAAGCCTATGCCTGTTTCCACCAAACGGCATTAGATGTACTTGATATCCAGAGTCATAAAATTGGCCAATATAGATAATTGATGGTACGCCGCTGATAATCAGCTTACGTTCACACCAACTCCGCAAGATCCGTCAGGCCAATCGCTCCCCCGTTCAGGCATAGTCACCGGCAAGGAGAATGCCATGTCAGCCAATAAATCGGATGCTTATCACCAGCGCTTCAATAAGGTGTTCGATTATATCGATCAACATCTGGACGATGCGCTGCTGCTGGAACAGCTGAGCGAAGTTGCCCATTTTTCGCCGTACCATTTTCACCGCCAGTTTACTGGCTACTGTGGTATCACGCCGGGGCGCTATATCCAGTTGATGCGTCTGAAACGCGCGTCATATCGGCTGGCATTTAATTCTGCCGAGAAAATTATCGACATTGCACTGGATGCGGGATTTCAGCACGCCGAGTCGTTCAGCCGGGCTTTTAAACAGGTGTTTGCCATGACGCCGAGCGAATTCCGCCAGCAGCCCGCCTGGGTCCGATGGCACCAGTGCATGCCAACGCTACAGCCAAAACGGAGAGAGAGGATGCCAGTCACTATCATAGATTTTCCCACCACCCCGGTGGCGATGTTGTCGCATTTCGGTCTGCCGGAGCAGATTATGGAGACCGCGGCGCGCTTTATCGCCTGGCGCAAAACCACGGGATTCTCCCCCATCGCCAGCAGCCAGACTTTTGGTATCGCGCCCCATGATCCCGCCACCACACCACCGGAAACATTCCGCTTTGATATCTGTGGTTCGGTCACGTCACCGATTCCGGAAGATAATCCCTTCGGTGTGGTGAATGCGATGATTCCGGCAGGACGCTGTGCGCAGCTGCGTCATCTGGGTTCGCACGATGCCTTATCGGAAAGTGCATGGACGCTCTATCGGGACTGGCTACCCGCCAGCGGCGAAGAACTGCGTGATTTCCCGTTGTTCTTTCACTACCAGAATTTTATTCATGACGTCCCTGAGCATCAGCTCATCACTGACATCTATCTGCCATTGAAATAGCCGACACTCCCGGCGGCGTGTGCTGTCGGGAGTTTATCGACACGTCCCGCCCATATCGTGGCAGAATAGCCGACCGACTCATCAGAATTCGCAAGGGGAAAGACGTTATGTCAGATGACATCGAACAGCGCATCTATGAGCTTGTCCGCCGTTATGATGGCGTATATCTGTTTAAGCAAAGAACGCTGATGCCACAGATTGATATTGATAGCGATCTTAACTTTGAGGACGACGAAGCAGCGGCATTAATGGAAGAGTTTTTTGCCGAATTCAACGTGGCGCGCGGCACCTTTGCCATCGAAACCTATTACCCGCCTGAGCCATCCCTGGGCGCGATCCTTAATCCGTTTAATAAGCGTGAAGTGCCGGTGGTGCCAGATTTCACGCTGGGCATGTTGATTGAGTCGGCTAAGGCCGGGCGCTGGTTATATGAATAGCGTGGCCCATTAGCCTTCCCGGTGCACCCTAAACCCGGTTTTGCCCGGTGCAATCTCCTCCTTCAGCGTCAGAGCCGGAATGGCATAGTCACCGTGGTTCTGTCGCCGGAAAGGAATGGGTTCACAGGTTTCCAGGGTATCCAGCCTTGTGGCCAGCGTATCGCACCAGCTATTGAAGCGAGTCTCCGCTGATTTCTGCACCTGGTAAAACACCACCGGCGGCAGGACGCTGAAGCCAGGATAGAACAGCATGCCGTGCTGAATCGGGAACAACAGATCATCAATTGGGCCATTGATGCCGCGCGGGCTGTAGTGGGATTCCCAGCCGCCCGTGGTCACCACCAGCATCGCCCGTTTACCTGCCAGCGTGCCTTCACCGTAGCGGTCGCCCCAGTGGTTTTCGCTATGTTCTCCCACGCCATAGGCAAAGCCACAGGCGTACACGCGTTCAAACCAGCCTTTCATGATGGCGGGCATTGAGAACCACCACAGCGGGAACTGGAAGATAACCGCATCGGCCCAGCGCAGTTTTTCCTGTTCAGCGCTGATATCCGCCGCCTGCAACTGATGTTCAAAGGCAAAGCGCGGGTCCTGAGAGGCCTGAAAATATTCACCGACCAGCGGGGCGAGGGTGTCAGCAGCATCCAGCTGCGCTTTCCAGTTCATGGCATACAGATCGGAAACCTGCACCTGATGTCCGGCTTGTTGCAGATGCTGCACGCTGAAATCTTTTAACGATCCATTCAGTGAATGGGCTTCTGGATGGGCAAAGACAATCAATACATTCATGGCGTAATCCTGTTGGAAGAAATCAGGTGCAGGGTACGGCAGGGCTTTCTATAGTAGAAATCAATTGCTGGTATCTCAGGTATAGACAGAATGAATATCGGAAATCTGGATCTAAATTTGCTGCTGACGCTGGATGTATTGCTGGCGGAACTCAACGTGACGCGTGCAGCGCAGCGTCTTAACCTGACTCAGCCTTCGGTCAGTGCCCAGCTGGCGCGGCTGCGCGGCATCTTTGACGATCCACTTTTATTGCCGGGGCCGCGTGGTATGTTGCCGACAGCACGGGCTGAAGCGCTGCGGGAACCATTACGGCTGGCGCTGGAATCGCTGCAACGGGCGGTTGCCCCACCGGATGATTTCGATCCGGCAAAGGCGCATCTCACCTGGCGCATCGCTGCCACCGATTATATGTCCTCAGCGATTCTGTTACCGGCCATCAACAGGTTACGTGTCGCCGCACCGGAGTGTCGCGTGGCGGTATTCGGCCTCAACCCGCCAATGGTGGCCCAGCAGCTGGAGAAGGCCGAGCTGGATTTGATTTTCCATACCGGTGACCACGCCCCGGAAACGCTGCATCAGCGCAAACTGTTTAGCGAGCGCTACATGCTGGCCGGGCGTAAGGGGCACCCACGGTTGCGACCGGGGCTGACGCTGGATGAATTTTGTCAGCTGGAACATCTGATTGTCTCGCCAGACGGCGGAGGCTTCAGTGCCGCCACAGACAGCGCGCTGGCGAAGCTTGGACGCTCGCGTCGAGTGGTGCTGTCGGTGCCGCACTTTCTTTTTATGCTGGAAGTGCTGGCGAGCAGCGATTTAGTCGCGGTGTTGCCGGAACGGCTGGTGCGCGCCTCCACGCAGTTACAGGTTATCGAGCCACCTATTGAGGTGCCGGGATTTGATATTTTGATGATGTGGCATGAACGCGTACAGCGCGATCCGGCACATCAGTGGCTGCGGCAACAGATGCTGGCGGTGGTGTAGTCACCTCTTCGCTAAAAATTCACTTCTCCCCGTTCGAAAAACTGCGCACACTAGCCACCTTTACCATTATGGAGAGATGGCATGACTTCCCGATACCTGCTGGCGCTCGCGCTGTTTGCCAGCATGGCTGCGCCGCTGTGGGCAGACGACAGCGGCGTTTCTTATAGTCACAAAGACTGGGAGCTGGCGTGCGACAACACGCTGACCTGTCGCGCAGCGGGCTATAGCACCGAAGAAGGTGCGGGTGGATCGGTATTGCTGACGCGTCAGGCGGGTCCGGACACACCTGTGAGCGGGGAAGTGGTGCTGGCCGATACCATGGATGAGGAACCGAAACCGGTGGCGGTGCTGTCGCTGTGGATCGACGACAATACTCTCGGTGAACTGCAAAAGACCGATAACGACGAATGGCGCTTAACCGAAGCGCAGACGCAGGCCGTGATCACCGCGGTGAAAGGCAGTGGCACCGTCGAGTTTCGCGGAGGTGTCGAACCGTTTGAGCTGTCTGGCAATGGCGCTTTTGCCACCTTGCTGAAAATGGATGATGCGCAGGGACGTATTGGTACACCCGGCGCGATGATCAGAAAAGGGGATAAACCGGAGAGCAGCACGCTGGTGGCGGTGGCGGCTCCGGTGATTCAGCAGGTCAAAGTCATCAAAGCCCAGCCGCGTCCGTTAAGCGCACAGGAGCTGTCATCGGTGAAGCCGCAGTTGATCGCTTCGCTTACCGATGATGATAGCTGCGATAATCTTGAGCCGTCTGACGATCAGCCAGCCGCTGGAGCTGAACCTATCATGCTGACGCCGGTCGACGGCTCCCATGTCTTGATTTCCGCCCTGTGCTGGCGCGGGGCTTATAACGAAGGTTATGGCTACTGGCTGATGGACAAACGCCTGCAACAGAAGCCTGAACTGATCACCGATTCCGCTTCAGACTACAGCGATGGGGTGATTTCGCTGGCACAAAAAGGACGTGGTATCGGCGATTGCTGGAGTACAGCCGCCTGGGTGTGGGATGGTAAAGACTTCCAGCAAAGCAGTGAAGCGACGACGGGCATGTGTCGTGCGATTCGCGCTGGCGGCCCGTGGCAACTGCCGACGCTGGTGACGAATGTCAAACCCGCGCGATAAATCGCGCCGCTACGCGACCATGCGATTATTGGCCTGGTCGGCATTAATGCCGACCCTACAAGCGTAGGGGGCGAATTTATTCGCCCCAGGGATTGACGCTCAAGACGGTAGCTACGATGGTGGTTATTTCATGCAGCACTGCTTGTATTTCTTGCCGCTGCCACACGGGCAGGGATCGTTACGTCCCACTTTTTCCCCGGCAAAATACGGCACCTGCGGCGCAGGTTCAGGTTGCGAAAGACGTTGTTCCTGCCAGTAATCATGCAGTTGCAACGCCGCCGGGCGAATCGCCTCAATGCTGGCTTCAAACTCTTCCGGTGAGAAGCCGTCGAGTTTAGCAAAATTCTCTTCGCTGCCGTGCAGGGCGATGGTATCCAGTGCGGGCTGCTCGGCTTGCGGCAGGGCGGACCAGTCATCCAGCGCGATGCCGCGCATATAACCAAAGCACCATTCTTCCACCACGGTGAATTCCTGGCCTTCCATCTCCCGCGTGCCGAACAAAGGATCGAACTGGTCCGGGAATTCGCTCAAACGCTCGGCGATATCGTTCATATGCTGGAACGTCAGGGTCATAAAGCGATCCATTTCGCGCTCGCTGGACCACTTAGGAATGTGTTTCTGGCCGCCCCACATCGCGACCAGCCATTCGCTCGGTTCGATGTCGTTCGGGCCAGAAAGCAGCGCCGTGAGCATGCCATCCAGCTCGGCGACATCCACCACGGAATGTTCATTGCCGTATTTCTCCAGCATCTCCTCCAGCCAGTTCAGTTCTTTCTCGGTTAACGGGCCCTGGTTCATACGGCATCTCCTGCGATCTGTGCTTATTGGCGGGCGAATTGCCCAACGTCGATAACGCGCAATTATAGCGGGAAGCAGAGTGATTCAGCCATCAATTGCCACTTTATGACTATCCATTGCAGAACCTCTGCTAAAAATCATTTCCCATAACATATTGCCTAACATTATTGGCCCTGATTCGCGACCAATGTCAGCGTAAACACCGAAACTTGCTGCACAAAGGACGCAACTATCATGGGTATGAGTACCTTGCCGGTACTGGATTTGGCTCTGCTGGAGTTACCGGCCGCTGAACAGGCAGAACATCTTGCCGGGTTACGGGAAACCGCGCGTGATATCGGTTTTTTCTATCTGGTCAACCACGGCATTAATACGCAGCTGCTGCACAATGTGCAGAGCCTCACTCGCGCCTTTTTTGCCTTACCGGAGACGGAAAAACAGCGGGTGTCGATGATCCATTCGCCGCATTTTCGTGGTTACAACCGGGCAGGCGTGGAATATACCCGCGAGCAACGTGATCAGCGTGAGCAGTTTGATATTGGCGCTGAGCGGGCTGCACTCACGTTGTTGCCAGGGGACCCGGCATGGAAGCGCCTGCAGGGGCCTAATCTGTGGCCGGAGGCGCTGCCGCAGTTGCGTCCGGTGATTTATGCCTGGCAGCAGGCGATGACCGGGGTGGCTCTGCGTTTACTGCGTGCCTTTGCCAAATCGCTCTCGCTGCCTGTTGATGCTTTTGATGCGCTGTACGGCACCCATCCCAATGAACACGTCAAACTGATCCGTTATCCCGGCCAGGCAGTGGATGCGAGCCAGCAGGGAGTGGGCGCGCATAAAGACTCCGGCTTCCTGACCTTTCTGTTGCAGGACCAACAGCCAGGTTTGCAGGTGGAGGTGACCCCCGGCAACTGGGTGGATGCGTTACCGAAACCCGGTGCTTTCGTGGTGAATATTGGTGAGTTGCTGGAACTGGCAACCAACGGCTATTTGCGCGCCACGGTACATCGTGTGATCTCGCCACCGGAGCGCAAAGAACGCATCTCTATCGCCTTTTTCCTCGGCGCACAACTGGATGCGCAGGTGCCTGTTTATCAGTTACCTGCATCACTGGCGGCTGAAGCGCAGGGGCCGACCAGCGATCCCGCTAACCCGCTGATTCGCGAAGTGGGCTGGAATTACCTGAAAGGGCGTTTGCGATCGCACCGCGATGTCGCGCAGCGTTACTACGCCGACACTCTCAATACCGTTAAATCGAACTAAGGAAAACATATGCATAAAAAGGTGATAGCTGGACTGGCGTTATTTTCGCTGATGACCACATGGGCTTCGGCGGCCGCATTGCGTGTGGCGGCCGATCCGGTGCCGCACAGCGAAATTCTCAACCAGATCAAACAAACGGATAAGCATCTCGATCTTAAAGTGATCGAACTGAACGGCAACCTCAATGCCAACGAGCTGCTGGCGCGTGGCGATGTCGATGCCAACTATTTCCAGCATGTGCCTTACCTGCGCGATCAGGAAAAAGCGCTGGGTGAGAAGTTTGTGGTGGTCGCGACGGTACATATTGAACCGCTGGGGATTTATTCGCACAAAATCAAATCATTAAAGGATATCCCAGATGGCGCACAGGTTGCGGTGCCAAATAACGTCACCAATCTGAGCCGCGCGTTGTACCTGTTGCAGGCGAATGGGTTGATTAAACTTAAGGGAAGTGGCGATGCCAGTACGCTGGTGACCACCGCCGACATTAGCGACAATCCGCATCATCTGAAGATTATTGAGATCGAAGCGCCACAGCTGCCGCGTGCGCTGGATGACGCCACTCTGGCGATCATCAACGGTAACTATGCCTTGCAGGCGGGTCTGGTGCCGTCGAAGGACGCGCTGGCGCTGGAGCAGGCGAAGGGCAACCCCTATGCCAACGTACTGGTGACGACGCCGAAACTGGCACATGACCCACGCATTCTGGAGCTGGCGAAAGATCTTGAGTCAAAACAAACGGCTGAATTTATCAACCAGCAGTACAAAGGTTCGGTGATCCCGGTACATCTTTAATTCCTGCCACCACCCGTATCCTGCGGGTGGTTCTGTGTTATATTTCGCCGGATATATCAGCGCTGATTTTCTCCCAACCCCTTAATTTGACTTAAAAACCTGTGATCTTCCTTTTTATCTCTGAGATGACATTGTGATGTGGCATGTCTCACGGCTGTTTACGCTGCTGGTGATGGTGGTGTTGCTGAGTGCCTGTGGCACTCTGTCGCAAATCTCCGCGCCGGTGAGTGACGACGTTTATCTCTCGCACGCCACCTTCCATGAGAATGTCGATGATATGGTGCGGCATTACATGCAGCAGAAGCAGGTCTCAGGGATCAGCATCGCCATTATCCATCAACGAGGTGAACCGCAGTTTTACAGCTTTGGCGTCACTGACGCGGTGCATCGCTATCCGATCACCCCGGACACCTTGTTTGCGCTGGGATCGCTCAGTAAAGGGGTTACCGCTGAGGTGATCATCGAACTGGTCAACCGTGGCGAACTGCACTGGGATGATACGCTGGCAACCTTGCTGCCTGCCACCGTGCCACTCAGCGCCGATGCCAGACGCATTACGCTGCTCCAGCTGGTGACGCATACTTCGGGTCTGCCACGACAGGATATGGATTTGCCGATGTTTATCAAATTCATGCGTTACCTCGGCAGCGGTGAGAATTTCTATGGCAACCTCGACAGCGATGCGGTGCTGGATTATCTGGCCGATTTCCGTGCACCCCACCAGCCGACGGCGCAATATTCCAACCTCGGCTACGCTTTGCTGGGCTACATTCTGCAATATCGTTGCCATCAGAACATTGAAAGCCTCGCGCAACGCAACCTGTTTATCCCGCTGGGGATGACCAGCAGCAGCTTTGAAGCGGCAAAGCTGCGCAATTTTCCCTGGCGGGCGCTGGGGCATACGGGTGACCAGCCGAAGTTGATTGCCCGTGGACAACTGACACCGGACTGGCGATTTAACAACAACATGATGGCGGCAGCCGGTTTGTACAGTAACGCGCGTGATCTGATCCGCTATCTCGGCGCGCATCTCAGCGCGACACCCGATCAGGCCATTAATCAGGCCTTCGCGCAGGTTGGGCAGGCTTATCAGCAGCACGGCAATCAGTCACAGAATATCGCCTGGGTTACCGATCATTATGGTGAGCAGAAAATCACGTATCAGGTGGGTTATATTGGCGGCTATTCCAGCTTTATCGGTTTTGATCAGCACAACGGCAACGCGATTGTGGTGCTGCAAAATGCGTTTAACTGGAGCAACTATCTCGGCATTGCGTTGCTCAGGAATCTGGCATCCGGGGATCGCCAGCCCTGATGTAACATGGTTGCTTGCAATTTTGCTTAGCGGAAAAGCGCGATGGCTGTTGTATGCTGTCGGGCGAAATTTGACGCGCAGGTTGCGGGGTGCAAAACGCACCGGGGAACCTTCCGCGTTCTGCACTTGTCAGTACATTGAACCGGTAATAATCAACCAGAGTGGAAATCACCATGCGCAGGACTCACGCTGTACTTCTTTCTGCAGGACTTTTTCTGGGCTCGTTAACCCTGACGCCCGCCGCGCTGGCCGAAGGCGAGCAAACTGATAACGTACCCACACCACCGCAGGTGGAACAAACCGCACCGGACGCGCAGGTCCAGACTCCGGTTACCGACGCTCCGGCAGCTGTTGCCCCAGCACAGCCTGCGGCACCGAATAATTACGATCTGACCACCATCGTGATCGACTATAAAGAGTACAAAGTCGGCGATGTGGTGCCGGATCAATATCGTGGTAAATCCTACATCATTGCTGAATGGCAGCCGCGTCATCTGCCGGCACCGCAGGAGAATACCCATTGGGCGTATATCAACGCCAACTACATCCTGATCACCAACGATACCGGCAAGATCGTGATGGGTAAATCGGGTGACATTTTCTTCAAAGGCTAAGTAAGCGCGCTAACTGCGCCACTGCGTTGCCGATCTGACTGGTGCTGGTGTTGCCATACCCCAGCACCAGTCCCTGCTGTTTTTCCTCGCCCAGATAAAATCCCGATAACGCTCCCGGTGCATAACCCGTTTTTATCAGTTGATCGACCAGCGTGATATCTGTGCAGGCTGTCGGCAGCCGCATCACCAGATGCATCCCGCATTCTCCGCCGAGTAACGACACCTTAGCCCCGAATTGTTGTATTAATGCGGCGCGTAAGGTGGCCTGGCGTTGACGATACAGACGGCGCATCTTGCTGAGATGGCGGCTGAAATCACCGCTGCGCAGGAAGTGTGCCAGCGCCTGCTGCTCCGGGCGATTGCCGCCGCGCAGCAATTCATGCAGCGCCGGGCGTAAATGCGGCAAGAGTTGCGCGGGTAGCACCATAAAACCCAGACGCAGGGCAGGAAACAGCGTTTTACTGAACGATCCCACGTAGATGACCGGTGTCTGCGCGGCCATACCCTGCATCGCCGCAATCGGTTCGCCGCTGTAACGAAAATCGCTGTCGTAGTCGTCCTCAATGATCCACGCCTGATGCTGTGTTGCGGCAGCCAGTAATGCCAGACGGCGTGGCGCACTCATCACCACGCCGGTGGGATACTGGTGGGTTGGTGTGGTGTAGATCAGACGCGGCGGGCGTTGTTGCCAGTCCTCCGGCTGGGGTGCCAACCCCTGGGCATCAACGGCGACGGGTTCGATGCGCATATCGCCCGCTCGCATGGCGGCTTTGGCCCCGCGATAGCCCGGTTCCTCCACCCAGCCGATGTCGCCGGGATTACTCAACAGCAGTACGCACAATGACAGGGCCTGTTGTGCACCTTCGGTAATAACAATTTGCTCGGGCGTGCAGCGTACACCGCGCGCCAGTGCGAGATGCTGTGCCAGCGCCTCACGTAACGTTCGCTCCCCGAGAGGATCACCATAACCCATCAGCGCCTGCGGCTGGTGCAGCATCACACGATTAAATGCCCGTCGCCACTGAGCCAGTGGGAAGTGCGATAACGCCGGGATGCCGGGGCGCAGAGCCATCTCCTGGTGCAGCGTGCGATGAGAAGAACGCAGCTGTGCCACGCGTGCTGCCACCCTGATTTCTCCGTCGTTTGCCGGGGTGGGGGAGTGCGGCGGTAACTGCGCGAGGGGGCTGACGTGGCTACCCTGGCGATCGCTGGTGAGAAAACCTTCTGCCTGTAGCTGTGCCCAGACGGCAATGACCGTGTTACGCGAAACCTGTAGTTCAGACGCCAGCTGGCGCGTGGCGGGCAGGCGTGTTCCTGCCGGCAGTTTACCGGCCAGAATCGCCTGGCGGATGCGCTGAAAAAGCTGTTGTTGCAGGGTTAAGGCATCATCGCAACGCAATGGGGCCAGGAGCAGGGTGCTGAGATCAAAGGTGTCCATGCTGCGCTCACGTGGATCTATCAATAAGTCTGATTGTGGCGCTTTTTAACGAGCCAGCAAAGTGGCAATCTGCTGTTCACACTTAATCCTGCGACAGGGAAAATATCATGTCTCAAAACACCAATGCTTACGGACAACCGGTGGGTTTTGCGCTGCCAGACTGGCAACCGCGCCCCTGGCCGGAATTTATGACTTTTGCCGGTGACTATTGCCGTCTGGAACCGCTCGATGCGGAACGTCATGGCCAGCAGTTATATGCCGCCTATGCGCAAACCGGGGATGGACGGGACTGGACTTATATGTTTGCAGAACCCTTCGCCACTGAAGAGGCTTATCTGGCTTATGCGCGTAAGATCGAGAATGGACGCGATCCGATGCATTTTGCGGTGATTGATCGGCAAACTAACCGGGCGGTAGGTACGCTGGCGCTGATGCGTATCGAACCCAATCATGGTGTGCTTGAAATCGGGCATGTGGCGTTTTCCCCGTTGCTGAAGCAAACACGTATGGCGACCGAAGCGCATTTTTTACTGATGCGTTACGCGTTTGAGCAACTGGGTTATCGTCGTTATGAGTGGAAATGTGATAGCTGCAATCAGCCCTCACGCAAGGCGGCGCTGCGGCTGGGCTTCCAGCTTGAAGGGATTTTTCGTCAGGCCATTGTCTACAAAGGCCGCAGCCGGGATACCTGCTGGTTTTCAATTATTGATGGTGAGTGGCCGCAGGTGAAACAGGGATTTGAACGCTGGCTGGCGGCGGACAACTTTAACGCTGAGGGGGCGCAGCGCAACCGGCTGGAAGCGCTGCGCCAGGCTAACTGATAAAAATATATTTGCTGGCGGCAAGAACGATGGCACAGGTTGCCGCCATCATTATCCGCTTCAGCCATTGCAGTTCTTTCTTGATACCGATGATATCCAGGTTCATGGTGTGGATTTGGGTATCCGTTTTGTCGAAACGCGCGTCGATTTTCTCGAAGCGTTTATCGACCAGAGCGAAACGACTATCAATATTCTTTTCTATCAAATCGAAACGTTCATTGACGTTTTTTTCAAACAGGTCAACGCGTTCTTCTAAACGATCAACGCGTTGATTGAGGGCCTGCTGCCCCTGCACCACACCTTCCATCGCCTGGGCAAGGTCGACCTTCGTCAGTGAATGTTCCTGCTGCATTTCGGCAAAGATCTCGACCAGCACTTCTGCCTGCCGTTCTTCCACGCCTGCCTGCTGCAGGGATTTGTATGCTTTATGGGTGTTCATCATCGCCAGTGTCATCCATGTTCTCCCTGATCCGTTTCCTTGAGCGGAGGAAATTAACCAGGTTGTGATAATTACGCTATGCAACGATGTATATTTTGCGCGCCATCTCGAAAAAAATCAATTAGTACAACGAGTAACGCGATGTGAAGGCGGGTTGGCCTGCACCGAAGTGCAGGCGGGAAAGGCTTAATTGTGTGCGTATTTTCCGCTGACGTTATTGCCGGATGACGGGGTTTCATCCTCTTCATCCGTGATGGCAGGGACAGACAGGCTGGCTTTCACTCCCCAGAAGTAGCAAACCAATGAGGCGACAATGACCAGAATCATATCCAGTGGCGTGCTAATCACTCCGCTGCCGCCGTAAGTTCCCAGCATAGAAATCACCATCACGGCAATGTAATAGGCCAGCAGCCACCAGGCGCATTGCAAATCGCGGCTAAACTGGCTGTTTTTCTTGCCAAAAATGGCATAACCAATCCAGGCAACAATCAGTATCGGGATGAGGATTTCATTCACCGACCAGCCGCTCCAGTAAATCAGCAGGGTACTGGCGACAAATGCCAGCGGGCTGAGAATGGCGGCGACTGGCAAACGGAATGGACGCTGCATATCCGGCAGATGATTACGGAAGGCCCCTAGCGTTACCGGACCGGGCATATAGGTGAAGACGGTCGCGGAGGTCACCGCGCCAATCAGACCACCCCAAACCTGGAACTCTGACGGCAGCGTCCAGACGATAGCCAGCAGCAGCGACAACCACAGCGCACCCCGCGGTACGCCGGATTTCGCATCCACTTCACCAAATACTTTGAACAGATGGCCATTACGCGCCCAGGCAAACAGCACGCGAGCGGCACCTGCCAGATAGATGTTGCCGGTCCCGGCGGGTGAAATCACCGCATCAATCAGGATCAGGTTAATCAGCCAGGTCAGGCCAAGGCTGCGTGCCAGATCGGCATAGGGTGACTGGAACACCTGCTTCAGTCCTGCCCAGCCATGTTGCGACAGCAAATCGGTCGGTACTGCGCCCATAAAGGCGTATTGCAGTGCCAGATAGATGACAAAACTGACGGCAATCGCGATACCGATGGCCAGCGGTACGTTGCGCTGCGGGTTTTTTGCTTCACTGGCGAAATCCACCGCCTGGCGAAACCCGAGGTAGGCAAACACGATACCTGCGCCGGTCAGCGAGCTGAATACGCCATGCGCTCCGCCTGGGGGAGCCGGTGGTACATCAAGGTTAGGAGCATGGAAGTACAACAGCAGCGTGCCGATTGTCAGTAACGGTACGATGAATTTGAAAGTGGTCACAATGGTATTCACGCGACCAAAGAAGCTGACGCTCCAGTAGTTCAGCAGGAAAAATGCCACCAGCAGGCCAATCTGTACGGCAAAACCGAGTCCGGTTGGGCTACCGTCAGCGTGACCGAGTGCGGGCCACCAGTAGATGGCGTATTGTCGTACTGCTTCCACTTCAACCCCGGCAGTGCTGGTGTAGGCCAGCAGTGAGCTGACGCCAATAACAAAGCCGACGATGTTGCCATGCGAATAGTTGGGATAGCGCACAAAGCCACCCGCACGTGGCAGCGCTGATGATAACTCGGCGTACACCAGACCGATCATCAGCACGATAACCGCCCCCAGCACCCATGCCCAGCCGGTGTTACTGCCTGCGTAACCGGAGCTATTTAGCGCCGCATAAAGCCAGCCGGATCCGATCATCGATCCAATGCCAAGTAACGACAGATCGACCAGCCCCAATTTCTGTTTCAGTCCACTTGACGCCATAAAATGCCCCTGTGATGTGTTTACCTGAATGAATTTCAGTTTTGCTTATTAAATGTTGTGGCAGGGGAATAAAGCATATCGCGTGCCAGAATTATTTTATCTGCGTGATTGTTTTTTGATGAAATAAACGCAGGTGGCGAATGGCTGAATAATGGGTTTTTGGTTGGCTAAATGATGTGAAATAAAATTTATGGCGTGGAGTGATTTGACTGAAATAGCGGAATCACGGTGCAGGGCGCACCGTGATGATCCGAAATATATATTATGTGGCTGGTTGAAACATTATGTCATCCCTGCTTGAGAAATGACATAATTCAATTTAACTCTGCGGTTGAGGAATAATTTTAATATCCACCATGCCGATGCCTAATTTACGTGGATCCTGGCCGATAATATTTCCCACATTGGATAGCTGTGGTTCCGGCGGTGAGATGATTAAATTATGGCTGCCGCCAGGATTGGTGAAATGCAGCGTCGTGGTTGAAAGATCATCCCCGAGGGTGATGTCCTGCTGTTGATCACCGACCCGCACCGGGATCGGCCGATGGGCATTCGGGCCAAAGGCGCGTGCGGTGATCACCACATCAAAACTGCCTGGCAGTGGGTCAACATATTCAATGTTGACCTCCGGGGCCAGATTGGCGTTGGACCAGCGTCCCCACAGTTCCGGGCGTGAAATACCGGTGAAACTTTTGATGTTCTGCGGTGCACCCGGCACGTTGAGCATAAAGCTGTCGGCGCTGTAGCGAATGGCATTGTCTTCGATACGAATCTGCTGCTCGTTATGCTGATACTGCGCATCGCTCAGAGCGGTTTGCGGGAAGGTGGCTTTACCTTTCCACACTGGCTTATCGATACGCGTCACGCTTGGCTGGCCCCCCATTTGCCCCATCGCAACACAAAGATCGCCGGAAAGCGCCAGTTCAGGCTGCCACAGGCGAGCCATCTTAAAGCAGCGGTCAACCCAGACAAACTTATCCGCAGCGGCAAAGTCCGCCAGCTGATAGCGTAGCGGGGCGGAATATTCCCCCTCTGGCAGCGGCTCCACACGTTTATCGCCTACGCGGAAGAGAATCGGCAGCCTGAAGGTGGTGCCAGAGAAACTAAAGGTACCTTTCTGCTGATCGACGGTGAACGCATTGAGCTTGCTGGGGAAATTCCATAGCTGGATGATATCCGGCTTCCACGCCAGTACTTTCTTCGTCATGTCATCAAACTGAGCTGACAGCGACGGCATGCTGAGGCCACTACGGCCGAGGCCAATGGCCTTATCGCCACCGAGAATATCCAGCACCGTGGCACCGTTATCCAGCGTACTCCGTTTGCCGTCGAGCACTTTTGCCTCAGGCTGATCGCCACGGATCACCATAAACAGGTCATGACGCGGTTGCTGGATCAGATATTGATGCGCGGTATTGTTCATGGCCAGATGGTCTGACGTCACCACAATGATGGTGTTCTTAAACCAGGGCGAGGCTTTGATGCGTTCAATCAGGCGTGCTACATGTTCCTGTGAACAGGCGACAGCGCTGAAAGACTGGTTAGGTTTACCGTCATAGCTATAGCTTTTATGTTCACAGGTCCGGGAAATAAAACCATCCGGGTGGTGAGTATCAACCGTCAAAGTAAAGAGCGCGAAACGTTTTTGCTGGCGTGACAGTTCCTCATACTTCTTAAACACCTCATCCATTACGGTGTCATCGTAATAACCCCAGTTATTACGATAGTTGGGATCGGTGACGCGGTCTTTCAGCTCCTGGGCACCGTACATATGGGCCGGGTCAAAACCGTGTGACTTGAGGAAGGTGTCTTTACCGGCAAAGCGCAAATCCGCGCCCTGAATAAACCAGTTCTCATAGCCTGAGTTTTTCAGGATATCGCCGAGGCAAACATTCTGCGGAAAGAAGCTGGAAAGCGCTGCCGAGGCGTTATCCTGGAATGGCGCAAACAGCGGGATACCACACTGTGAGCCGACCATCCCGGCAATGGTGTAATCGGTGCCTGGCAGTTGCTCGGTGTTACTGAAATCCAGGCTTTGATCTTTTTCCCGGCTCAGTTCGGGAGCCAGTCCGGGAAAGGTTTGCTCATTAAAGTAGGTACGTTCCAGACTTTCGCCATAGATGTAGACCAGGTTGAGCTTCGGCTCGGCAATGACCGATTTTGGCGTTTTGAAATAGCTCTCGAAGTCAGAATCCGCCTGGCGGTTATGGGAGACGATCAAATCTTTCACCTGACGAAATGCCGGGGTGGTTTGTACCGAACCCGCA
Source organism: Pantoea cypripedii (assembly GCF_011395035.1). Taxonomy (NCBI): domain Bacteria; kingdom Pseudomonadati; phylum Pseudomonadota; class Gammaproteobacteria; order Enterobacterales; family Erwiniaceae; genus Pantoea; species Pantoea cypripedii. The sequence goes on from NZ_CP024768.1 coordinate 613,240, forward strand.
GCGCAGGCGATAGCCAGCAGACTCCAGCCAAGATGATGCTGCTGTTTACGGCGGCGTAACAGCCAGGAGAGCAGGCAGAACAGCAAAAACAGCGCAATGATAAGCCCGATGGCAGGCACCACGTATTTGCTGATCCCCGCACCCGTCAGGCTGTTGGTGAGGGTATAGAGTACTGCGTCATTGATGCCGTCACCGGTAAAATAGTTGCTGGCATACAGCGTGGTATTCAGCACGATAAACAGGGTAAGCAAAACCAAAATCAGGACAAACCAGAACTTATTTCGCCCGGCTTTGTAGGAATAGACTGCGATCGCAGCCAAAAAAAGTACAACCGATATGAGTTCGGACAAGATTCAGATCCTCAGGCAAATTAAAAACGCATTCCATGCGTTACGACCCTCTGCGGGGGTTTTTGCGTCAATCTATATTGGCTGTCACATGGCTGCAACATGACCAGTCAGATTTGTGCGGTTGATTTGAATTTGTTTAAAGCGGGTTTAGGCGGGCTATGGTTTGGGCTGGCAGCATTGGGTTGCTGCCAGCAGGGATGCAGGAATGAGGATCAGAGTTTGCCAGTCAGATACTGTGCTTCGCCATCGGCAAAACTCCAGTCACCTTTGTTATTCGTAATAAAGCTAATCATCAGATCGTTGCCCTGCACGCCACAGTTTTCCTGCAACTCGCGTGCTAACTCTGCCATGAATAGCGTTTTCTGTTCTTCACTTCTTGGGCTGGTGTACACCCGCACCATCACCAGGTTGTCACTTCGTTCAAAACCGAGGCCGGTATCCTGGAAAACCATCTGATATCTTTTGTTTTCGTGAACAATCTGATAACGATCGCGTGCCGGAACTTTAAACGCGGTTAAGACGGCGCGATGGGCGGCATCCAGCAGAGTACGTAATTCTGATTCAGAACGGCCCTGAATAACATCGAACTGGAGTAGCGGCATGATTAAACCCTCGTTTTTGCTCACATGAAAAGAGTAGGATGTGAAGCTATGCTGCCGCGTGCCGCGGTAAAGAAAAAGCGCGCTGCCTGAAATGATTATTTATTATTTTGAACAATCATGATGAAAGAGATAAAAACCGACGCACTTTGGGTGCACCTGCACTGGCTCACGGTGCTGGCCGAGCTGGGGAGTTTTACCCGCGCGGCTGAACGCCTCGACGTCAGCAAGGCGGCGATGAGCCAAAAGATAAAAGAACTGGAAGAGATGGCAGGTGTGGCGCTGGTGTTGCGCACCACACGCAGTGTGCGTCTCACCTCCGCCGGGGAAAAGCTGGTGGAGGAGCTGCGCGATCCCTTTGCGCGTATTGAACAAAGTTTTTTCAGTGTGCGCGATGAAGCCGGTCCGGTACGCGGAATGGTGCGTGTCAGCGCCCCTGTGGCCTTTGCCCGCCAGCAGCTGGTGCCAATCATCGGCGATTTTTTGCGGGAATACCCGCAGGTGCGTTTACAGCTGGATGTGACCGATCGGCTGGTATCGCTCGGTAGCGAGGGGTTCGATCTGGCAATTCGTCATAGCCAGCAGCTGCCGGAAACCCATGTCGCCTTGCCACTGTGCGAAACCCATACCTTGCTGGTGGCGTCGCCTGCTTATCTGGCGGAGTACGGTACGCCAGCAACACCGCAGGCGTTGCAGCAGCATAATTGCCTGTATTACCCGCGCGGGCTGGAATCGCCCCAGTGGCGGTTTTGCCAGCGCAGCGACGCCAGCGAAACCGTACAGGTCAGGATTCAGGGGAATTTTGCCACCAACAATAGCGAATCGATCCGTGATGCCGCTTTGCAGGGCTTAGGGATTGCCATGTTGCCGGATTTTAGCGCCAGCGCGGCACTGACCGCCGGGACATTGCAGCAGGTACTGCCGCAGTGGCAGTCGGTTGATGCGTTTGCCGATCGTTTATGGGTGGTGCGCCCTTATGCGGCCCAGGTGCCACGGGCAGTCACCACCTTTATTCACTGGCTACGCGCGCGCTTTGTTGATGGCTGAGGGAGACGCCAGCGCAATGGGTGCATGTGGCTGCATTAACTCACCCAGCAGGCTGGTGCGATTGTAGTTACCCAGACGCAGATTAAAGTCGAGATGCAGACGCTCATTACCGCTCAGTTTGATCACCGGTGGCGGGTTATGCGGGCGCTGCTGAAATAATACTGACCGGGCAAAAGCGGCGCTGTTCCACCCGCTCAGGCGCTGATAGAAATACGCATTGGCCTGGCCTTTGCGCAAATAGACATTTGCCCGGCGGTATTCACGCATCGCGGCCTGCTGCGCCAGTGAGCATAATTGCTGCTCCGGCTCGGCAATTTTTTGCGTCAGCAGATAATAGTCATCGCGCTTATTCAGTTCGCTGAAAAAACGTTGGCCGCCAAGATGTTTAATCGGCGCGTACTGTTTTTGCCACTCGCGGATAAAGGGATTATTCGGGGCAGCGGCAATAAACCAGTTTTCCATTACGGGTGACAGATAATTCATGGTCGAGACTTCACAATAGAAGCCAATCACGTCCATGCGCTGTTCCTGATGCACACGATGAACCCAGCTGAGATCTTCAAACAGCAAGGCACTGCAATCAATGCTGATACCGCCGTAGCGCAACAATAATTCCAGCCGAATTGCTTCACTCTTTTGTTGCAGGCTTAATTCAGCGGAAGTGAAGACAAAATCCGGCAGCACTTCTTCTACATTCTGACGATGCAACAGGTGCACCTGGTGATCAGGGTTATCCTTGCGGATTTTTTGAATATTTAACATCATTGATGTAGGTAAATATTCATTTTCCCAATACATCCAGACTATTTTTGGTATTTCCGGCAGATCTTTCTGTCCGGAAATCAACACCACATTATCCTCTTCGCTCGGATCGTATTCCGGTGCGGGTACGGCATTCAGCTGCTTTTTTTGCAGTAACATCTGGCTGGTAAAGGCAATTTTTTGCCAGTTTTGCCACAGCATACGGGCAGGTTGTAGGCGTTTTGTTGTCATGGTGCACCTGATTATTGTGATTATAGTGGTTGGGTTTTCCCTGATGCTGGCGCCTGGCGCGCTCTTGTTTCCTCACGGCTGTGTGTAAAATACTACACCTGCTTAATAAAGCATTCCGGCGTGCGAGGCTATCACTTTTTTTCTCTTTCAGATAAACCGTAAAATAAATGAACCGTTACTGATAAAATGAGTGTGAAATAGATCAATTAATACGGACTGATTTAATTAAATCCCATTGAGACTATTCCTAATAAAATAGATCTGTCCTGTGGCAGGATGCGAGGAAATTAAAAAGTCCGTGTCAGATGCAGCACTGACGCTGTTGTTTTTTTTACGGTCCTGGCATATTGGCTACGCTTAAGGGAAGCTGTTAACAAAAAGGAGGCGCTATGCAGCCAGGTCACCGCGGACTACTGGCGGTTGATAAGCAGGGCAATCGCGTACTGTTTCTTAACCCGGACACCTTTGCCGTGGAGCAGGAGCTGAATGCTTTTCCACCGCGGCCCCATGAATTACTGATGCTACCCCAGTGGGGGAAAGCCTATGTACCGATTTACGGTGATGGCATTCACGGCGCAAATCCGCATCCCGGCCATAAAGTGGCGGTGATTGATTTACGTCAGCGCGTGATTAGCGGCTTTATCGATCTCTCACCGTTACAGGCACCGCACAGCGGCCAGCTGGGGCGCGATGGCAAAGTTTATCTCTGCTGCGAAAATAGCGCGGCGGTGGCGGTGATCGATCCGGCCAGCGATCGGGTCGAGAAGACCATCGCACTGCCGTCACACAATGCCCATCGGCTGGCGCTATCCCCCAGCGGTCGTAAATTGTTTACCGACAATGAAGAGGACGCCAGTATCACGGTGGTCGATTTGTGCGAGGCTGAAGGGCGGGTCATCGACAACATTTTGCTGCCTGGTCCGATCGCCGGTATTGCGGCATCACCGAAACATCCCTATCTGGTGGCCAGTGCCGGGGATGCCCCACTGCTGTATGTCGTGGATCGCCAGAGCCATCGTATCCGCCAGCGCGTGCGTTTGCCGGGGCATCAACAACCTTGTCAGGTGGTCCGCTTCAGTCCCGATGGTGAACGGCTGGTGGCGATTGGCGATCACGAAGCGGTGATCACGCTGTTTGACGATCTGCTCAATCCGCTGGGTGATATCGTGGTCGGCAATAAACCGATGGACGGTTGCTTCAGCGATGACAGGCGCACGCTGCTGATTGCCAATGAAGGAGATGGCTCGCTCAGCGTCATTGACCTGGTGCAGATGCAGGTGGTGGCAACACCGCAGGCCGGTAAGGGCTGTGAAGTGCTGAGCTATTTCACACTTAAATAAAGGGCCGGTGATAAATGGCGCTGCTCCAGTGGCGGCTGCTGGCATGTTTTTCTGCCTGCCAGCCGCGCTTGCGCAGTTCGCGGGCAATCAACTTGTTCATAATGCCGTGGCCAACCAGCAACACGGTGCCGCTATCCGCCAGGGTAATCAGTTTATCAGCCGCCTGGCAGGCGCGCTGGCGGGCATGCTGCACCGATTCCACATGTCCGGCGTAGCCACATAGCCACAGCAGGCGTAGCAGCGCCAGCCAGACGTTAAGCGGCAGATACAAACGTTCAAATGGCAGGTGGGGGATAGCCACTTCGCTGAATACCGCATCCACCGCATGGGGCTGCAATCCCAGCCGCGCCAGTGACGAGCGCGCACGCGGCAACGGGCTGGAAGCGATCACACTGGCAAGGCCAGCAATGGCCTGGCTGCGCGGTGGTGGTGAATCGCAGATATCAGCCTGATCATAACCTTCGCACCAGTCGGCCAGCGCCCGCGCCGTGAAGCGCCCGCTCACCGGATGGTCGGGTTTGCCGTGTCGCATAAGGATGATGGTCATAACGCTCCTGAATGATTTTCTCCAGTGTAATGCAGATTCTGCAGGACCTGTCAGGTCGGCAGGATTTAAGACAAATTCGCATTTGTCATTAAACCTTAACTGAAATATGCGACAAGAGGCGCGATGCAGGATCAGTCGCCACTTTGCTAATGATAAGCAGAAATCGTTAATCAGGTCCTTCTTTGACGGTTTTTTGCTCTCGCGCATTGAATGTAATGTCATGAATTGACGCCATTTTTATCGTTAACCCCTGAGTAATAGTAAAGATAAATTAATTATTTTTACTAAGATCACTTGATTTATCTACGCGCGTAGATAGACTAATTACACAGTGATAGCTCACGGTACCACGGAATAAGTTGGCCTTGAGATGATGCAGTTACATTTGCCTTATTAATGCGATCGGTGAAAAAAACATCGGCAAAGCCTGGCGAATAAGAGAATTCCAACACCAGGGAATCCTTTACTGACCTTTCATCCAGGTTTGCCCACTAAACGTCGCTACCGGGGCGTTCCGCTTGTTGCAAGGGAACCTACCCACGGAAGGGCGTTTGATTGATCTTCATCTATCAGGGAAATGGTTATGACGGTACATCACTCCGTTTCGCAACAACGCGCACTGTCTTCTTCTTCGGCTGCTGATGAGCGGCTTGCAACCTCGGCTGGCCGCAAAGATTTCTGGCGTGCCACCTTATCCTGCTGGCTGGGAACGGCCATGGAGTATGCGGATTTCGCGCTCTATGGCCTGGCCGCCGGTATCATTTTTGGCGATGTGTTCTTCCCCGAAGCCAGCCCGACCATGGCGCTGCTTTCCAGTTTTGCTACCTGGTCGGTCGGTTTTATTGCCCGTCCGATCGGGGCACTGCTGTTTGGCTGGATTGGCGATCGCAAAGGACGCAAAGTGGTGATGATCACCACCATCATTCTGATGGGGGCCTCAACCACGCTGATCGGTTTTATTCCTTCCTACGCCAGCATTGGCCTGTGGGCACCCGCCTGCCTGGTGCTGCTGCGCTTTACTCAGGGGCTGGGGGCCGGGGCTGAACTCTCCGGCGGCACGGTGATGCTGGGCGAATATGCGCCGGTTGAACGCCGTGGGCTGGTGTCATCGGTGATTGCGCTCGGTTCCAATAGCGGCACGTTGATCGCGTCGCTGGTGTGGCTGGCGGTGGTACAGATGGATCAGCAAAGCCTGCTCGCCTGGGGCTGGCGTATTCCTTTCCTCAGCAGCGTACTGATTGCGCTGGTGGCATTGTGGCTCCGTCGTCATCTGCGCGAAACCCCGGTATTTGAACGCCAGCAGGCTGAACTGCAGGCACAGCGTCATGCCCAACTGGAAAGCCCTGTACCTGCGGATACGCGCGGTTTCTGGCAGCGCAGCCGCGCCTTCTGGACCATGGTGGGTCTGCGCATCGGCGAAAACGGTCCTTCTTATCTGGCTCAGGGCTTTATCGTCGGCTATGTGGCGAAAGTGCTGATGGTGGACAAATCGGTGCCCACCACCGCGGTGTTTATCGCATCCATTCTGGGTTTCCTGATCATTCCGTTTGCGGGCTGGCTCTCTGACCGCTTTGGCCGCCGTATCACCTATCGCGGTTTCTGTTTGCTGCTGATGTTCTACGCCTGGCCTGCCTTCCATCTGCTCGACAGCCGTGAACCGGCAGTGGTGATCCCGGTGATGGTGGTCGGCATGGCGCTGGCGTCACTCGGCATCTTTGGTGTGCAGGCCGCCTGGGGAGTCGAGATGTTTGGTGTTAAACATCGTTACACCAAGATGGCGGTGGCGAAGGAGCTGGGGTCTATCCTTTCAGGAGGCACTGCACCGCTGGTTGCGGCGGCGCTGCTGTCGTTTACCGGCCACTGGTGGGCGATTGCTGTCTACTTCACGGCAATGGCGACCATCGGTTTTCTGACCACCTTTGTGGCACCGGAAACGCGTGGGCGTGACCTGAATCTGCCGGATGATGCGATCTGACAGCAGGTTAACACATTGATGTATCGGGCATAAAAAGAGGCAGGCTATTGGCTAAATCGTCATCCGGGAATATTACGCGCAGCGATGTCGCTAAAGTCGCGGGTACGTCGGTCGCGGTGGTGAGTTATGTCATCAACAACGGGCCACGTCCGGTGGCGGAAGCGACACGCCAGCGGGTGCTGGAGGCGATTAAGCAAACCGGCTATCGGCCTAATGCCGTCGCGCGTGCGCTGGCTTCGGGCAGCACCAAAACGTTCGGTTTAGTGGTGCCGAATATCGCCAACCCGTTTGTTGCAGCGATGGCGCATGCCTTGTTGCAGGAGTCGCTGAATCACGGTCATGTCATGTTGCTGGGGGATGCCGGTGATGATCGCCAGCGCGAGCTGGAGTTGATTCAGGGACTGTTGAATCGTCAGGTTGATGGCCTGTTTTACAACAGCGTCGACCGTCATCCCTATATCGATTTAATCAAGGCCAGCGGTACACCGCTGGTCATGCTCGATCGTGTGGAACCCCAGCCGGGCGTCAGCATGCTGCGGGTGAATGAACGCGAAGCGGCGCGTCAGGTGACGACCCATCTGCTCAGTCATGGTTATCAGCAGGTGGGGATGATCAGCGGCCCGCTGGAGATGCTGAATACCCAGGATCGTATTCAGGGCTGGCGCGATGCACTGGCGGAATATGGGGTGCAGGCTGATGATAGTTTGATTTTCCCCGCCGATTATTCGCGGCAGGGCGGTTACGAGGCCGCGCAGCAAATGCTGAAGAGTGGCCGCGTACCGCGCGCGTTGTTTGCCAGCAACGAAGGGCAAGCGATTGGCTGCATTCGTGCTTTTTCTGAACATGGCCTGCGTGTGCCGCATGATGTCGCGCTGGTGTGTTTTAACGGTACCGAGCAGTCGGCATTCCATGTGCCGGCGCTGACGACGGTACGCCAGCCGCTACGCGAAATGGCGCAGCGCGCGATTGCCATGCTGAAAAACGGGGATGGCGAGGCGGAGCTGGCGGAATTTCCTCACCATCTGGAGATCGGTGAGTCCTGTGGTTGCCAACTTACCAGAAAAAAATAAATAACATCATGAAAAGACTGATTATTGATTGTGATCCGGGGAATGGTATTGCCGGTGCAAACACCGATGACGGCCTGGCGCTGGCCTTAGCACTGGCGTCGCCTGCGTTATCGCTGGAGTTAATTACCACCGTCAGCGGCAATACGCCCTGTGCGGTAGGAGCGCAGGTGGCGAAGGACTTGCTACAACGGCTGGGCGTCAATATCCCGGTGGTGCAGGGGGCCAGACAGGCGTTGCGTGAAGATCCGGCTCCGTGGCGCGCCCGTCTTGACGGGGTGGAAGATCAGAAACTGGCCGAGCTGTGGCGTGGCGTGCGTCAGCCACAACTGCTGCCCGCAGATGGCAATGATGCCGCTGGGGTGATGGGCCAGTTGATTTGTGATAACCCCGGTGAATTTACGCTGGTAGCTATCGGCCCGCTCACCAACATCGCGCAGGCATTGCAACGTTATCCGCAGATGGCGGAAGCGGTGGCGGAGATTGTGATTATGGGCGGGGTGTTCGCGCTGGATGATTACATCAAGGACACCAACTTTGGTCTTGATCCGGAGGCCGCGCATCAGGTGCTGCACAGTGGCGCGACGGTGACGCTGGTACCGATGGATGCCACCACGCAAACGCTGATGACACATCAGGATCTCAACCGTCTGACCGTAAACGATCACCCGCTCACCCAGTTTGTGCGTGAAACTCTGCGGCCGTGGATTGATTACTCCATCCGCACGCGCCATCTGCCCGGTTGCTGGATCCATGATGCGCTGGTGGTGGCCTGGTTGCTGAATCAGCGTGTCGCCGACGGCATGGATTATCATGTCGATGTGGAGCTACGCCCCGGAGCAACGCGTGGTAAAAGCTGGCGTTATCGCACGCCGCTGCGCCTGGATGTCGGCATCCCGGAAAATGCCGGTGCACTGGTGCATGTATTGCACAGCGTAGATAACCCGCTGCTGCTGGAGATCCTCGAACAGGCCTTTAATGGTCTGAAATAATCAACAACACACGGTCATCCTGTGGCAATGACCGTGTGACATGCTTGCTTACAGCCCGAAGCACTCGCTGACAATTCCCCGCCACAGCCCCCCTTTCTGACATGCTATATACAAATAGTTAACATAATAATAACCGATGCAATCATTCGCACGGTAACGTTCACAAGAATGTCCGGCCAACGATCCGGACGCTGTCAGACAGGATACCCCCTATGTTTAACTGGACTGCAACGCAGCGAAATGTGGCTTTTGCCAGCTTCGCCAGCTGGACGCTGGACGCGTTCGACTTTTTTATCCTGGTGTTTGTATTGAGCGATCTGGCTCAGTATTTCCACACCAGCGTTTCAGATGTCTCTATCGCGATTATGCTCACCCTGGCGGTGCGACCGATTGGCGCGCTGGTGTTTGGGCGTCTGGCGGAGAAATATGGCCGTCGGCCGATTCTGATGCTCAATATCGTGCTGTTTTCATTGTTTGAGCTGCTGTCGGCGTGGTCACCTAACTTCGCTGCCTTCCTGACATTCCGCGTCATTTACGGCGTAGCGATGGGGGGGATCTGGGGTGTGGCATCGTCGCTGGCGATGGAAACCATTCCGGACCGTTCGCGTGGATTGATGTCCGGCATTTTCCAGGCCGGTTATCCGTGCGGTTATCTGCTGGCGTCGATTATTTTTGGCCTGTTCTTCGAGAGCGTGGGCTGGCGTGGAATGTTTATGATTGGCGCTCTGCCCATCCTGCTGCTGCCGTTTATCTATTTTAAAGTTCCGGAATCACCGGTCTGGCTGGCGGCGCGTCAGCGTAAAGAGAGCACGGCATTGCTGCCGATTATTCGCCAGCACTGGAAAATCTGTATCTACATGGTGCTGCTGATGGCGTGCTTTAACTTCTTCAGCCACGGTACGCAGGACCTCTATCCCACCTTCCTGAAAGTGCAGCATCAGTTTGATCCGCATACCGTGAGTATTATCGCCATCAGCTACAACATCGCTGCCATGCTGGGAGGCATCTTCTTCGGTTCACTGTCGGAGCGTATCGGGCGGAAAAAAGCCATTATGCTGGCCTCATTTCTCGCATTGCCGGTGCTGCCGCTGTGGGCCTTTTCCAGTGGTACGTGGATGATTGGGATTGGTGCGTTTCTGATGCAGTTTATGGTGCAGGGCGCGTGGGGTGTGGTTCCGACCTACCTGACGGAGCTGGTCCCCGCCAACGCCCGTGCCGTGCTGCCGGGGTTCGTCTATCAGCTGGGTAACCTGATTGCCTCGGTCAACGCGACGTTGCAGTCGCGGATTGCCGAGGCCCACGGCGGCAACTATGGCTTAGGGATGGCAATTGTTGCCGGGACGGTGGCGGTGCTGATCTGCGTGTTTGTCGCCTTTGGGCGTGAAACGCGTGGCATTCAAATCTCCGGAGCTGTGGCACGCGACTCGCGTTAACGCGACTCGCACACATCAATCCATTTTGCCGCAGTGAGATCGGCCATGCGCTGCGGTGAAATGCGTACCGCACTATGAATCGATCCTGCTGCGGGCAACACTTCCGCAAAACCGCGCAGTGACACATCGCAATACACGGTCAGCGGGTTTTCCAGCCCGAATGGGCAGACGCCGCCGACCGGATGACCGGTCCAGTTCACCACCTCATCAACACTCAGCATGCGTGCTTTGGCACCCAGCGCGGCTTTCAGTTTACGGTTGTCGAGGCGCGCATCACCGCGCGTGACAATCAGCACGACGTTATCTTTAACCTTTAACGACAGGGTTTTGGCGATCTGCCCCGGCTCCACGCCGTGAACGCGTGCGGCCAGTTCCACGGTGGCGGTGCTTTCTGGCATCTCAATGATGTCGACATCCGGTGCGTGTTCGGCAAAGAAGTGCCGTACCGATTCCAGGCTCATTTTTTTCTCCGGCAAAAACGAAGCCTAAAAGCTGCCATAAGCCTTTTCTGCTGTAAACGGGAGAAAGGGAGAATCTGTAACAGAATGCGCAGGCTTTACACCACTTTTAACGTGCAGTTACCGCAACGTTCAACATCGGGAATACGATAGCGCTGGCAGCAGCTGCGGCGTTCCATCTCGCCGTTACGCGGGATCATGGTGCGATACAGCGGATTATCGCTGCCATCCAGCAGGGACTGGCTGAAGAACCATGCCTGCTCCAGCTGTGACACCACGGCGGCGGGCAGTAATGTTTTCAGCTCGCCGAGGAACCACCAGAAGGAGAAACCCATGTTGTTCCAGATAAGCCTGGCGTTGATATCGCCGTGCTGCGTCATGCCGTTCACTGCCGGGATCAGCAGCTGCTGAATCAGGCGGTCGATACGTTGTTGCGAATTCAGGTAGCGGGCGTCTTCATCTTCCTGCACATCGATCCAGAAGGCGCAGGGATGGCCGTTTTCATGGAACTCAACGTGAATCAGATGGGGCGCGCAGTTCAGTGCCCGCGGCTCCAGCAGCAGCGCCAGCATCAGGGGGGGCAACAACAGGCCGAAATACCATTGCGCCCACAGCGACTGGAGCGGCTTGGCTTCCTGCTGTACATCGGGGTGATTACGGTAGAGATGATCGCTGTAGCGTTGCGTCAGGCGGCGGTAATGGGGAGTGGCAGACCATTCGGCCAGCGTCAGCGTACCTGCCGGGGCGGGCTGGCCGAGTTTGATGGTTTCCAGCATATAGCTGCGCTGCTCACGCATCAGATCTTCCAGCGCGCTCGCAAGTAGGCGATCGCTCTGCATAAAGATCAGTGGATGTTCGCTGAAGCGATGATCCTGACGAGTGATAATGGCCATGCCGATCCTGAATGAAAACGGTAAGCGAAAAACAAATGATAATCGTTCCCGCTTAACCTCACAAGATCGTCAGGGGCGCATTCATGCGCCCCTGGTGAATTTCAGGCCAGATCTTTGCTGCTCAGGGCGGTTTTCGGTAAATCTTCCCAGGCAAGAATGGTGTTACGTCCCTGATTTTTTGCCACATACAATGCGCGGTCGGCATTGGACACTGCCTGATCAAAATCATCAGCAAAAATCGGGGCGATACCCGCACTGATGGTGACGTGAGTTGAAACCCGCTCATTAAACCGATGGGGGATTTCCAGGTTAAGCACGTACTGGCGAATCCGTTCCGCCAGTTTCATGGCAATAGAGGCGTTAACGTTGGTCATCAGCACCAGAAACTCTTCACCGCCGTAGCGGGTCACCACATCCCGCGAACGCACCGCATCACGAATCGCCACTGAGACCCGAGCCAGCGCCTGATCGCCCATGGCATGACCATAGTTGTCGTTGTAAGCCTTAAAATGATCGATATCCAGCAGCAGCACAAAGTGGCTGCCCGCATGGTTTTCCAGGATGGTATCGAGCCGGTTTTTCAGCCCACGGCGGTTATACAAACCGGTCAGCGGGTCCAGCATACTTAAATCGCTAAAACTTTCTTTTTCTTCATACAGCTGGCGCACCAGACGCCGGGTGAAATGATCAAAGCGGCGGCGCATCAAATGGTGTAATGAAAAACCGATCAGCGGCAGGGTGATGGTGAACAAAATCATCACTAAATGCTGGCCATCATCCAGCAGTAAAACAGTAAATACTGGCGGCGTGATATGTAAGCAGAACGCAACTAAATAATCACTGAGCGCAATAGCACTGACAAAAAATACGCTTAACAGGCTGATTATTAAAAAGCTGCCATCAAAATAAAAAACCAGATGGTACTTATGGTCGATGTGCCATGCCCATAATGCACCGAATAACAGCGCGACAGGATTTAATAGCGGGAATTTCAGTTTTGGGATGATTAAACAAACGGTAAGCAATGTAATACTAAAGCCCGCCACCAATGCCGCTGGCAGTGAATGGGTGCTGGATTCCTCCCCTAAAAATGGTAACAAACTAAATAGTGCAACAGCGACATTAAGAAACAGAAAAAGCATCACTGAAAGACGATATTTGCTGTGTTTCAATTCTTCGTAAGATTGTAATTTCATTATTATTACTCGTGACAGCCCTGAAATATCAAAGCGCTATCCGGCCGAGATATTCTCTCCACCAGGATAGTGAGCACATTATTGCTGTGTTTTCAAAATAGTTATCGGCGGCAATTTAGCATTTTCCAGTAGCAGTGTCATCCGCGTGGCACCGCGCAGAAAAAATCCGCTGCAAGATGAGAAATATTATCATATGATAATGGGAATTCTTATCATTTGAGGGTTGCGCGATGATCATGGCGATGATGGCTGCCTGCGGGTTGTGGGGCGTGAGCTGGATGCTGGGCAAACGTCTGGATAGCGGCTGGGGAGTCTTGTTACCCTGCGCGGCGATGCCGGTCTTCGCGTTGTGGGAACCCAGTTTCAGCCAGTGGCGTGTGGTGATGATGGTGGCGCTGCTGCTGACTGTCGTGATGTTATTTCATCATCGTCTGCGTCACTACCTGCTGCTGCCTTCTTGCCTGGCGCTGGCGGGGGGACTGGCCGCGGTATCGGTGAATTTTCACCTGATCTGAAAAAGCAGAAACGACAAAATCACGCCAGAGCGTGTTCAGTAACCATAAAAATCGGGGGAGATAAAGCCGGGAAGGATGACAACGTTGGTGCGAAGAGAGGGACTTGAACCCTCACGTCCGTAAGAACACTAACACCTGAAGCTAGCGCGTCTACCAATTCCGCCACCTTCGCATCGCGTTGTCTGTTTATATCATCGCATTGGTGCGAAGAGAGGGACTTGAACCCTCACGTCCGTAAGGACACTAACACCTGAAGCTAGCGCGTCTACCAATTCCGCCACCTTCGCGCAGTGCGCTACGATATAAACGATGTGATTTTTGGTGCGAAGAGAGGGACTTGAACCCTCACGTCCGTAAGGACACTAACACCTGAAGCTAGCGCGTCTACCAATTCCGCCACCTTCGCATACCCGCAATACCTTAAGAATTGCTAACCACGGAGGCGCATTTTAGAGATTTTACCCAATGCGTCAACACATATTTCGCGACGGTGAAACGATTGCTGCAAAAAGCAACGTTTCTGCCGCCGCGTCAGCAAATTCTCTGAATTAACGTGCTTTCGCGCCGCGTCCGTAAACCGCGCGATAAACCTTAAAGCGTCCGGTTTGTGCCAGCACTTCATGGTTACCGAAGGTTTCATCCAGCACCTGCGGATAAGGCAGGAAGGCGTTGGCGACAATGCGCAGTTCACCGCCGGAATTGAGATGCTTCAGCGCACCACGGATCAGCGTGTTTGCCGCATCCAGGCTGGTTTGCAGGCCATCGTGGAACGGCGGGTTGGAGATGATCAGATCGAAACGACCGGTCACATCAGAGAACACGTTGCTGGCAAACACTTCGCCTTCAAGGCCATTGGCCGCGAGGGTGGCTTTACTCGCTTCAATCGCGGCGGCATGCACATCACACAACCACAGACGAACTTTGGGTGAGTGCTGTGCCAGTACCGTCGCCAGCACGCCACTGCCACAGCCGATATCCAGCACTTTACCTTTGGTATGCGGCGTCAGCGTCGACAGCAGCAGCGCGCTGCCTGCATCAAGGCCGTCACGGCTGAATACACCCGGCTGGGTATGGATAGTGAGATGGTCCAGCATGTAGCTGTCACCAAACGCGGCGGCATCAAATGCGGGTTGCTGTTCCAGCTGACCGTGATACAGGCCGCAGCGGCGCGCGCTGTCGATCTTCTCTAATTTGGCCCAGGGTTCGATCATGCCTTCCGCGCTGCGGACGCCGCTGCGGTTTTCTCCCACCACAAAGATATCGCTACCCACCGGCAGCAGAGAGAGCAGGTTTTGCAGCTGGAACTGGGCTTCTGGTTTGTTCTTTGGCCAGAAGTAGATCAGCGTATCGCAGCCGGCAACATCTTCGGCACTTGCTACCAGACCATACACCGCGCGCTCTGCAAGGCGGCGGCTGAGGTTCTGCCAGTGATGATATTGCTGGGTATGCACGCGTGTTGCCGCGGTTTCCAGCTGGGCGGGCAGGTCGTCCTGCAAATCGCCAGCAAATAAAACATGGCGGGCGGTAAATTCATCACTGTGGCGCAGAATCACTTCGCTGGCCGGGGTTAAAGCTGACATGAATGGCTCCTGTTAAATCAGAGCGGGGATTATAGTGCTTTGTTGGCGCATGTTCGATGGGTTTGCTAGCATAGCGTCGCATTATGGCCGCACAACGGGTAACAGCATGACATCAAGGCGCGACTGGCTTTTACAGCAAATGGGGATTACGCAGTATCAGCTGCGGCGTCCGCGCGTGCTGCAGGGCGAAATAGCGGTGAGTCTTTCGCCAGACACCCGGCTGGTGCTGGTGGCCGAACACGCGCCGGACTTGCACGAACCTTTGGTGCAGGATGTATTGCGCACGCTGCATCTGCAGCCCGCTCAGGTGATGACACTGACGCCGGAACAGCTGCCGATGCTACCGGAACAGGTAGATTGTGTCGGCTGGTTGCTGGGTATCGAAAGTGCACATCCCTTTAATGGCGTCACCTTTACGACAGCCGCTTTCAATGAATTAATCAGCAGCGGCGCGGCGAAACGCGCCCTCTGGCAACAGATGTGTAATCATGACAGCCATCTCTTTACTCACCCCTGAAGACCAGCCGCAACTGCTGGCGATTGAACGCCGCAGCCACGCTTTTCCCTGGAGCGAACAGACGTTTGCCAGCAACCAGGGCGAGCGTTTTTTAAATTTACGTTTTGAGGCGGAAGGCAAGCTGGTGGCCTTTGCCATCACCCAGGTGGTGCTCGACGAAGCCTCGCTATTCAATATCGCGGTTGATCCTGATTTCCAGCGCCGGGGTTACGCGCGCCAGCTGTTGCAGCATTTGATTGCCGAGCTGGAGAAACGCGACGTGATGACGCTGTGGCTGGAAGTGCGCGCGTCCAATCAGGCGGCCATTGCCTTGTATGAGCAGCTGGAGTTTCACCAGGTCAGCCGCCGCCCGAATTATTACCCCACTGCCAGTGGACGAGAAGATGCCATCATCATGGCGTTAACGCTGTAGCCCTTTGGCTTAGGAGATCTATGTTAAACGATTGGGACTGCATTATTTTTGATGCAGATGACACGCTGTTTCACTTCGACGCCTATGCCGGTCTGCAACGCATGTTTGCCGGTTATGATGTGCAATTCACCGATCAAGACTACGCCGATTATCAGGCGATCAACAAACCGCTGTGGGTCGATTATCAGAACGGTGCAATTTCGGCCTTGCAGCTACAGACGCGCCGTTTTACCGGCTGGGGTGAGAAGCTCAGCGTAGCGCCTGAAGTGCTGAACCACGGTTTCCTCACCGCGATGGCTGAGATTTGCCTGCCTTTGCCCGGCGCGGCCAGCTTGCTGAACGCGCTGCACGGTAAGGTGAAAATGGCGATCATCACCAATGGTTTCACCGCCTTGCAACAGGCGCGACTGGAACGCACCGGCTTCCGTGATTATTTTGCCACGGTGGTGATTTCAGAGCAGGTGGGGGTGCCGAAGCCCGATCGCGCCATCTTCGATCACACGCTGGAGCTGCTTGGCAATCCGGCGCGTGAACGTGTGCTGATGGTGGGGGATACGCCGGAGTCGGACATTCTCGGTGGTATCAATGCCGGATTGAAAACCTGCTGGCTCGATCACGGCACACGTCCGCTGCCGCAGGACATTATCCCAGACTGGCGGGTGACATCGCTGGCGGAGCTGGAGAACTTACTGACGCAGCGTTAAAAGTATCTATTCATCATTGAGATGATTCTGCGTCTGAAGGCCCGCTGAGCGGGCCTTTTTTTATGCTAGAATCTATTCATTAATCTATTCATCGGTGGGGGCGGGATGGCCGATATCACTTCACAGCTGCTGGATGGCCCGTTAGGCGCGCCCGAGCTGGTGCGTCGTCTTGGTATCAGCCAGGCAACGCTGTCGCGCCAGTTACGTCAGCAGGACCAGGTCATCAGATGGGGTAAAGCGCGCGCCACGCGCTATGCCCTGCTGCGCCCGCTGCGTGGCGAAAGCCGTTTTCCCCTCTATCGGGTGCTGCCGTCGGGGCAAACGGTGCAGACCGGTTGGCTGGTGCGTACCTGGCCGCAGGGCAGTTGCCTCCATCTTGATGAGCAGGATAACGGGACCTTTTACGAAGGATTGCCGTGGTTTCTCAGTGATATGCGTCCGCAGGGTTTTCTTGGACGGCTTTGGGGACGGGAGAATGCGCAATCCCTTGGGCTGACCGAGGATCTGCGCGTCTGGAGTGATGAACAGTGCCTGATGGCGCTGACGGTCACCGGCATGGATATGCCAGGCAATTGCCTGCTGGGCGCTACCGCGTATCAGCGCTGGTTGCAGCAATCAGCGCCGGTAGTGCTGTGCGCCGGGCAAAAAATCATGCGTTATCCGCAGCTGGCGCAGCAGGTGCTGGACGGTGATGAAGTCGGATCGTCGGCGGCGGGTGAGCAGCCCAAATTTCTGTGTTACGCCGAAACCACATCCGGTCAGCGCCATTGTCTGGTCAAATTCACCGTGGCGCGCCAGAGCGAAAGCAGCCAGCGCTGGCGTGATTTGCTGCGTGCGGAGGATCAAGCGCTGCGGCAACTGGCGGCGGCGGGGCTGGCGGCGGCGCAGAGCCAGATTATCGAACAGGGCGGCCAGCTGTTTCTTGAAGTCCAGCGTTTTGATCGTGAAGGCGAGCGGGGCCGTCGCGGCATGTGTTCCCTTGAGGCGGTCAGTGCCGAATTTTTAGGGCGGCAGCAGCACTGGCCCGATGCACTGCGCGAGCTGGCACACCAGCAACGCGTTGATGAGGCATCAGTACATCGTGGCACGCTGCAATGGGCCTTTGGCCGCCTGATCGCCAATAGCGATATGCATGCCGGGAATCTGTCATTTTTTACGGGTGGCGATCGGCTGCAACTGACTCCGGCTTACGACATGTTACCCATGGCGCTGGCCCCGAATTCGCTGGGGCATATGCGCGACGAGGTAAATTTAACTCTCGATTTCTCGTTGCCGGGTGATATCTGGCGTACTGCCAGTGCGATGGCGAAAAGTTACTGGCAGACGATTGCAGCCGAGGGGGCGTTTAGTGACGGATTCCGGCAGATTGCGCGCCAGGCGCAGCAACAGCTGGCTGCGCTGGATGTGACCATCGAAAAAATGGCCTAAGATTTAGTCTCTTCGGTGGTCGTCTCTTCTTCTTTATCTTCCTTCACCGGTGTACTGGCGGTGAGCAGGAACGGCGATTGCTGCCAGCGGGTACGACGGTCGCGCAGCAGGGTACGGGTCAGGATGATGCCGATCGCCAGCGCCAGCAGCATCATCAGGCGCAGAATATTGGTGGTGTTATCTACCTGGCGCGATTCGGTGACCAGCACGTGGGTATCCAGCGTGACGCGCAGAAAACCCAGCGGCCCCTCTTTCCCGTTGAGCGGCTGCACAATTTGATGGTTGAAGTAACTGCCGGCGCGTTTGCCGTCGAGTGCCAGGCGGTCGCGTACATTGATGTTTTCACCGCTGTGTGCCACCAGGCTGCCATCATCGTCATAGACGGAGGCATCAAGAATACGGCTGTTATCGGTGAGTTGATTCAGTACGGCTTCAATCTGCGGGCGATTATCGTCGCTATTGTCCATCAACGGTTGCAGGCTGAACGCCACCTGTTTGGTCAGGGTACGGGCGAGTTCATCCACCTGTTCGGAACGCGCCATTTGATGGCCGAGACTGAACCAGGATGCCCCCTGCATCAGCACCACTAACAGGGCCAGCGAGATAAGAACAATCACCGTGCGGTGCAGGCGAAATTTCAGTGCGGTTTTTACCATCAGAAACCCGTGTGACATAACAACAGAAAGCCTGGCAATTATGTTGCCAGAACCCGCGCAGACAAGGTAGCCTCTTGCGTGGTTTTGTTGTCCCTACAGGAGCTGTAATGCCAAATCGTCTTACCTGGTGCGATCTGCCTGCCGATGTGTCTCTTTGGCCGGGCTTACCCCTTTCCCTCAGCGGTGATGAAGTGATGCCGCTGGATTACCGTGCCGGTCGGACAGGCTGGTTACTGTATGGGCGCGGGCTTGATAAACAAAAGCTAACCGACTATCAGCATCAGCTGGGTGCGGCGATGGTTATCGTCAGCGCCTGGAATGTCGATGAGTACCAGGTGATACGTCTGGCCGGCTCCCTGACGCCGCGCGCCATGAAACTGGCGCATGATGTGGGTTTTGATGTCGCGCCACTCGGCAAGATCCCCCATCTGAAAACCCCCGGCTTGCTGGTGATGGACATGGATTCCACCGCCATTCAGATCGAATGCATCGATGAAATTGCCAAACTGGCAGGCAGCGGCGAGCGCGTGGCGGAAGTCACCGAGCGTGCAATGCGTGGTGAGCTGGATTTCAAAGCCAGCCTGCGTGAGCGTGTCGCGACGCTGACCGGGGCGGATGCCAATATCCTGAAGCAGGTGCGCGATACGCTGCCGCTGATGCCGGGTCTGACCACGCTGGTGCAAAAGTTGCAGGCGCTGGGCTGGCAGGTGGCGATTGCCTCTGGCGGTTTCACCTACTACGCCGATTATCTGCGCGACACGCTGCATCTGGCGGCGGCAGTAGCAAACGAGCTGGAAATGCGCGACGGCAAGCTGACAGGCCAGGTAGTGGGGCAAATTGTTGATGCCCAATTTAAAGCCGATACCCTGAACAATCTGGCGCAGCGTTTTGCCATTGCGCCGGAGCAGACCGTGGCGATTGGCGACGGTGCTAACGACCTGCCGATGATTAAAACCGCAGGCCTGGGTATCGCCTATCATGCTAAACCTAAAGTGAATGAGCAGACGGAGGTTATTATCCGCCATGCTGACCTGATGGGGGTGTTCTGCATCCTGAGCGGCAGCCTGATTCACGAAGAGCGTTAATTAAGGAACTGATTTGGCCAAAGCGGCAAAACGCGCGTTCGTTTGTAATGAATGCGGCGCTGATTATCCGCGCTGGCAGGGGCAATGCAGCGCCTGCCACGCCTGGAACACCATCACCGAGGTGCGCATTGCGGCCTCACCTGCGGCCGCGCGTAACGAACGTCTGAGTGGCTATGCCGGTAGCGCGGGCACCAGCCGGGTGCAGAAGCTCTCCGAGATCAGCCTTGAGGCGTTGCCACGCTTCTCCACCAGTTTTAAAGAATTTGACCGTGTGCTCGGCGGCGGCGTGGTGCCGGGCAGTGCCATTCTGATTGGTGGCAACCCCGGGGCCGGGAAGTCGACGCTGCTGTTGCAGGTGATGTGTAAGCTGGCGGAGGGGATGAAAACCCTGTATGTCACGGGCGAAGAGTCACTGCAACAGGTGGCAATGCGCGCCCATCGTCTGGGATTACCCACCGAAAATCTGAATATGCTGTCGGAAACCAGCATCGAGCAGATCTGCCTGATCGCCGAGCAGGAACAGCCGAAGCTGATGGTGATCGACTCGATCCAGGTGATGCATATGGCGGAGATCCAGTCTTCGCCCGGTAGCGTGGCGCAGGTGCGCGAGACCGCAGCTTATCTGACGCGTTTCGCGAAAACGCGTGGCGTGGCGATTGTGATGGTGGGACATGTCACCAAAGATGGCTCGCTGGCTGGCCCCAAAGTGTTGGAACACTGCATCGACTGTTCGGTGCTGCTGGATGGCGATGCCGATTCACGTTTCCGCACCCTGCGCAGCCATAAAAACCGCTTTGGTGCGGTGAATGAGCTGGGAGTATTCGCCATGACCGAGCAGGGCATGCGCGAGATCAGCAACCCGTCGGCCATCTTCCTGTCCCGTGGTGATGAGGTGACCTCGGGCAGTTCGGTGATGGTGGTTTGGGAAGGCTCGCGCCCCTTGCTGGTGGAGATTCAGGCACTGGTCGATCACTCGATGATGGGTAACCCGCGTCGCGTGGCGGTTGGCCTGGAACAGAACCGTCTGGCGATTCTGCTGGCGGTGCTGCATCGCCACGGTGGTTTGCAGATGGCGGACCAGGATGTATTCGTGAATGTGGTCGGTGGCGTGAAAGTCACCGAAACCAGTGCCGACCTGGCGTTACTGCTGGCGATGGTCTCCAGCCTGCGCGATCGTCCACTGCCGCAGGATCTGGTGATCTTCGGTGAAGTCGGGCTGGCGGGGGAGATTCGTCCGGTGCCAAGCGGCCAGGAACGTATTTCAGAAGCGGCCAAGCACGGCTTTAAGCGTGCCATTGTGCCTGCGGGCAATGCCCCCAAGAAACCTATCGACGGTATGAAAGTTTACAGTGCGAAGAAGCTGGCCGATGCGCTGGCGATTCTGGATGAGCTGTAAACCGGCCTGGTCGGCATGAATGCCGACCCTACGTTCGTGCAAAATATTTGTAGGGTCGCCATTTATGGCGACCTCATTACTTTTCATGCAGGAGGCACGCAGTGTCATCATTTGACTACCTGAAAACCGCCATTCGCCAGCAGGGCCATACGCTGCAACAGGTGGCGGATGCCAGCGGGATGACCAAAGGCTACTTAAGCCAGTTGCTGAATGCCAAAATCAAAAGCCCCAGCGCACAAAAGCTGGAAGCGCTGCATCGCTTCCTCGGGCTGGAATTTCCGCGTCGGCAGAAAACGGTCGGCGTGGTGTTCGGGAAGTTCTATCCGCTGCACACCGGGCATATTTATCTGATCCAGCGCGCCTGCAGCCAGGTGGATGAACTGCATATCATCATGGGACATGACGATCCGCGCGATCGTGAGCTGTTTGAAAACAGCGCCATGTCACAGCAGCCGACGGTCAGCGATCGTCTGCGCTGGCTGCTGCAAACCTTTAAATACCAGAAAAATATCCGTATCCACTCGTTCAATGAAGAGGGGATCGAACCGTATCCGCACGGCTGGGATGTGTGGAGTGCAGGGGTGAAAACGTTTCTGGCACAGCAAGGGATTGAAGCAGATTGCGTTTACACCAGCGAAGCGCCGGATGCGCCGATGTATCAGCAGCATCTGGGGATTGAAGCGGTGGTTGTCGATCCCAGTCGATCTTTTATGAGCATCAGCGGCGGGCAGATTCGTCAGGATCCGTTCCGCTACTGGGAATATATCCCCACCGAGGTGAAACCGTTCTTTGTGCGCACCGTGGCTGTGCTGGGTGGTGAATCGAGCGGTAAATCGACGCTGGTGAATAAGCTGGCGAATATCTTTAATACCACCAGTGCGTGGGAATTTGGCCGCGATTATGTCTTCTCCCACCTCGGCGGGGATGAGATCGCGCTGCAATATTCCGACTACGACAAAATTGCGCTCGGCCAGGCGCAGTATATTGATTTCGCCGTCAAGTACGCCAACAAGGTGGCGTTTATCGACACCGATTTCATCACTACGCAGGCGTTCTGCCTCAAGTATGAAGGACGCGAACACCCCTTTGTGCAGGCGTTGATTGATGAATACCGTTTCGACCTGGTGATCCTGCTGGAGAATAACGTGCCCTGGGTGGCGGATGGATTGCGCAGCCTTGGCAGCTCGGTCGATCGACGCGAATTCCAGTCGCTGCTCATCACCATGCTGCGCGAGAACAATGTTGAATTCGTGCATGTGAAAGAGGATGACTACGACACGCGCTTCCTGCGCTGTGTCGAGTTGGTGAAGCAGATGCTGGGGGATGGTGTCCCGCGTTAAGCAAAGCCGGGCATGATGCCCGGCAAGGATTTTAATGCGTCGCCAGTGCGCGCAGCGTATTCACCCCTTTTTGCCGCACCAGCAGCGCCAGCAATAACATGCCTGCCAGCGCCAGCACACTCGCCAGCACAAAAGCGGTGTGATAGCCGCCACCATACTGAATCAGGAAGCCGGTAATCCCCGGTGACAGAATGCCCGCCAGATTCGCCAGCAGATGAACGAAGCCACCCGCGGTGCCAATGCGACCTGCCGGGACGATATCCTGCAACAACGACCAGCAGGCCTGCGGCGTCATATAAGCAAACACGCTTGCCAGCGTAATCAGCGTCACCGCTGTTACCAGGTTTTGGCTCCAGGCGGTGAGCATTACGCACAACGCCGCCACGGCCAGACCGACAAAGATCACCAGCTTGCGTGACAGCAGGAAGTTCTGGGTGCGGCGAAACAGCATGTCACACACCACGCCGCCACCAAGAAATCCGACAGTGGCACCGAGCCACGGCAGAATGCCGATGATACTCATGCTTTTGATATCCAGATGCTGGAAATCGGTCAGGTAGCTGGGCAACCAGGAGAGGAAGAAATACTGGATGTAATTGAAGCAGAAGAACGCACTGGCGACGCCCAGCACCGGCAGTGAGAGGACATAACGCCACAGCGAGTGGTTATCCTGTTGCGGCGTGCTGGTGGTTTGGCTGGCCGGACGCTGCTGCATAATCAGCTGGCTTTCTGCCTGGCTGACACGCGGATGCTGCTCTGGTTTGTCGCGGAACAGCAGCAACCAGCTGGCGACCCAGATAAAGCCCAGCGCGGCAATCACCACAAAAGCGATACGCCAGCCATAATTCAGCCCCACCAGACCGACGATCGGTGCGGCAATGGCGGCCCCCAGCGGTTGCCCGGCGTTGGTAAAGCCGACGGCACGGCCAACCTCCTGGCGCGGGAACCAGTTGGCAATCGATTTATTGGTGGTGGTGCCCATTGGGCCTTCGCCGATGCCGAACAGCATACGCACGATCAGCAGATGGCCAAAGCCGGTGACCAGCGCCGTTGCGCCGCAGAACAGTGACCAGATAGTGGCAGCCCAGGCATAGACGCGACGTGGACCAAAGCGGTCAGCGCCCCAGCCACCGAGGAAGCAAAACAGGCAATAACCGATAAAAAAGCAGCTGAACAGAATGCCCATCTGCGCATCATCAATCCCCAGATCCTTTTTCACCAGCGGTGCCATCACCGACAGGGCCGCGCGATCGAGATAGTTGAGCATGCCAGCGCAGAACAGCAGCAGGGCAATGACCACACGATAGTTTTTAAACATGACGCTGCACTCCCTGCTGATCAATCTGCTGATGGGTTAAGCGATATTCCCGCAACACCTGTTCATCGGGTTGATAACCGAGGCCAGGACGCTGGCTCAGGTTAAAACTCACCTCCGCAGGCAGGTCGGGATAGAGTGGGACGGCAAAATCGATCCACGGGATCTCCATTTTGACGCTCTCCGGCAACGCGGCCACCAGATGCGCCGTAGCCAGCATCCCCGCGCCGTAATAGAAGCAGTGTGGCACCACACGGACACGATATTGCTGTGCCAGCTCGAACACATGCAGGGCCGCGGTGATGCCCCCCACTTTGGTGACGCTGGGTTGCACCACATCGACGGCACCACTTTCCAGCAGATTGACGAAGCCAAAATCGCCATCGACATTTTCACCCGCCGCCAGCGGCACGCCGACGCGACGTAACTGGGCCAGGCCGTCAAAATCATCCGGTGGCCAAATCGGCTCTTCCAGCCAGCCCAGGTTCAGCGACCGCAGTTGGTAAGCCTGCTGACTGGCCTGCTCGCGTGTCCACGGGCAATTGACGTCCACCATCAGTTGCACATCGGCAGGCAGCGCGGCGCGTGCGGCGGCAATGGCGGGCTGGGCGGTTTCATGCAGTTTCATGGTACGGAAACCCTGCTGGTGGGCGCGCTGGACCTGAGCGGCGACTTCCTGCGGGTCGTTGGCGTAGCTCACCAGGCTGGCATAACGCTCGATGCGCTGCCGTGTGGCTCCCAGCAGTTGCCACAGCGGCTGCTGGCGCTGCTGGCCGAGCAGATCCCACAGGGCGATATCAATGGCCGATAACGCGTAACGTACCGGACCGCTGCGACCAAATGCATGCAAAGCCTGTTCGGCACTTTGCATCAGTGCGGCGATGGCCTGTTGGCTGTCGGGCAACTCCCGTTGCAGGAAAAACGGTGCCACCAGGCTGGACAGCGCCTGCTCGGTCACCGGATTAGCCAGATGCCCAAAACCTTCACCCCAGCCAACCAGGCCGTTGTCACTGGTCACTTTTACCAGCAGCGTTTCCATCCGGCTGAGCGACGGCGAGGCGGCGTTAAAGGTGGTTTCCTGCTCCGCTGGTGGGCGTCGATGCGCATCGAATGGGATCGCGATACGCATCACTTCGATCATAGTTATTTTCATGCCATAGACCTCGATAGGGGTAACGCCCGGCGTGAATAGTTATGAAGAATGCCGGGACAGAGAGAGATAAGTCAGGTCAATAGCGAGTATAAAAAGCGGGCAAAGCGGCGACATCGGGCAACAGCCCAGGAGTGAAAGCGGATTCAGGCGAGTTTTTGGGCCGATCAACGGCGTGTGGTGCAGGGGATCACAAATATGGTTTAAAAATCAAATCAGCGCGATAAATCGCGCTGCTACGGAAGGTGCAATGGGGGTAGCGGCGCGATTTATCGCGCAAAACAAAGGCACCGTGAAAGGTGCCTTTGGTCATCGCGTTAGCGTGCTTACTTCGCCATACGTTTGTACTTCATACGCTTCGGCTCCAGTGCATCGGCGCCGAGGGTGCGTTTTTTGTACTCTTCGTATTCGGTGAAGTTACCTTCGAAGAACTCCACTTTACCCTCATCCTGATAATCGATGATATGGGTAGCGATACGGTCGAGGAACCAGCGGTCATGCGAGATCACCATGGCACAGCCAGGGAATTCCAGCAGGGCGTTTTCCAGCGCGCGCAGGGTTTCGATGTCGAGGTCGTTGGTCGGTTCATCGAGCAGCAGCAGGTTGCCGCCTACCTGTAACAGTTTTGCCAGGTGCAGACGACCGCGCTCACCGCCAGACAGCTCGCCAACGCGTTTGCCCTGGTCGGTGCCTTTAAAGTTAAAGCGACCGACGTAGGCGCGGCTTGGCATTTCGGTGTTACCGATACGCATAATGTCCTGGCCGCCAGACACTTCTTCCCACACGGTTTTGCTGCCATCCATCGCATCACGGAACTGATCAACGGACGCCAGCTTGACGGTTTCGCCCAACTCAATGCTGCCGGAATCCGGCTGTTCCTGACCCGACATCATACGGAACAGGGTCGATTTACCCGCGCCGTTCGGTCCGATGATCCCGACAATCGCGCCTTTCGGCAGCGAGAAGGAGAGATCATCAATCAGCACACGATCACCATAGGATTTGTTCAGATGGCTGACTTCCACCACCTTGTCACCGAGGCGTGCGCCTGGCGGAATGAACAGTTCGTTGGTTTCGTTACGTTTCTGGTATTCGGTGCTGTTCAGTTCTTCAAAGCGTGCCAGACGGGCTTTGCCCTTCGACTGACGGCCTTTCGCGCCCTGACGCACCCACTCCAGCTCTTTCTCAATCGATTTGCGACGTGCGGCTTCAGATGAAGCTTCCTGCGCCAGACGCTGATCTTTCTGCTCCAGCCAGGAGGAGTAGTTACCTTCCCACGGAATACCTTCACCGCGGTCCAGCTCCAGAATCCAGCCAGCGACGTTGTCGAGGAAGTAACGGTCATGGGTGATCGCCACCACGGTACCTTCGAAATCGTGCAGGAAACGTTCCAGCCACGCCACGGATTCTGCATCCAGGTGGTTGGTGGGTTCGTCGAGCAGCAGCATGTCTGGCTTTTCCAGCAGCAGACGGCACAGCGCCACACGGCGGCGCTCACCACCGGACAGGTTAGCAATTTTCGCATCCCAGTCCGGCAGACGCATCGCGTCAGCCGCACGGTTCAGCTGAGTTTCGAGGTTGTGACCGTCGTGCGCCTGGATCACTTCTTCCAGGCGGCCCTGTTCGGCGGCCAGCTTGTCAAAATCGGCATCCGGGTCGGCGTACAGCGCGTAGACTTCGTCGAGACGCTTCAGTGCGCCTACCACTTCGGACACCGCTTCCTCAACGGATTCACGCACGGTGTGTTCCGGGTTGAGCTGCGGCTCCTGCGGCAGGTAGCCGACTTTGATACCCGGCTGCGGGCGTGCTTCCCCTTCGATATCTTTATCAATCCCGGCCATGATGCGCAGCAGGGTAGATTTACCCGCGCCGTTCAGGCCGAGGACACCAATTTTTGCCCCAGGGAAAAAGCTGAGAGAAATATTCTTCAGAATATGACGCTTCGGCGGAACCACTTTGCCGACGCGATGCATGCTATAGACGAATTGAGCCACGTTGTATGGAACTCCTGGTCTGTGGAGGTGAACGTCAGATGCTGAAGTTTAGCCGTTTTCCCGTGGTATTCACAGCCACGCAGCGGTGAAACTCGCCGGAAGTGGATAACTGATTGATTCTCACTCAGCCGCCGGACTATGCTGCCTTTTTGCCTGAAAACCGGAGGAGCTGCGATGAGAGTGCTGATAGCTGCGGATGAACATGCCTGGGGCGGATTGATACCGTCGATTCGTCAGACATTACCCGACGTGGAGTTTGTGGCGTCTGCCGGTCATGCGGCGGAAAGTCTGGCGGGATTTGACGCGCTGGTGCCCGGCATGTGTCGGGTCGATGCGCGACTGCTGGCCACCGCCGACCGTCTGAAACTGATCCAGCAGGCGGGGGTCGGGCTGGAAGGCGTCGATATCGATGCGGCAAAGAAGGCGGGCATTATGGTGGCGAACGTCCCTTCCGACCATTCCGGCAACGCTGATTCGGTGGCGGAACTGGGCATCTGGATGATGATTGGCCTGGCGCGTCGCCAGCAGGAAATAGCCCAGTGTCTGGCGCAGCAACGCCTCGGGCAACCCATCGGGATGGGGCTGATGGGGAAAACCGTGGGCCTGGTAGGGCTGGGCGGCATTGGTAAAGCGCTGGCGAAGCGTCTCGCGCCCTTTGGCATGCGCATGATTGGCGTGAAACGTGAAGCTGATGAGGCCTTTGCGCGTCAGCATCAGCTCGACTGGGCGGGCGGTATCGGCCAGTTGCCGCAGCTGCTGGCGGAGTCTGATTTTGTGGTGTTGAGCCTGCCGGATAGCGCGGAAACGCACCACATCATCGATGCCGCCGCGCTGGCGCAGATGAAACCGGAAAGTTTCCTGGTAAACCTTGGACGTGGCGGCCTGATCGACAAAGCGGCGTTTCTTGCGGCGCTGGAGAACAAAACCCTGGCCGGTGCCGGTTTAGATGTGTTCTGGCAGGAGCCGCCGGACCCGAACGATGCGGTATTCCGTCACAACGTGATTGCCACGCCACACATCGGTGGCGTCACCGATATCTCACTGGCAGGCAATATCAAAGGGGTGTGCGATAACCTGCGTCGTCTGCGCGATGGCGAAGCGGTGGTCGATCGCTGGGCCTAACCACAACACAGCTTCACCTCTGCCGCCTGCATCACTTTCAGTAACGCGGGCGGCGGCGGGCTGTCACTCACCAGGATATCAAACAGCGAAAAATCGCCGATGCGGGCAGGCAGCACCTTGCCGTATTTGCTGCTGTCACCCACCATGATGCGCGTCTGCGCCCGTTGCAATGCCAGATGTTTAATCGGCAGCTCATTCAGGTTGTAGCAGGTCGCCCCCTGACGCACATCCATCCCGGCGGCGGAGATAAAAGCTTTGGTCGGGCAGAGCGCGTCCAGCACCGTGACCTGCTCCAGCGGGGTAAACACCGCGTTGTCGGCATGAAATTCCCCACCCGATAAAATCACCCGGCAGTTCGGTTTCTCCTTCAGCGCCAGAAAGGTATTGATGGCGCTGCAAATGGCGGTGAACGGCAGGTCATTGTCGATGGCATCCACCACCAGTGGCAGCGTGGTGCCGCAGTCAAAAAATACCGTATCGTCAGGCTCAATTAACGCCGCTGCATACTGGGCCAGCTGCTGCTTTTTGCTCACGTTGAGGTTCTGCTGGTCGCTGACAAAGTAATGCGCGATGTGCTGACGCGGGTCACGCATGATATAGCCGCCCAGCAACACCACGCCGCTGGCGGGCGTGGGCAGATCGCGGCGGATAGTCATTTCCGACACGCCCAGCAGCTGCGCGGCTTCTTTCAGATGCAGTTTATCGGTGCGCTTCAGCGCCTGCGCCAGGCGGGTGATGCGGTCATCGCGGCGGGTTTCCATAGTCGGGCATTCGCTCAGCAGAAGGTGAATTCGATGATGGTCTTGTGGAGATAGACATTAAGTTTTTTCTTGCAGATTAACAACCTGCCTGACTGTCACAAAAATGTCACGAAACTTCCCCGCCAGCGGGACGATAACCGTGGTGACGTTAGTCGATAACGTTTCATTTTCCCCTCACCAGGTATCAGATCTTATGAAGCTCAATCATTTCAAAATTGGTCAGCGGCTGGGTTTCCTTGCCACGCTGCTCTTGCTTGCGACCCTGCTCATGGGGCTGCGCGGATTGCAGGTTAACCTGCAAGCGCTGAACAACAATCAGGAGGTGATGGCGCGGGAAGTGTTGATTGCCGAGAGCATCGACACCGCCCGTAGTGCGCAGGTGCAATTTAAAATTCAGGTGCAGGAGTGGAAAAACACGCTGCTGCGCGGCAACCAGGGCCAGGATACCTTTAACAAATACAAAGCGGCCTTTTTGCAGGAAAGCAAAACCACTCAGGCACTGCTGACTAAGCTGGGCCATATCCAGACGGCTCTGGGTTTACCGGAGGGTCCGGTGGAACAGGCCCGCACTGTACACGCCGGGCTGGAGAGCAAATATCTGGCGGCACTGGATAACTACGTCATCAGCGATATCACCAGCGCAGCGCGCGTTGATCATCTGGTCACCGGCATCGATCGTGCGCCAACTCAGCAGATCGATGACCTGGTGGCCGCCACGTTGCAGCGTGCGCAGCAGATGCATCAGGCGATTGAAGCCAGCAATCTGGCACATTATCAGCAGACACGCTCGCTGTTGCTGATAGCCATGGGTTGCATCCTGCTGGTGGGGTTCTTTGTGACCTGGTGGCTGATCCAAAGCATTACTCGTCCGTTGCAGCAGGCGATTGCGGTGGCGAAAACGGTGGCTGGCGGGGATCTGCGCACGCAGATTCAGGTAGCGGGACGTGACGAAACCGCCCAGTTGATGGCGGCGCTGCGCGACATGAACGGCAACCTGACACGTATCGTCACCGGCGTTCGTGCCGGGACGGAAGCCATTGCTGATACCACCGGGCAGGTGGCACACGGCAGTCGCGAGCTGTCAGCGCGTAATGAAGCTCAGGCCAGCGCCCTGGAGCAGACGGCGGCGTCGATGGAGCAACTGACCTCGGTGGTGAAAAACAATGCCGACAACGCCCGCCACGCCAACGATATCGCCCGTGACACTCGCAAGCGTGCCGGTGAGGGAGGCGAGGTGGTGGAAAAAGTGGTGGAGGCGATGGAGGAGATTCATCAATTCTCGCGCGAGATCAACGAAATTGTCACCGTGATCGACGGCATTGCCTTCCAGACCAATATTCTTGCGCTGAACGCGGCGGTGGAAGCGGCGCGTGCGGGCAATGATGGACGCGGTTTCGCGGTGGTGGCTTCTGAAGTGCGGGCGCTGGCGCAGCGTTCGGCCTCGGCCGCGCGGGATATCCGTGGCCTGACTGATCGTTCGGTCGGCTTGATTGCCCAGGGCAACTCGCTGGTGAAAGGCGCAGGTGTCTCGATGCAGGAGATTGTCGAAAGCGTGAATCAGCTGTGCGAACTGATGGAGAATATCTCGGCGGCCAGCGCCGAGCAGAGCGTGGGTATCGGGCAGGTCAATCTGGCGGTGACCCATATGGATGCGGCCACCCAGCAGAACGCCACGCTGTCGCAGCAGTCGGCTCAGTCGGCGCGTGCGTTGGATCAACAGGTGGGTTCGCTGGTGGAAAATGTCAGCGTCTTCCAGCTGGAGAGTTAACATGTTACACGGCCCCGGCAGGGGCCGTTATCAAATCGCGACCAGCCCACGTACCCCGTCGGCTTCCATTGCCTCACCCCGTCCGCGCTGCACGATTTCGCCGCGCGACATCACCAGATAGCTGTCGGCCAGCTCGGCAGCGAAGTCGTAAAACTGCTCCACCAGCAGGATCGCCATATCGCCGCGCTGGGCCAGCTGGCGGATCACCGCGCCGATCTCTTTGATAACCGATGGCTGGATCCCTTCGGTGGGTTCATCGAGGATCAACAGCTGGGGTTTGCAGGCCAGAGCGCGGCCAATCGCCAGTTGCTGCTGCTGCCCCCCGGAAAGATCGCCACCGCGACGTGCTTTCATCTCACGCAGGACCGGGAACAGTTGATAAATTTCCTCTGGCACCGCTTTGGCCTGCGCCCCGGAAAAGCGCGCCAGCCCCATCAGCAGGTTTTCTTCCACCGTCAGACGCGGGAAGATCTCCCGTCCCTGTGGCACGTAAGCAATCCCGGACTGCACGCGCTGATGCGGTTTACGGCTGTTGATGACTTTATCCCGCCAGCGGATTTCACCCGATTTCGCCGGAATCAGCCCCATCAGACACTTCAGCAGCGTGGTTTTCCCCACGCCATTGCGCCCCAGCAGGCAGGTGATTTCACCGGTTTTGGCTTCGAACGACAGGCCACGCAGAATATGGCTGCCGCCGTAATATTGATTCAGTTCCGATACCTGTAACATCTCAGCGCCCCAGATAAACGTCGATAACCCGATCGTCGGCCTGTACTTCGCGCAACGATCCCTCGGCCAGCACCTGCCCCTGATGCAGCACCGTCACATGATCGGCGATGGTTTCAACGAAGCCCATGTCGTGTTCCACCACCATCAGCGAATGCTTACCGGCGAGGCTGCGGAACAGCTCGGCGGTGTACTCGGTTTCCGCATCGGTCATACCCGCCGCGGGTTCATCCAGCAGCAACAGATGCGGGTCCTGCACCAGCAACATGCCGATCTCCAGAAACTGCTTTTGCCCGTGCGACAGCAAACCCGCTTTGCGCTGCCGTTCAGCGCCGAGCCGCAGCAGTTTCAGCACTTCGTCGATACGATCCTGCTGCTCGCCGCTGAGGCGGGCGCGCAAACTGGCCCACACCGATTTGTCATTTTTCAGCGCGATTTCGAGGTTTTCGAACACCGTCAGTGCTTCAAATACCGTGGGTTTCTGGAACTTGCGGCCAATACCGGCGCGCGCGATGTCCACCGATGACAGCCGGGTGAGATCGGTATCCTGGTCGTAGATCACCCGGCCATTATCGGGGCGGGTTTTGCCAGTGATCACATCCATCAGCGTGGTTTTCCCCGCGCCGTTAGGGCCGATGACGCAGCGCAACTCGCCGACGCCGATCTGCAACGACAGATCGGTCAGTGCACGGAAGCCATCAAACGAGACGTTAATGTTTTCCAGCAACAGTACCGGATCGCTTTGATCACGATGGCGGTCTGCCGGATGGGGTTGGGTAAAAAGTTGTTCAGTCATCTCGCCTCCGGCGCAGCAGGCCAATCACGCCACGCGGCAGGAACAGCGTGACGAGGATAAACATCAATCCCAGGAAGAACAGCCAGTATTCCGGGAACGCCACGGTGAACCAGCTTTTGGCACCGTTAACAATCGCAGCGCCGAGCAGCGGGCCGATCAGCGTGCCGCGTCCACCCAGCGCGACCCAGATTGCCGCTTCGATGGAGTTGGTCGGGGACATCTCACTCGGGTTGATGATGCCAACCTGCGGCACATAGAGCGCGCCCGCCAGACCGCACAGTACGGCGGAGAGCGTCCAGACAAATAACTTAAAGCCGCGTGGATCGTAACCGATGAACATCAGACGGTTTTCCGCATCACGCACCGCGGTCAGCACCCGGCCAAACTTGCTGCGTGCCAGGGCAAAACCGATGCCGAGGCTGACCAGCAACAACAAGACGGTGGCGACAAACAGGCCGATACGCGTGCTGGTGGCGGTGACGTTAAAGCCGAGCAGGGTGGTGAAGCCGGTAAAGCCGTTGTTACCGCCAAAGCCGGTTTCGTTACGGAAAAACAGCAGCATCCCGGCGTAGGTCAGTGCCTGGGTCATGATCGAGAAGTAGACGCCTTTGATCTTCGAACGGAAGGCAAAGAAGCCAAACACCAGCGCCAGCAGGCCGGGCACCAGCACGATCAGGCACAGCGCCCAGGCGAAGTGTTGCGTACCGGCCCAGAACCACGGCAGCTGATTCCACGACAGGAACGACATAAAGGCGGGCAGGCCGTCACCCGATGCCTGACGCATCAGATACATCCCCATGCCGTAGCCGCCGAGGGCGA
Source organism: Pantoea cypripedii (assembly GCF_011395035.1). Taxonomy (NCBI): domain Bacteria; kingdom Pseudomonadati; phylum Pseudomonadota; class Gammaproteobacteria; order Enterobacterales; family Erwiniaceae; genus Pantoea; species Pantoea cypripedii. The sequence goes on from NZ_CP024768.1 coordinate 646,214, forward strand.
AGAACAGGCCATGGCCGAGAGACAGCAGCCCGGCGTAGCCCCATACCAGATCAAGCGCCACCGCGACGATGGCGTAGCACAGGATTTTGCCCACCAGCGTCAGGGTGTAGGTGGAAAGCGCCAGCGGGTGGCTGGCGGGCAGCAGCGCAAAGAACGGCATGATCAGCAGCAGCAGGGCGATAATCACGCCGAGGCTTAAGGTCAGGCGCGGCGCTTTGCGCGCGGCGGTTAAGGTTAGCGGCTGGCTCATCAGTCAATCACCCTCCCTTTAAAGGCAAACAGGCCCTGCGGTCGTTTCTGAATAAACAGTACGATCAACACCAGGATAAGGATTTTGCCCAGCACCGCACCAATCTGCGGCTCCAGCACCTTATTAAGAATGCCAAGGCCAAAGGCGGCCACCACGGTGCCAGCCAGCTGACCGACACCGCCGAGCACCACCACGAGGAACGAGTCGATGATGTAGCCCTGGCCGAGTTCCGGGCCGACGTTACCCAGCTGGGACAGGGCCACCCCGCCGAGTCCGGCGATGCCGGATCCGAGGCCAAATGCCAGCATGTCGATACGTCCGGTGGGGACACCGCAGCAATCCGCCATCGCGCGGTTTTGCGTGACGGCACGCACGCTGAGGCCGAGACGGGTCTTGTTCAGCAGCAGCCAGGTCAGCCCCAGCACCGCAAACACAAACAGAATGACCGCGATACGGTTATAAGGCAGCACCAGGTTTGGCAGCACCTGCATCCCGCCGGAGAGCCAGTCCGGGTTGGCAACTTCCAGGTTTTGCGCGCCAAACAGCATACGCACCAGCTGGATCAGCATCAGGCTGATGCCCCAGGTGGCGAGCAGGGTTTCCAGCGGGCGACCGTACAGATGACGGATAATGGTGCGTTCCAGCACCATGCCCATCACCGCAGTGACGAGGAAGGCCACTGGCAGCGCCAGCAGCGGATACCACGCCAGCCATTGTGGCGCGAACTGCTGAAACAGGCTCTGCACCAGCCAGGTGGCGTAGGCCCCCAGCATCAGCATCTCGCCGTGCGCCATGTTGATCACCCCGAGCAGGCCATAGGTGATCGCCAGCCCGAGCGCCGCCAGCAGCAGGATCGATCCCAGCGACAGGCCGGTAAACGCCTGGCCGAGCAGATCGCCCCACATCAGGCGATGTTTAATTTGTTGCAGGCTGGCGCTGGCAGCGGCGCGTACCTGGGCATCCGGTTCGTTCGCCGGTTGCGTCAGCTGTTGCAGGCTGGCCTGCATATTGGGATCGCTCGATTCCCCCAGCAGCTGCACCGCTTTCAGCCGGACCTGCGCATCCGGGCTGGCGAGTTGCAGGTTGGCAGCGGCCATGGCAAGCGTGGCATGGACCTTGCTGTCTTTTTCGCTGGCGAGACGTTGCTCAATCAGCGGCAGCTGATCGGCCGCGCCGTCATTTTGCAGCTGCTGCGCGGCGCGCAGACGAATGGCAGGATCATCACTGACCAGCTGGTGTGCAGCGAGTGCGCTGGCGATCAGTACGCGCAGCCGGTTGTTCATAAAGAGTTTTTTGCTTTCTCCGGTCGGCTGCTGTGCGCTGTCGAGCGGCTGGAATTTGTCGTCCTGTTTACTGAACGGTTGTTTGTTTTCATCAATGACCACGGTTTCATTGTGCAGCGCCTCCAGAAGCGGCAGGCGGCTGGCCTGCGGCGCGGCGGCCCATTGCTGGAGCAGCGTGGCCTGTTGGGTACGACTGGCAGCAGCGAAATCTGCGCCATCGCCCGCCTGGGCCAGCCAGGGCAGGAGCAACAGCAGACAGCAGAGAGTGCGGCGAATTGTCATGGTTCTGGCCCTGTGGTTGCGGATAACGTAGCGGCGCGATTTATCGCGCAATTCCGTGCACGGTGCTGGAAAAATCCGCGCGATAAATCGCGCCGCTACAAGGGACTGGGTCGCCATTAATGGCGACCTTGTGCATTAATTGGTGGATTTCACCGGGTAATCAGGCTTTTTATCGTTACCGGCGATATACGGGCTCCACGGCTGGGCGCGTACCGGTTTATCGGTCTGCCACACCACGTTGAACTGACCGTTCTCTTCCACTTCACCAATCATCACCGGCTTATGCAGATGGTGGTTGGTTTTGTCCATGGTCAGGGTGAAGCCATCAGGCGCTTTGAAGGTCTGTCCGGCCATGGCCGCACGGACTTTGTCGACGTCGGTGGTACCCGCTTTTTCTACCGCCTGCGCCCACATATGGATGCCGACATAGGTGGCTTCCATCGGGTCGTTGGTGACCACGGTGTTGGCGTTTGGCAGGTTATGCGCTTTGGCGTAAGCGCGGTAATCGGCGACAAACTTCTTGTTGGTTGGATTATCAACAGACTCAAAGTAGTTCCAGGCCGCTAACTGACCTACCAGCGGTTTGGTGTCGATACCGCGCAGTTCTTCCTCGCCCACCGAGAAGGCAATCACCGGAATATCGGTGGCTTTGATGCCCTGGTTCGCCAGTTCTTTGTAGAACGGCACGTTGGAGTCACCGTTGATAGTGGAGATCACCGCAGTTTTACCGCCAGCGGAGAATTTCTTGATGTTGGAAACGATGGTCTGGTAATCGCTGTAACCAAACGGGGTATAAACTTCCTGGATATCTTTATCCTGCACCCCTTTCGAGTGCAGGAAGGCGCGCAGGATTTTGTTGGTGGTGCGCGGATAGACGTAGTCGGTGCCCAGCAGGAAGAAGCGTTTGGCGCTGCCGCCATCTTCGCTCATCAGGTATTCCACTGCCGGAATCGCCTGCTGGTTCGGCGCTGCGCCGGTGTAGAACACGTTCGGTGACATCTCTTCGCCTTCATACTGCACCGGATAGAACAGCAGGCCGTTCAGCTCCTCAAACACCGGCAGTACCGATTTACGCGATACCGAGGTCCAGCAGCCAAACACCACTGCGACTTTGTCCTGCGTCAGCAGCTGGCGGGCTTTCTCGGCAAACAGCGGCCAGTTGGACGCCGGGTCAACCACCACCGGCTCCAGCTTTTTGCCCAGCACGCCGCCTTTGGCGTTAATTTCATCAATGGTCATCAGCGCAACATCTTTCAGCGGTGTCTCCGAAATGGCCATGGTGCCGGAGAGCGAATGCATAATCCCCACTTTGATGGTATCGGCAGCCTGAGCACCAAAGGCAAAGCCCATGCTGACGACGGTAGCGGAGAGAGCGAAAGCCTTAAGCAACGAACGTCTTTTCATCGTTTAAACCCCTAAATGTGTAATGTGTTTTTATTCAATGGGTTGAAGCCTGGCCTGCTGTAACATATGTAAAGTGATTTTTCTGACCTCGGCCTTACTGACGGCGATATGGTCGGTCAGAATGCGCTGTGCCTCCTCGGTGTGTTGCTGAAAAATCGCCCGTAAGATCTGAGCGTGCTCGCGGTACGTGGCATCGACCCGGTCGTCTCGCGTGAAGTCGAGACGACGGATGATGCGAATCTTTTCAGTCAGTTCGGCGTGTACCCGTGCCATCTCGCGGTTACCGGTGGCGCTGACCAGCGCCATATGAAACGCCTCGTCATGCAGCGACACCGCTTTGCCATCCTCCAGTCGCGGGTTGTCGATCCAGAAGGTTTTCAGTTCGGTCAGGATTTCCGTGCACTGCAACGGCGGCAGGGCGCAGAGACGGCGCACCGCTTCCCGTTCCAGCACGGTGCGGAAGTCGTACAGTTCTTCGAAGTATTCGAAGTCGAACGGCTTGATCTGCCAGCCGCTGCGGAACCACACCTCGACATAACCCTCGCGCTCCAGCCAGAACAACGCCTGACGCACCGGTGTACGGCTGACCTCCATCCGTTCTGCGATTTCGCTCTCGCTGAAGCGGTCGCCGGGCATCAGGCGAAACTCAAAAATATCGTTCTTCAGCGCCTGGTAGACTTTCTCGGCCAGCGCTTCCGGACGGCCTTTGCTGCGTTGCGGGTTAGCACTCATGGCGATTCCTTATTCCAGCCACAGCAGGGTGTCGCCCGGACTGACCGGACGGCCCGCCTGGCAGGCGATACGTTTAACGCGACCCGCCTGCGGTGCGGTGATCGCCAGTTCCATCTTCATCGCTTCCACGATGATCAGCGTCTGACCGGCCTCAACCTCATCGCCCGGCTGCACCAGCACTTTCCAGATGTTGCCGTTCATATCGGCACACACCGCCAGCGCGCTGTCATCCGCTTCGTCGCTCACCACCAGCGTCTCTTCACTGGTCAGCGGTGCGTTCTGCTCTTCCTGCGCCCACAGCGTCACTTCCTGCTCAAACGCGGCAGCCTGACGGGTGCGGAATTCCCCGATGGATGCCGCATGTTCGGCGAGGAATTGCTGATGCGCGGCGAAATCAAACACCGTCTCTTCGATGCGGATACGCGCCCGGCCTTCACGGAAGTCGTCACGCAGTTGGGTCAGTTCGTCTTCGCTCACCGGGTAGAAACGCACCTGGTCGAAGAAATGCAGCAACCAGGGTTCGTCGGCGGCGAACTGATCGTTTTTCAGGAATTTGTTCCAGATCGGCAGCGTGCGACCAACCAGCTGGTAGCCACCGGGGGAGTCCATGCCGTAGATACACATGTACATGCCGCCGATACCCACCGTGCCTTCAGCGGTAAAGGTACGCGCCGGGCTGTATTTCGAGCTGAGCAGACGATGACGTGGATCAACCGGTACCGCGCAGGGCGCGCCGAGATACACATCGCCCAGACCGAGGATCAGGTAGCTGGCATCGAAGATGGTGTCGCGCACCGCTTCGCGACTCTCCAGGCCGTTAATACGCTGGATAAAGTCAACGTTGTTCGGCAGCCAGGGTGCCGTGGCGCGCACCGTTTCTTTGTAGCGTTCCACCGCGCCGAGCGTGGCGCTGTCTTCAAACGCCATCGGCATCCAGACGATACGCGACGGGACTTTCAGCTGGCTGACATCACCCAGACCGGCTTCCAGTTCCAGCAGCAGGGCCATCAGGCGCGGCTGGCTGAGGATCAGGCTGTCGAAACGGATTTGCAGCGAGCGCACGCCGGGGGATAACTCTTCCACGCCGGGCACCGCGCGTTCACGCAGGGCATTCATCAGCAGATGCACGCGCAGACGCAGCGCCAGATCCAGCACGTTGTCGCCGTACTCAATCAGCACGTATTTATCCCCCGCCTGGCGATAGGCCACCGCCGGGGTGTGGGTGGTGGCGGGCAGGGCGGCCAGCAGGGTGGCGGAACCGATATCGCTATCAGCCAGCGAAGGCACCTCGAAAGCGGGCGCATGGGTCGGACGCAACGTTTCGACGCTGTGTGCCTGGGCTTTCTCCAGCGCCACCGCTTCGTCAGCGCTGATCGGATGGAAACGGATGCTGTCGCCGGGTTTGACCTGGCCGACTTTCCACAACTCGGCTTTGGCGATGGTGACCGGGCAGACGAAGCCGCCGAGGCTTGGGCCGTCATGGGTGAGGATCACCGGGAAGTCACCGGTGAAGTTCACGGCACCGATGGCGTATTCGCAATCGTGCACGTTGGATGGATGTAGCCCGGCTTCACCGCCGTTGGCGCGCGTCCAGCTCGGTTTTGGCCCCACCAGGCGCACACCGAGGCGGTTGGAGTTGTAGTGCACCTGCCAGTCGCTGGCAAAAAATTCGTCAATGGCGGCCTGGGTGAAGAAATCCGGTGCGCCGTGCGGTCCGTACAACACGCCGATGCGCCATTCGTTGCCGTAGTGCGGCACCAGCGCATGATCCAGCGGCTGCGGTTCGCTGACCGGAGCGGGTGTGGTGCAGGCGGCCAACTGCGGCTGGGAGATCGGCAGCATATCCGCGACGCGCAGGGTGCGTCCGGCATGGCCACCAAACTGGCCGAGGGAGAAGGTGGCGCGGCTGCCAAGATATTCCGGCACATCAAAACCGTTGCGCACCGCCAGATAGGTGCGGCAGCCGCTGTGCGCCCGGCCCAGTGTCAGGGTCTGTCCGGTGCGGACGTTGACCGGCTGCCAGTAGCTGATCGCTTCACCATCGAGATCCGCCGGGCAATCCGCACCGGTCAGGGCAATCACCGCGTCGTTGTGAAAACGCAGCGTCGGTCCCTGTAAGGTGAATTCCAGCCCGGCAGCGGCTTCATGGTTGCCGACAATACGGTTGGCGAGACGGAAGGCAAAATCATCCAGCGGGCCAGACGGCGGCACGCCGATGTCCCAGTAGCCGAGGCGGCCAGGGAAATCCTGAATGGTGCTGAAGGTGCCGGGTTGCAGCACTTCAATCACGCTGGCTGAGGGGGTGAAGCCATCCAGGAAACGCGTCCAGACGTTGCCGCTGCGGAACGCCTCGGTGGCGACGATTTGACGCAGATAATCCAGGTTGCTGGCAATGCCGTGTAGCTGAGTCGCGCCCAGCGCCTGCTGCATTTTCGCCAGCGCGGCGTCACGGGTCGCGGCATGCACGATCAGTTTGGCGACCATCGGGTCGTAATATGCGGAGACTTCGGTGCCGGTAGCGATCCAGCCATCGACACGCACGTCATCCGGGAAGCTGACGCCCGTCAGTACGCCAGGGCTGGGCTGGAAGTTTTTCAGCGGGTCTTCCGCGTACAGACGCACCTCAATTGACGCACCCTGCGGTGCCTGCTGCATCCGTGCCCAGTCGAGGCTGTCACCCGCCGCCACTTTCAGCATGCATTCCACCAGGTCGAGGCCGGTGACGCACTCGGTCACCGGATGTTCCACCTGCAAACGGGTGTTCACTTCGAGGAAATAAAACGCATCCTGTTCGGCGTCGTAGATATATTCCACAGTACCGGCGCTGCGGTAGCTGACCAGCTCGCCAAGGCGTACCGCTGAAGCCAGCAATGCTTCACGCGTCGCCTGCGGCAGGTTGGGGGCCGGGGTTTCTTCCACCACCTTCTGATTGCGACGTTGCAGCGAGCAGTCACGTTCGCCAAGGGCGATGACTTTGCCGTTGCCGTCACCAAAAATCTGTACTTCGACATGACGGGCGCGATCGATACAGCGTTCAAGAAACACCCCTGCATCGCTAAAGAATTGCTCGCCGAGGCGACGCACGCTCTCCCACGCGTTGCGCAGGGCATCGGCATCGGCACAGCGCGTCAGGCCGATACCGCCGCCGCCCGCGGTGCTTTTCAGCATCACCGGATAACCGATGCCATCGGCGGCGTTCAGCGCCTCGTCCAGCGAGGCCAGCAGCGGGGTACCCGGCGTCATTGGCACACCGGCGCTGGCCGCCAGCTCACGCGCACGGTGTTTCAGGCCGAATTCGCCGATCTGCTGGGCGGTGGGGCCAACAAAAGCGATCCCCGCTTCTTCACAGGCGGCAGCAAACGGCAGGCTTTCAGACAGGAAACCGTAGCCCGGCCAGATGGCTTCAGCACCGGTTTCTTGCGCAGCGGCCAGAATCTTGTCGATTTTCAGGTAGCTGTCGCTGGCTTTATCACCGCCGAGGGCAATGGCGACATCGGCTTCTTTGACGTGACGCGCGTTGCGGTCGGCGTCGGAATAAACCGCCACGCTTTTCACGCCCAGGCGCTTCAGGGTGCGGATGGCACGGCAGGCGATTTCGCCACGGTTAGCAATCAGAACGGTGCTGAACATGATTATTTACTCCCCTGAGTCGCCAGCCAGTTACGCCAGCCGCCGAATTCGGTGATCTCCAGTGCCTGTTTCAGCACCGCCGGTTCACAGATAAAACCTTTAACCACGCGGCCATCGGCCAGCGTCAGTGAGCCAATGCCCAGCGGCGGTGGGATCTCCGCCACAAATTCGCCAAAGCGCGCCAGCGGGATGTCCCACAGTTCGACGGTGATCGCCGCACCTTGCTCATCGCGCAGCAGGCCGGGTTTTTTGATCGGTCCATCAAGCAGGGCGAACAGTCGGTAATTGCTGGCAGTGGCAGTTTCTTCCACCAAAACTGCCTGACGGGTGGTGAGCTGGAAATTCAGCGGCATGCCGGTGAGGTGCGCACCCACCACCGCCACGCGCACATGGTCGGCGGAAGGCGGCAAAACGGCGTGCTGGGCCGGTTGTGGTTTGCCGGTGGCCCCGAGCGGCAACGCCAGCTGCTGTTGCCAGCGCAGGCCGAACTCCACCAGCGCCCGATCGTGCCAGGCGGGGGAGATCAGCGTGATGCCCGCAGGCAGGCCATCGGCGCGGAACGGGGCGGGCAGCGCCAGTGCGCTGAGATCGGCCAGGTTAGTGAAATTGGTGTAGGTGCCGAACTGCGAGTTGTAGTGCACCGGCTCCTGTTGCATCTCTTCCAGCGTGTGGATGGTTGGCGAAGTGGGCACTACCACGGCGTCAAACTGCGCCAGGGTTTGCTGGATCTGACGCGTCAGTTCGGCGCGCAGGTATTCGGCCTGGTAAGCCTCCACCGCGCTGTATTTCAGGCCACTGCTGACGATGCCGTAGACCACCGGGTCCATCTCTTCCGGGCGATTAATCATCTCGCCCACTGCTACGGTGCGCTCGGCGACCCACGGGCCGTAGTAAAGTTGCTCTGCCAGCTGGTGGAACGGGGTAAAGTCGATGGGATGCAGCGTGGCACCGCTGGCCAGCAGGCGCTCCAGCGCGCTATCCCAGGCCGCTTCGGCTTGTTTGTCATCAAAGAATTCCGGGTTGGCCGGAATGGCAAAGTCCGGATGGGCCTTGATGCTGGCGGGTGCGGTATGCGGGTTGCTGCGTGAATAGGCGTCGCCCGCATCGTAGCCACCGGCGGCGCTGGCGACGGCGAACGCATCTTCCACCGTCAAGGCAAACACGGAAATGGTGTCGTTCAGGCGACAGGCGGGCACGACGCCACTGGCGGAGAACCAGCCTTTGGTGGGTTTCAGGCCGACAATATTGTTAAACCCGGCCGGTACGCGACCAGAACCGGCGGTATCGGTGCCGAGGGAGAAACCCACCAGACCGCGTGCCAGTACCGAGGCGGAACCGGAACTGGAGCCGCCGCTGACGTAGTCCGGGTTAAAAGTATTGCTGACTGCGCCAAACGGCGAGCGGGTGCCGACCAGGCCGGTAGCGTATTGGTCAAGATTGGTTTTACCGATCAGCACTGCGCCAGCGGCTTTCAGTTGTGCCACGACGAAGGCATCGGCGGTGGCGGTGTAGGTCAGTGCCGGACAGGCGGCGGTGGTGGGCCAGCCCGCGACATCGATATTGTCTTTCACCGCAAAAGGTACGCCGAATAGCGGCAACGCGGCCGGGTTACGCAGGTAGCTGGCGAGCAATGGCTCAATCTGCGCCTGTAATTGCGCGGGAGTGGCGAGGTAAAGCCAGGCGTTGTCCTGAGGATCGATTGCGTTGAGGTGTGCGGTCAGCAGGGCGGTAATTTGCTGTGGTTCCTGCTGGTAGCGCTGCTGCCAATCCTGAATCGTGAGACCAAAAGTTGATGCCATGGGTGAATTCCAACTGGTATACAAGATGGAATTCAACAGAGCAAAGGACGTGCCATTTTTGTAACAGAATGATTATGCGTAACTAATGGTTTTACGATAAGTTTTTGTGATGAATAAATGCACAATGGCAGCGCGTCGGGTGGTCGATGACGGTGCGTGAGCGTAAATTTTGTGAAGAACATGGCAAGAGGCCGTGGCCCTGGTTAGCATGAATGAAGTCCGGCATGAGCTGGATCGCAGCACAAAGAGGAGATCGTCGTGGAGAAGTGGCGTAACTGGATGATAGGGATCTGTCTGGTCAGCGCGGCCAGCAGCGTATGGGCCGATTCGCTTGATCAACAACGACAGCGCTATGCCCAGATAAAACAAGCCTGGGATAGCAACCAGATGGATACCGTGGCGCAACTGATGCCGACGCTACAGGATTACCCGCTTTATCCTTATCTGCAATATCGGATGCTGGCGCAGGATCTCGATCAGGAAACACCGCTGGCGGTGAAAAATTTTATTCAGCAATATCCAACGTTGCCGCCTGCGCGCTCGCTGGCGACGCGTTTTGTCAACGTGCTGGCACACCGCCAGGACTGGCAGGAGTTGCTGAGTTTTAGCCCGGAAGAACCCAAACCGGTGCAGGCACGCTGTAACTGGTACTACGCCAAATGGGCGACCGGCCAGCAGCAGGCGGCGTTTGATGGGGCGAAATCGATCTGGCTGCGCGGCACCGCGCTGCCCAATGATTGCGATCAACTGTTCTCGGTGTGGCAATCCAGCGGGCAACTGTCGCCGATTACCATCCTCGAACGTATTCGTCTGGCAATGAAAGAAGGCAACGATAGCCTGGTGAATTACCTGGCGAAGATGCTGCCTGCGGATTATCAAACCATGGCGAATGCGGTGATGACGTTACAGCAGAATCCGCTCACCATCACCAGCTTTGCCAGCAGCGTCGGTCCCACCGATTTTACCCGTCAGGCCACCACGTTTGCCTTTGCCCGCGTGGCGCGTCAGGATGTGGAAAATGCCCGACTGATGATTCCGATTCTGGTGCAATCACAGAAGATGGGACCGGAAGAAGACCAGGCGCTGAAAGAGATCGTGGCCTGGCGACTGATGGATAATGATGTCACCTCAGATCAGGCGCGCTGGCGCGATAACGTGGTGATGAACAGTGAATCCACCACCCTGATTGAGCGTCGCGTGCGGCTGGCGCTGGCGAATAACGATCGTCGCGGGCTGAACACCTGGATTGCCCGTTTGCCGGTGGAAGCCAAAGAGAAGGATGAGTGGCAATACTGGCAAGCCGATCTGCTGATCTCTCAGGGGCGTAAAGAAGAAGCTGACGAGATTCTGCGTAAGCTGATGCAGGCGCGTGGCTTTTACCCGATGGTGGCGGCACAGCGGCTGGGCGTGGATTATCCGTTGCAGGTGGATAAAGCCCCGGCACCGGATAACAACCTGGTGCAGGGTGCAGAACTGGCTCGGGTGCGTGAGCTGATGTACTGGGGGCTGGATAACCTGGCGCGCAGCGAGTGGGCTAATCTGATCGCCAGCAAAACCCGCGATCAGCAGCAGATGCTGGCGCGTTACGCCAATGAGCAGGACTGGTGGGACCTCAGCGTGCAGGCGACCATCACCGCCAAAATGTGGGATAGCCTGAAAGAGCGCTTCCCGCTGGCGTGGCAGAACCTGTATCAGCAATACACTGGCGGCAAAGGCATTCCGCAGAGCTATGCGATGGCGATTTCGCGCCAGGAAAGTGCGTGGAATCCGAAAGCGCGTTCACCGGTGGGAGCGAGCGGCCTGATGCAAATCATGCCTGCCACCGCCACCCATACCGTGAAGATGTATAACATCCCCGGTTATGTGAACAGCAGCCAACTGTTTGATCCTCAAACCAATATCCAGATCGGGACGCAGTATCTGGAATATGTTTATCAGCAGTTTGATCAGAACCGTATCTTTGCCTCGGCGGCCTATAACGCCGGACCTGGACGGGTGCGCAGCTGGCTGAATAACAGCGGCGGACGTCTTGATGCCGTCGCTTTTATCGAGACCATTCCGTTCTCGGAAACCCGCGGTTACGTGAAGAACGTGCTGGCCTACGATGCCTACTATCGTTACTTCATGGGCAAGCCCGATAAGATTCTGGCTGATGGCGAGTGGAATCGCCGCTACTGACTGTGCTATGCTTCCGTACTCGTTAATGAGTACGGAAGCCCTTCATGAGCCAACCCCTTTCTTCCCAGCCGCAATCGGCACAGCCGGTTGAAGATAACTGGCTGCGTTTTGTCGAACTGATGCAAAATGCCTACGCCGATGGCGTGGCACTGCCGTTGCTGCATCTGATGATGACCCCGGATGAGCGGGAATCTTACGGTACGCGTCTGCGGATTATTGAAGAGTTGATGAACGGCGAGATGAGCCAGCGTGAACTGAAGAACGAGCTGGGCGTCGGTATCGCCACTATCACCCGTGGCTCCAACAGCCTGAAAGAAGCACCACCGGAGCTGAAACGCTGGCTGGAAGCGCGTCTGGGACGCGCCTGATTACTGCTGATACAGCGGATGCGTGAACGGACACAGCGCCAGAATCAACGCCTGATGATACACGCTGGAGCGGGTCAGCAGGCCGTGCGTAAAGGCGCCAATCGCGCCACCTTTGTGTTTGATATTCTCCACACCGGTTAAACGCGCCATTTCATCACCCAGTTCGTTTCCAGCGTTCAAGCCGCGCATCACCACCGGTGGCAGCGTAAAGCTGGCAGAACGCGATTCTCCGCGCTGCCGGGTATTCTCCACCACCATCCAGGCGAAGGCGCTATCGCCCTCAATACCCGCCTCTATCGCCACCCAGAAATCGGCATCGGCTTTTTTCGCACGCGCATTGGCGACGCGCTGACGTGCGCCAGTTCGCGTTTCTACATCACTCAGCGGCTGGGCAGCAACGCCACTCTCGACCTCGACCCCCTCAATATGGCAGGATCCTTCGCCGAAAACGTCGTTGAACGCCTGTGCAATCGCGCGGATTTTTGCCGGGTTGATGGTGGCTGCGACAACATGGTACATAATTGTTTGAACCCTCAAGGCAAATTTGTCGCAGTATAACGGAAATTAAGCATGCTACAGGTCTATCTTGTTCGTCACGGTGAAACGGTTTGGAATGCGGCCCGACGCATTCAGGGGCAGTCCGACAGTCCGCTGACGGAAAAAGGTGAGCAGCAGGCCCATCAGGTGGGCGAGCGCGTTAAATCGCTGGGCATTACCCACGTGATTGCCAGCGATTTAGGACGTACCCGTCGCACCGCAGAAATTATTGCGGATGCCTGCGGTTGCACCGTCACTGTCGATGCGCGTCTGCGCGAGCTGAATATGGGCGTGTTAGAGAAGCGTCCCCTCGACGGCCTGACGCCGGAAGAGGAAAGCTGGCGTAAAACGCTGGTGGATGGCACCGAAGGGGGGCGTATCCCTGGCGGAGAATCGATGGCGGAGATGGCGGCGCGTATGCACGCTGCGCTTAATGCCTGTCTTGACCTGCCACCGGGTAGCCGTCCGCTGATTGTCAGCCACGGTATGGCGCTGGGCGTACTGGTGAGCACCATTCTTGGCTTACCGGCGCATGCGGAGCGCCGTCTGCGTCTGCGTAACTGCTCAATCTCGCGTGTTGATCATCAGCAGAGCGCCTGGCTGGCGGCGGGCTGGGTAGTGGAAACGGCGGGCGATGTATCGCATCTCGATGCGCCCGCGCTGGATGAATTGCAGCGCTAAATCATCGTCATATCCGTAGCGGCGCGATAAATCGCGCCGCTACGGAATGTGCATGTTACTGAGCCGGGCGAATCGGAATCAGGTATTCGCAGCGGATTTCCGTTGGCGGCTCGCTACGCTTTTTACCGCCGTGGGTAAAGAAGCGCTCGATATCCTGCCCCTGGCGACGTACCAGACCCAGCGTTGGCATACAGGTGCCGTACAGCAGCAGAATAAATTCCTGCAACGCAGTGCGCGGGCCGGTATAGGTGAATTGCACATAATCACCCGCTTCCAGAATCACGCTCTGGTTGGACTGCATGCTTTTCCCTAACTGATCGGCCGTCACCGCGGTGGTGTAGAGAATTTCCTGCTCATCATCCTTCTCGTGGCTGGCACGTACCTGATGCAGGCCGTATAGCACCGGCGGCACCGTGTCGGTTTCCAGCAGGAACTGCTTCCAGAAATGCACGCGCATTTCGTCACGATAGCTGGAAATCTGTTCCAGCGTGCAGCTGTAGATTTGTGTCTGGCCCACCAGCACGGTTTCCGGCAGCGTGACATACTGCGGCTCCGGCAGATGATTGTCGTCCAGACGGATTGGGGGGCGGATACCGAAGGAGTTCCAGTCTGACGAACGACGATACCAGGCGGGCGTTTGGTTAAACTGCTTTTTGAACGCACGGGTAAAGGTCTGCTGGGAATCGAAACGGTATTGCAGGGCGATGTCGAGAATCGGACGGCTGGTCAGACGTAATGCGACCGCTGCCTTCGACAGCCGGCGTGCGCGGATATACGCGCCGATCGCGTGGCCTGTCACGTCCTTAAACATGCGCTGCAGGTGCCATTTGGAGTAACCCGCTTTCAGGGCGACATTATCCAGTGAAAGGGGTTGATCCAGATGGCTCTCCAGCCAGACAAGCAAATCGCGAATGATACCGGCTTGGTCCATAAAACATCCTCATAATTCTCTGGTGGCGCAACTTATGAAGTCGTCGAATAATAGCACGAAATGCAAAAAGGCGAGAGGGCGGTTTTGTAAGTCGACTGTGCTACATCAATGCGGGTTGTTACCCATTTGGTTTGGTTCTGTTACCAATTGCCAGTACATTACATTCTCATCTATTCCGTTTGCAATGGTAACTCAATGACAGTAACTCGCCTTCTTATAGTCACCCTGGCAACATTTGCTTTTTCTGGCCCCCTCTTTGCTGAGGAGATCGGCTCTGTTGACACGGTGTTCAAGATGTTTGGTCCCGATCATAAGATCGTGGTGGAAGCCTTCGATGACCCCGATGTAAAAAATGTAACCTGTTATATCAGCCGGGCAAAAACCGGTGGGATCAAGGGCGGATTAGGCCTGGCGGAAGATACTTCCGACGCGGCGATTTCCTGCCAGCAGGTTGGACCGGTCACCCTTAGTGATAAAATCGCGCAAGGTAAGGCGCAGGGGGATGTGGTGTTCCAGAAACGCACATCGCTGGTTTTTAAGAAGTTGCAGGTTGTACGCTTTTATGATCAAAAGCGCAATGCTTTGGTGTACCTGGCTTATTCAGACAAAGTCGTCGAAGGCTCTCCGAAGAACGCGCTCAGCGCCGTGCCGATCATGCCGTGGCACTGATCATCGCGCATAAAAAAACGCCCTGACGGGCGTTTTTTTGCGGGCTGCTTAGTCCTGCAGCTCGCCGCAGAAGCGGTAACCTTCGCCGTGAATGGTGGCGATGATTTCTGGTGTATCCGGCGTGGACTCGAAATGCTTACGGATGCGGCGGATGGTGACATCCACGGTGCGGTCATGCGGCTTCAGCTCGCGACCGGTCATCTTCTTCAGCAGATCAGCACGCGTCTGAATTTTGCCTGGGTTTTCACAGAAGTGCAGCATGGCGCGGAATTCACTACGCGGCAGTTTGTACTGCTCGCCGTTCGGGCTGATCAGTGAGCGGCTATTGATATCCAGCTCCCAGCCGTTGAAACGGTAGCTTTCCACCTGACGACGCTCTTCGTTCGGCATCGCCAGATTCATGGTGCGTGACAACAGGTTGCGCGCACGGATGGTCAGCTCACGCGGATTAAATGGCTTGGTGATGTAATCATCCGCACCAATTTCCAGACCAAGGATTTTATCCACTTCATTATCACGGCCGGTCAGGAACATCAGCGCGACGTTCGCCTGCTCGCGCAGTTCACGCGCCAGCAACAAGCCGTTTTTACCGGGAAGGTTAATATCCATGATCACCAGATTGACGTCGTTATCCGTCAGGACCTGATGCATTTCGGCGCCGTCGGTGGCTTCATAGACCACATAACCTTCCGCCTCAAAGATACTTTTGAGGGTGTTACGCGTGACCAGTTCGTCTTCAACGATAAGAATGTGCGGGGTCTGCATGTTTCGCTACCTAAAATTTGCCAACAAATCGAAAACAGGGCGTACGGCGGTTGCACTTACTGTTCGTCGTAACAGCATGCCGTTCACAACCGGTGTACGAAATAATCTTCGGAATACACCATCCATCTACGTCAACTTCAGTGTTAGCTCAGCCAGTCAGGATGAATATTTGCGTGCCCCGTGGGTATCGGACTGGCGCTTATCCTAACCGTATTAACAGCAACCTAACAGCACCAACAACAACCGATAAGCATAAAAACAACGCTTCGTTGACTTATATCAAATGCAAGTGTAGCACGTTAACACTTTTATGAAAAACTTCTCCAGGAATGCCAGCTTAGCTCACAAAAAGCAGCATTTTTGCTACATTTCAGCTGCATAATAGCAAAACCAAAACCTGCCGGAAATTATATTTCAATAAGATGATATCTAATGCTTTTATATTAAAATGGTCCGGAAATTTAGCTTTAATACGTTAATTTATGCTACCCATCGGTTTTATTCGCTTTTAACATCCTTAACATCTTATTTTCTTATAGCGCTATGGTTGGTATTTTGCGGTCTGCATGCCAACATAGGCCGCGTTGTTAACAGTTCGATGGAAAAATCATGCATTTCCCCCTCATTCTTGTCTCTCCCGCCCGGCCAGAAAATATCGGTGCGGCAGCCCGTGCGATGAAAACCATGGGATTTAGCGAGTTGCGTATTGTCGCCAGTGACGCCTGGCAGGACCCGGCAGCCAGGCGTGTGGCGCATGGCGCGGGCGAGATCCTCGATAACGTAAAAACCTATGGCACGCTGAGCGAGGCGTTGCAGGACGTTGACTTCTCCGTCGCCACCACCGCCCGCAGTCGGGCGAAGTTTCGTTATTACGCCACGCCTGCCCAGGTGGAAACCATCCTGCAGGAGAAACGCCAGTGGCTGAACCGTATCGCGTTGGTTTTTGGTCGTGAAGACAGCGGGTTAACCAACGAGGAACTGGAGCAGGTCGATCTGCTGACCGGTATCCCGATGGCCAATGATTACCCCTCGCTGAATCTCGGTCAGGCGGTGATGGTGTACTGCTATCAACTTGCCGCGCTGAATCAGGTCGCGGCTCCTGCGGCAGAACGGGCGGACGCTCAGCAATTGCAGGCACTGCGCGTGCGTTTCCAGCAATTGCTGGTGCAGCTGGACGTCAGCGACGATGCCAAGATGGCCGACTGGATTGATCAACGTATCGGTTTGCTTGAGCAGCGCGACAGCGCCATGTTGCACCGCCTGCTGCATGATGTAGAAAAAAAACTTATAGATAATAACTCGGGTAAATCCTGAGTTTATAGTGACAGATCGGGACTTGCGGCTATTTGCTGAACGATCCTGATAGCATTTTCCGGGCAAAGCGTAGCACTGCGTAGTGGCGAAAAATCCAGCAAAGGACAAATTCGTTGACTTAACCGGCACTTTGCTTTAATTCTGGAAGGCAGACGGACAATCAAGACAGACAGAAAAAAATCTAAATGCGTACAATCAGCCTGAACACCACCATTATTATTACCACCACCATTACCACAGGTAACGGTGCGGGCTGACGCATACAGGAAAAACAAAAAAAGAAGCCCGCACCTAAACAGTGCGGGCTTTTTTTTTCGGCAAAAATTCAGGAGAGCTTCAACCATGCGAGTGCTGAAATTCGGCGGAACCTCAGTAGCCAATGCGGAACGTTTTCTCCGCGTGGCAGACATTCTGGAAAGCAATGCGCAACAGGGACAGGTCGCCACCGTACTCTCTGCGCCAGCGAAGATTACCAATCATCTGGTCGCGATGATTGAGAAAACGATTAGCGGGCAGGATGCGTTGCCGAATATCAGCGATGCCGAACGTATTTTTGCCGAGCTGTTACAGAGGCTGGCCGATACCCAGCCTGGTTTCGATTTCGACGGTTTAAAAACCCGTGTCGATCTCGAATTTGCCCAGTTGAAACAAGTGCTGCATGGCATCAGCTTGCTGGGGCAATGCCCGGATGCGGTGAATGCTGCCATCATCTGCCGTGGTGAGAAGTTATCGATCGCCATCATGGAAGCGCTGTTGCAGGCGCGTGGCCACAAGGTCACGGTGATCGACCCGGTGGAAAAACTGCTGGCAGTGGGACATTACCTGGAATCGACCGTCGATATCGCGGAATCGACCCGCCGTATCGCCGCCAGCCAGATCCCGGTGGATCATATGATCCTGATGGCCGGTTTCACTGCTGGTAATGAACGTGGTGAGCTGGTGGTGCTGGGCCGTAACGGTTCTGACTACTCAGCCGCCGTACTGGCGGCTTGCTTGCGCGCTGATTGCTGTGAAATCTGGACTGACGTGGACGGTGTTTACACCTGTGACCCGCGCCAGGTACCGGATGCGCGCTTGCTGAAATCCATGTCCTATCAGGAGGCGATGGAGCTGTCTTACTTCGGGGCTAAAGTTCTGCACCCTCGCACCATTGCCCCAATTGCCCAGTTCCAGATTCCCTGCCTGATCAAAAACACCGCCAATCCACAAGCGCCGGGCACCTTAATCGGTGGCGAAGGCGAGCATGATGAGAATCCGGTAAAAGGCATCACCAACCTCAACAACATGGCGATGTTCAACGTCTCCGGTCCGGGGATGAAAGGCATGGTGGGGATGGCCGCGCGCGTGTTTGCGGCGATGTCCCGTACCGGTATCTCGGTGGTGTTGATCACCCAATCTTCTTCTGAATACAGCATCAGCTTCTGCGTACCGCAGAACGAGCTGGCGCGTGCGCGTCGCGTACTGGAAGATGAATTCTATCTTGAGCTGAAAGATGGCCTGCTGGATCCGCTGGAAGTGGTTGAACAGCTGGCGATCATTTCCGTGGTTGGGGATGGCATGCGCACGTTGCGCGGCATCTCTGCCAAGTTCTTCTCCGCACTGGCGCGCGCCAATATCAACATCGTGGCGATTGCGCAGGGGTCGTCTGAGCGTTCTATCTCGGCGGTGGTCAGTAACGATGAAGTCACCACCGGGGTGCGTGTCGTTCACCAGATGCTGTTCGCCACCGATCAGGTGATCGAAGTGTTCGTGGTGGGCGTAGGTGGTGTGGGCGCTGCACTGCTGGAGCAGCTGCATCGCCAGCAGGCATGGCTGAAGCAGAAGCATATTGATCTGCGCGTTTGCGGCATCGCTAACTCACGCGCCTTACTGACCAACGTGCACGGTATCGATCTCAGCAACTGGGAGTCGGCGCTGGCGGAAGCCAAAGAGCCGTTCAACCTCGGCCGTCTGATTCGCCTGGTGAAGGAGTATCATCTGCTGAACCCGGTGATTGTCGATTGTACTTCGAGCCAGGCGGTGGCCGATCAATACGCCGATTTCCTTGCCGACGGCTTCCACGTGGTGACGCCAAATAAAAAGGCCAACACCTCGTCGTGGAATTATTATCAGCAGATGCGTGCCGCCGCAGAGAAATCACGCCGCAAGTTCCTGTATGACACCAACGTGGGTGCCGGTCTGCCGGTGATCGAAAACCTGCAAAACCTGCTGAATGCCGGTGATGAGCTGATCAAATTCTCCGGTATTCTCTCTGGCTCGCTGTCATTTATTTTCGGCAAGCTGGATGAGGGTGTCTCATTGTCTGCAGCGACCAATATGGCACGTGAACTCGGCTTTACGGAGCCGGACCCGCGTGATGATCTCTCCGGCACCGATGTGGCGCGCAAGCTGCTGATTCTGGCGCGTGAAGCGGGGCATCAGCTGGAGCTGAGCGATATCGAGATCGAGCCGCTGCTGCCCGCCAGCCTGACGGAAATTGCCGACGTTGAGCAATTTATGCAGCGTTTACCGGAACTGGATAACGCCTTTGCGGCGCGCGTTGCCAAAGCTCGCGATGAAGGTAAAGTGTTACGCTTCGTGGGTGCCATCGAAGAGGGTGGAGCCTGCAAGGTGAAAATTGATGCAGTGGACAGCAATGATCCGCTGTTTAAAGTTAAAAATGGCGAAAACGCGCTGGCGTTCTACAGCCGTTATTATCAGCCGATCCCGCTGGTTCTGCGCGGATACGGTGCCGGGAATGATGTGACAGCCGCTGGCGTATTTGCCGATCTGCTGCGCACTCTGTCGTGGAAGTTGGGAGTTTGATGATGGTAAAAATTTATGCACCGGCCTCGATAGGTAACGTCAGCGTCGGCTTTGATGTGCTGGGCGCGGCGGTTTCGCCGGTGGATGGCACCCTGCTGGGTGATTGTGTGTCGGTCGAGGCGGCCGACAGCTTTAGCCTGGTGAACGAAGGGCGCTTTGTCAGCAAACTGCCGACTGATCCACAGGAAAACATTGTTTACCAGTGCTGGCAGCGTTTTTGTGAAGCGATTGGCAAAGAAGTCCCGGTGGCGATGACGCTGGAAAAAAACATGCCAATCGGTTCAGGTCTTGGCTCCAGCGCCTGTTCCGTGGTGGCGGGCCTGATGGCGATGAACGAATTCTGCGGCAAACCGCTGAACGATACCGAGCTGCTGGCGCTGATGGGCGAGCTGGAAGGGCGCATTTCCGGCAGCGTGCATTACGACAACGTCGCGCCTTGTTTCCTCGGCGGCGTGCAGCTGATGATTGAAGAAGATGGCATCATCAGCCAGTCTGTACCGTCGTTTGATGAATGGCTGTGGGTGATGGCCTATCCAGGCATCAAAGTCTCCACCGCCGAGGCGCGTGCCATTCTGCCCGCTCAATATCGCAAGCAGGACATCATCAAGCATGGCCGTCTGCTCGGTGGTTTTATCCACGCCTGTCACACCGGTCAGCCCGCGCTTGCGGCTAAACTGATGCAGGATGTGGTGGCCGAGCCGTATCGCACCAAACTGCTGCCGGGCTTTGCCGAAGCGCGTAAAGCGGCTGCCGATATCGGTGCCCTGGCTTGCGGTATTTCGGGGTCCGGCCCGACGCTTTTCGCCGTTTGCAACGAGATGGCAACGGCACAGCGGATGGCAGACTGGCTGAGCCAGCACTATCTGCAGAATGAAGAAGGTTTCGTCCACATCTGCCGTCTTGATACGGCTGGCGCACGTAAATTGGGATAACGCATGAAACTCTATAACCTTAAGGATCATAACGAGCAGGTGAGCTTCGCTCAGGCAGTGAAGCAGGGCCTCGGCTCGCAGCAGGGGCTGTTTTTCCCGCTCGAACTGCCGGAATTTGAACTGACCGATATCGACGCGATGCTGGAGATGGATTTTGTCTCCCGCAGCAGCAAAATCCTCTCGGCTTTTATCGGTGATGAAATTGCCGCCCATCAGCTGGCTGAGCGTGTCAAAGCTGCGTTTGCCTTCCCGGCACCGGTGGCAAAAGTCAGTGACGATGTGGCCTGTCTGGAACTGTTCCACGGCCCGACGCTGGCGTTTAAAGATTTCGGCGGCCGCTTTATGGCGCAGATGCTTTCCTACGTGAGTGGTGCTGATGAGAAGATCACCATTCTGACTGCCACTTCAGGCGACACCGGTGCTGCGGTCGCGCATGCGTTTTACGGCATGGAAAACGTGCGGGTCGTGATCCTCTATCCGCAGGGCAAAATCAGCCCGTTGCAGGAAAAACTGTTCTGCACCCTGGGTGGCAACATCGAAACCATCGCCATTGATGGTGACTTCGACGCCTGCCAGGCACTGGTGAAGCAGGCGTTTGATGATGAAGAGCTGAAAAAGGCGATTGGCCTGAACTCGGCTAACTCCATCAACATCAGCCGTCTGCTGGCGCAGATTTGCTACTACTTCGAAGCGGTAGCCCAGCTGCCACAGGAGAAACGCAATCAGCTGGTGGTGTCGGTGCCGAGCGGCAACTTTGGCGACCTGACAGCTGGCCTGCTGGCAAAATCACTCGGCCTGCCGATCAAACGCTTTATCGCAGCGACCAACGCCAACGATACGGTGCCGCGCTTCCTCGCCAATGGTGAATGGACGCCGCATGCTACGGTAGCGACATTGTCCAATGCGATGGATGTGAGTCAGCCAAACAACTGGCCACGCGTGGAAGAGTTATTCCGCCGCAAAACCTGGCGTCTGGGCGATCTGGCCTATGGCGCGGTGAGTGACGAGACCACCAAAGCGACGATGCGTGAACTGGCGGCCATCGGTTATCTCTCTGAACCGCATGCGGCGATTGCTTATCGTTTGCTGCGCGATCAGTTACAGGAAGGCGAGTACGGCCTGTTCCTCGGCACTGCGCATCCGGCGAAGTTTAAGGAGAGCGTGGAAGCGATTCTGGAACAGACGCTGCCGCTGCCGGAAGCCCTGGCTGAGCGTGCTGATTTGCCGCTGTTGTCGCATGAGATGGCAGCAGATTTCGCTCCGTTGCGTGCGTTCTTACTGAAAAAATAATTGCTTTACCAGGTCGGGATAAATCCCGTCATTACGTAACGTGCGGTTATTAACCAGGTCGGGATAAATCCCGACCCTACATTGTAGGGTGCGCATTGATGCGCACCTGGATTATTTTTGTTCGTGACGCTTAAACACCAGCTCGTTTTCGCTGCTCTCTGCCGCCGCAAAGAAATACCCATCCACGTCGAATTTCTTCAGTTGCTCCGGCTTGCTCAGGCGATGCTGGATGACATAACGACTCATCAGGCCCCGCGCTTTCTTGGCGTAGAAACTGATTACCTTAAATTTGCCGTTCTTCTCATCGAGGAATACCGGTTTGATCAGGCGTCCGGCCAGTTTCTTCGGTTTGATGGCTTTGAAATATTCGTCTGACGCGAGGTTAATCAGCACATCATCACCTTGCTCCGCCAGCGCCGCATTCAGCTTCTCAGTCAGCAAATCTCCCCAGAAGCCATACAAGTCTTTGGCGGCGGGGTTAGCCAGTTTGATCCCCATCTCCAGCCGGTACGGCTGCATCAGATCGAGTGGGCGCAGCAAACCATACAACCCTGACAGCATGCGCAGATGCTGTTGAGCGAAGGTAAAATCTTTATCGCTAAAGGTCTCCGCCTGCAAACCGGTATAGACATCCCCTTTGAATGCCAGAATCGCCTGACGCGCATTCTCCAGCGTGAAAGGCGGCTGCCAGCTGTTAAAACGGTCAGCATTGAGATGCGCCAGTTTGTCGCTGATGCCCATCAGTGAAGCGATTTGTGCGGGTGACAGGTCACGGGCGACATCAATCAGCAGTTGTGACTTTTCTAACAGCGCCGGTTGAGTGAATTGTTGTGTCGCAAGCGGGCTTTCAAAATCCAGCGTCTTCGCTGGCGAGATGACCATCAGCATCGGTACGTCCTCGGTGACCCCCAATTTTATCAGGGTATTAACAGGAAATTTGTCCGGCGAGTGTAGCAAAAAAGCGCGACGGATCGGCAAATCGTTCCCATCGGTCTCCCCAGGCTGAAAGGGCACGCCGCGACCTTGCACCGTGGTTACCGCGTGATATTATCGCAACAGCCTTTTTACACCCTGACAGTCAACCTAAGAGAAAAGAGAACCATGACGGACAAACTTACTTCCTTGCGTCAGCTGACTACTGTGGTAGCCGACACCGGTGATATCGCGGCGATGAAACTTTATCAACCGCAGGATGCAACCACCAACCCTTCTTTAATCCTCAATGCCGCTCAAATCCCTGAATACCGTAAACTGATTGACGAAGCCATTAGCTGGGCGCGTCAGCAGAGCAGCAACAAAGAAGAACAATTGCAGCTGGTTTCTGACAAGCTGGCCGTCAACATTGGTCTGGAAATTCTCAAACTGATCCCGGGTCGTATTTCGACTGAAGTGGATGCGCGCCTGTCATACGACACCGAAGCGAGCATCGCTAAAGCCCGTAGTCTGATCAAACTGTATAACGATGCCGGCATCAGCAACGATCGCATCCTGATCAAACTGGCTTCTACCTGGCAGGGCATCCGCGCCGCGGAGCAGCTGGAGAAAGAAGGCATCAACTGTAACCTGACCCTGCTGTTCTCCTTCGCTCAGGCGCGTGCCTGTGCTGAAGCGGGCGTGTTCCTGATCTCTCCGTTCGTGGGCCGTATTCTTGACTGGTACAAAGCCAACACTGACAAGAAAGAGTACGCTGCACACGAAGATCCGGGCGTGGTTTCTGTTTCTGAGATCTACGATTACTACAAACAGCACGGTTACGAAACCGTGGTGATGGGCGCGAGCTTCCGTAACGTCGGCGAAATCATCGAGCTGGCCGGTTGTGACCGTCTGACAATCTCCCCGAACCTGCTGAAAGAGCTGGCTGAAAGCGAAGGCGCGGTTGAGCGCAAACTGAGCTACAGCGGTGAAGTGAAAGCGCGTCCGGCAAAAATGACCGAATCCGAGTTCCTGTGGCAGCACAACCAGGATCCGATGGCGGTGACCAAACTGGCTGAAGGCATCCGTAACTTTGCCATCGACCAGGGCAAACTTGAGAAGATGATTGCCGAACTGCTGTAATCCATCAAACCGTGGCGGCACCGTTCGCCACGGTTTTAAACTTTATTCTCCCTTTCGCTTTGTATTATCCTTCTTAAATCCCCCTTTATCTCCATACCGCATGCGGTAAACCACAGCGATAACTCTATGGATACTTTACGTATTGGATTAATTTCCGTTTCCGATCGTGCTGCGAACGGCATTTATCAGGATCAGGGCATTCCGGCGCTTGAGAGCTGGCTCGGCAGCGCGCTGACCACGCCGTTTGAAATTGAAACCCGGCTGGTGCCGGATGAGCAGCCAATGATCGAGCAGGCGATTTGTGAACTGGTTGATGAGCTTTTTTGCCATCTGGTGTTGACCACCGGCGGCACCGGGCCAGCTCGCCGTGATGTGACACCGGATGCCACCCTGGCCGTAGCCGACCGCGAGATGCCGGGTTTTGGCGAGCAAATGCGTCAAATCAGCCTGCAATTTGTGCCGACGGCGATCCTGTCGCGTCAGGTGGGGGTGATCCGTAAACAATCGCTGATCCTCAACTTGCCCGGCCAGCCGAAATCGATCAAAGAAACGCTGGAAGGACTGAAGGGCGAGGATGGGGCGGTGAAAGTGCCGGGGATCTTTGCGGCTGTACCGTATTGTTTACAACTTCTGGAAGGGCCGTATGTCGAAACAGACCCGCAGGTGGTAGCAGCATTTCGGCCAAAAAGCGCGAGGCGGGAAACAAACGTCTGAAAATTGCTATTTTCAGGCATAAAATTCAGTCTTACTGGTGTGGCAAAAAATTGACGGTATAGTAAGTATAACTTTACAACTAGACTCATTTTGCCTCTGGATACCGGTACGTTATGGATTCGCACTCAACGCGTCGCCTCAATCGACAGGATTACAAAACCCTGGCGCTGGCTGCCCTTGGCGGGGCACTGGAATTTTACGACTTCATCATCTTTGTGTTTTTCGCTGCGGTCATCGGTGAACTCTTCTTCCCGGCCGATATACCGGAGTGGCTGCGTCAGGTGCAGACCTTCGCCATCTTTGCGGCGGGTTATCTGGCGCGACCGCTTGGCGGCATCATCATGGCGCACTTTGGTGACAAGGTTGGCCGTAAAAAAATGTTCAGCCTGAGTATCCTGCTGATGGCCTTACCGACACTGGCGATGGGCGCGTTGCCGACCTACGCCAGCATCGGGATTGCGGCTCCGTTATTGATGCTGCTGCTGCGTGTCTTGCAGGGGGCCGCCATTGGTGGCGAAGTGCCTGGCGCATGGGTGTTTGTGGCTGAGCACGTACCCGAAAAACGCGTCGGTTTTGCCTGCGGCACCTTAACGGCGGGCTTAACTGCCGGAATTCTGCTCGGTTCGCTGGTGGCAACCATTATCAATACCGGGCTGACCCCGGCGGCGATTGCCGATCACGGCTGGCGTATTCCGTTCTTCCTCGGCGGGGTGTTTGGTCTGCTGGCGATGTATCTGCGTCGCTGGTTACATGAAACACCGGTGTTTCAGCAGATGCAGCAGCGTAAAGCGCTGGCCGATACACTGCCGCTGCAAACCATCCTGGCACATCACAAACGTAGCATCGTGATTTCCATGCTGCTGACCTGGCTGCTCTCCGCCTGCATTGTGGTGGTGATTCTGATGGCGCCAACCCTGATGCAAAAACAGCACGCAATTCCGGCTGCGCTCAGTTTGCAGGCCAACAGTTTTGCCACGGTGATGCTGCTGTTTGGCTGTGTCATTGCGGGCTGGGTGGTCGATCGCTTCGGTGCGGCGCGCACGCTGGTGGTGGGATCATTGTTGCTGGCTATCGCGAGCTGGAATTTCTTCCATCAGCTCGACGGAACACCTGATATGTTGTTTGTCTGGTATGGCCTGGCGGGACTGTGCGTCGGTGTTGTGGGGGTCGTGCCGTTTGTGATGGTACGCGCTTTCCCGGCAGCGGTGCGCTTCACCGGTATCTCCTTCTCCTATAACGTTGCCTACGCCATCTTTGGTGGACTGACTCCAATCAGCGTGACGCTGATGATGCGTCTGACGCCGATGGCCCCCGCCTGGTATGTACTGGCGATGGCGGGTATTGGCTTCGTGGTCGGTATCTGGCTGTTGCGCGATAACCGGCAGGAAAGCGTGCAGCTTGAGGGCCCCATCCACACGTCATAACTAATCACGCGGAGCCAGCAGGCTCCGCGTGGCTATCAGCGGGTGGCACCAATCGGCAGGATGGTCCGTCCCCATTGTTCATTCAGCACTTCGCCCATCGCCAGATAAATAGCGCTGGCACCGCACACCAGGCCGATCCAACCTCCGATGCGCACCAGCAGGGTGTTATCGATCAAATGCCCAATCGCCAGCATAGCAAACAGCACCGTCAGGCTGGCAAAAACAAATTGCAGCATCAATGGACCGGTCAGGGTACCGAAGAACAAAAACAGCGTGAATACGCCCCATAACCCGAGATAAGCCCCGAGGAAATGGCTATCGGCGGCTTCCGCCAGACCCATTTTGGGTAGCAGCAAAATGGCCACCAGTGTCAGCCAGAAGCTGCCGTAGGAGGCAAACGCTGTCAGACCAAAAGTATTGCCTTTTTTAAACTCCAGCAGGCCAGCAAAGATTTGCGCCAGGCCGCCATAAAAGATGCCCATCGCTAGAATGATGGTGTCCATCGCGAAAAGTCCGGTGTTGTGCAGGTTGAGCAGAATGGTGGTCATACCGAACCCCATTAAGCCCAGCGGCGCAGGATTCGCCAGAGAGATGTTGCGCATAGTTCCTCAGAGGTAATGTTGTGTAGACCCCTCGTTGTGGGGGCGCTGCATAATAATCAGCCACCACAAGGGCATCTTTGATCTGAAAGGGGGGAGATAATTAAAATTTTTTTAGTTTTAACCCTTGATGCGCTTCGAAGCGGCCCCATCTAGTTGTCATCGAGTGTTGTGGAGCAGGAAAAAAAGCCTGCTCAGGCAGTTGAAAGCGGCAAGATTTGTCCGCATCTCTGCTTCACAACCCAATTTGGCACAGAATTTAAGTGGGAGACGTTTAGATGGGTAAGATTATTGGTATTGACCTGGGTACAACCAACTCTTGTGTTGCGATTATGGACGGCACTAAAGCACGCGTGCTGGAAAATGCCGAAGGCGATCGTACCACGCCTTCAATTATTGCTTATACACAGGATGGCGAAACTCTGGTCGGTCAACCGGCTAAACGTCAGGCGGTGACTAACCCGCAGAACACTCTGTTCGCGATTAAGCGCCTGATTGGCCGTCGTTTTCAGGACGAAGAAGTGCAGCGTGATATCAAAATCATGCCGTACAAAATCACCGCAGCAGATAACGGTGATGCCTGGCTGGAAGTGAAAGGCCAGAAAATGGCTCCGCCGCAGATCTCTGCGGAAGTGCTGAAAAAAATGAAGAAAACCGCGGAAGATTTCCTCGGTGAGCCAGTGACTGAAGCGGTTATCACCGTTCCGGCTTACTTCAACGATGCGCAGCGTCAGGCAACCAAAGATGCCGGCCGTATCGCAGGCCTGGAAGTCAAACGTATCATTAACGAACCGACTGCTGCGGCGCTGGCTTACGGCCTCGACAAAGGTCAGGGCAATCGCACCATCGCGGTATATGACCTGGGCGGCGGTACGTTCGATATCTCCATCATCGAAATCGACGAAGTTGATGGCGAAAAAACCTTTGAAGTTCTGGCAACCAACGGTGATACCCACCTCGGTGGTGAAGACTTCGACAGCCGTCTGATCAACTATCTGGTCGCTGAGTTCAAGAAAGATCAGGGCATCGATCTGCATAACGATCCGCTGGCGATGCAGCGTCTGAAAGAAGCCGCAGAGAAAGCGAAAATTGAACTGTCTTCTGCCCAGCAGACTGACGTGAACCTGCCGTACATCACCGCTGATGCGACCGGTCCTAAGCACCTGAACATCAAAGTGACCCGTGCGAAACTGGA
This sequence comes from Pantoea cypripedii, assembly GCF_011395035.1. Taxonomy (NCBI): domain Bacteria; kingdom Pseudomonadati; phylum Pseudomonadota; class Gammaproteobacteria; order Enterobacterales; family Erwiniaceae; genus Pantoea; species Pantoea cypripedii. Next base: position 674,051 of record NZ_CP024768.1, read on the forward strand.
ATCACTGGTAGAAGACCTGGTTGCGCGTTCGATTGAGCCGCTGAAAGTGGCACTGCAGGATGCGGGCCTGTCTGTTTCTGACATCAACGATGTGATCCTGGTGGGTGGTCAGACGCGTATGCCGCTGGTGCAGGCCAAAGTGACTGAATTCTTTGGTAAAGAACCGCGTAAAGACGTGAACCCGGACGAAGCGGTTGCTGTTGGTGCTGCCGTACAGGGCGGCGTGCTGGGCGGCGACGTGAAAGACGTGCTGCTGCTGGACGTAACCCCGCTGTCACTGGGTATTGAAACCATGGGTAGCGTGATGACTTCGCTGATCAGCAAGAACACCACCATCCCGACCAAACACAGCCAGGTGTTCTCGACTGCTGAAGATAACCAGTCTGCCGTGACCATTCACGTGCTGCAGGGTGAACGTAAACGCGCCAGCGACAACAAATCACTGGGCCAGTTTAACCTCGACGGTATCCAGTCTGCACCGCGCGGTATGCCGCAGATTGAAGTCACCTTCGACATCGATGCGGATGGTATCCTGCACGTGTCAGCGAAAGACAAAAACAGCGGTAAAGAGCAGAAGATCACCATTAAAGCCTCTTCTGGCCTGAACGAAGAAGAGATCGAAAAAATGGTACGCGACGCGGAAGCGAATGCGGAATCTGACCGTAAATTCGAAGAGCTGGTGCAGACGCGTAACCAGGGCGACCAGATTGCGCACAGCACCCGTAAGCAGCTGGATGAAGCCGGTGACAAGCTGTCTGCCGATGACAAAGCACCGATCGAATCTGCGCTGAACGAACTGAACACCGCGCTGAAAGGCGAAGACAAAGCCGAAATCGAAGCGAAGATGCAGGCTCTGATGCAGGTTTCCAGCAAACTGATGGAAATGGCACAGCAGCAGGGTCAGGCTGGCGCGGCTGACGCAGGCGATGCTTCCGCGAAGAAAGATGACGACGTTGTCGACGCTGAATTCGAAGAAGTTAAAGATAAAAAATAATTGCCCCTGACCGGGCGCGACGGCTGGCCTGACAGCCGTTGAAACCAGCACGGGCGTAGGAGATCTCTCCACGCCCGTGCGATCATGTTAAGGGCAGAAGATGGCGAAGAGTGATTTTTACGAGATCTTAGGCGTCTCTAAATCGGCAGATGAGCGCGAAATCAAAAAGGCGTATAAGCGCCTGGCGATGAAGTATCACCCGGACCGTAACCCGGACGATAAAGAAGCCGAAGCGAAATTCAAAGAAGTTAAAGAAGCCTACGAAATTCTGACCGACGCGCAGAAGCGTGCGGCCTACGACCAGTACGGTCATGCGGCGTTTGAACAAGGCGGCATGGGCGGTGGTGGATTTGGCGGCGGCGGCTTCGGCGGCGGTGGTGCTGATTTCAGCGATATCTTTGGCGACGTATTTGGCGATATTTTTGGTGGTGGCCGCCGTCAGCGCGCTGCCCGTGGCGCTGATTTACGCTACAACATGGACCTGACGCTGGAAGAAGCGGTGCGCGGCGTGACCAAAGAGATCCGCATTCCAACCCTGGAAGAGTGTGATGTCTGCCACGGCAGCGGCGCGAAAGCCGGAACGCAACCGCAAACCTGTCCGACCTGTCATGGTGCTGGTCAGGTGCAGATGCGTCAGGGCTTCTTTACCGTGCAGCAGGCGTGTCCGACCTGCCATGGCCGCGGCTCGGTGATCAAAGATCCGTGCAACGCCTGTCATGGTCACGGTCGCGTTGAGCGCTCAAAAACCCTGTCGGTGAAAATCCCCGCGGGTGTTGATACCGGTGACCGTATCCGCCTGAGCGGAGAAGGGGAAGCGGGTGAACATGGCGCGCCAGCTGGCGATCTTTATGTTCAGGTTTCGGTGAAAAAACACCCGATCTTCGAACGTGAAGATAACAACCTGTACTGTGAAGTGCCGATCAACTTCGCGATGGCAGCCCTGGGCGGCGAGATTGAAGTGCCGACTCTGGATGGCCGTGTGAAGCTGAAAGTGCCGTCAGAAACGCAGACCGGCAAACTGTTCCGTATGCGTGGTAAAGGCGTGAAATCAGTACGAGGTGGTGCGGTGGGTGATCTGCTGTGCCGCGTGGTGGTGGAAACTCCGGTCAGCCTGAATGACAAACAGAAAGCGCTGTTGCGCGAACTGGAAGAGAGTTTTGGCGGCCCGACCGGTGAGAAAAACAGCCCGCGTTCCAAGAGCTTCTTTGACGGCGTGAAGAAGTTTTTTGACGACTTAACCCGCTAAGTTTTTCTGCGTTATCCCTGAAGCCAGCGCTGAGTCGCTGGCTTTTTTATTGCCTGTTTTCCCGCAATCATTCGGTTTTTTCGAACCTGGCCTAATAAATAATCTGTTTTTTTCGAGTTAATATTGTCGTTAAGCTAATCGCCTTTTTACCATTCGCTTATAACAAGGAATCTGGACGTGAATATCCGTTTGAAAAAAATTCTTAACAGCGACGCCAGCAGCGGCGTCGTGCTGATTATTGCGGCGGCCATTGCCATGCTGCTGGCTAACAACGCCAGCACCCACCAGGGCTATCTCGACCTGCTGAATATTCCGGTGGAGTTCCGCTTTGGTGCGCTGGATATCAGCAAAAATTTGCTGCTGTGGATCAACGATGCACTGATGGCGGTGTTTTTCCTGATGGTCGGCCTGGAAGTGAAGCGCGAAATGGTGATGGGTGCGCTGGCCAGACGCGATCAGGCGATTTTCCCGCTGATTGCGGCGCTGGGCGGTATGGTGGTACCCGGTTTAGTGTTCCTGCTATTTAACATCGGCGATGCTGCCACTCGCAGCGGCTGGGCCATTCCCACGGCAACCGATATCGCGTTCGCGTTGGGTATCCTCGCATTGCTGGGCAGCCGGGTTCCTCCCGCGCTGAAGATCTTCCTGATGGCACTGGCGATCATTGATGATCTGGGCGCTATCGTGATTATCGCGCTGTTCTATACCAGCGATCTTTCCGTGCTGTCGCTGGGCGTAGCAGCAGGGGCGATTGTGGTGCTGGGCATCATGAACCTGCTGAATGTGCGTAATACCGGTTTGTATCTGCTGGTGGGGCTGGTGTTGTGGACTGCGGTGCTGAAATCTGGCGTGCATGCCACGCTGGCGGGCGTGGTGGTCGGTTTCCTGATCCCGCTGAAGAAGAAAGAGGGGCATTCCCCGGCCATCCATCTGGAGCACGCGTTGCATCCATGGGTACGCTGGCTGATTCTGCCGCTGTTTGCCTTCGCCAACGCGGGCGTTTCGCTGGCGGGAGTGACGCCCGGCAGCCTGTTCTCGCTGCTGCCGCTCGGCATCATGCTGGGGCTGTTTATCGGCAAGCCCCTTGGCATCACGCTGTTTTGCTGGCTTGGCGTAAAAACCGGGGTAGCGAAGTTGCCGGATAATACCTCGCTACGCGATATCGCTGCCGTCGGCGTGCTGTGCGGCATCGGTTTTACCATGTCGATCTTTATTGCCTCTCTGGCCTATGGTGAGGCCGCTCCCCAGCTGATCACGCTGGCGAAGCTGGGTATCTTGCTGGGATCGATAATCTCGGCCATTGTCGGTTATTTCCTGCTGTGGCGACGTCTGCCGCGTCAGGCGGCATAAGCTGACGCAGGGAGAGCGCAGATGTCACATATCAACTACAACCATCTGTATTACTTCTGGCATGTCTGCCGTGAGGGGTCGATTGTCGGTGCGGCGGAGGCGCTATTTCTCACGCCGCAAACCATCACCGGGCAGATCAAGGCGCTGGAAGATCGTCTGCAAGGCAAACTTTTTCGCCGTCAGGGACGCGGGCTGGTCCCGACGGAGCTGGGGCAGCTGGTGTTTCGCTATGCCGATCGCATGTTTATGCTGAGCCAGGAAATGCTCGATATCGTGAATTACCGCAAGGAGTCCCATCTGCTGTTTGATGTCGGCATCGCCGATGCGCTGTCCAAGCAACTGGTCAGTAAGGTGCTGGAGGCGGCGGTAGTGGCCGATGAGAAGATTCATCTGCGCTGCTTTGAATCGACGCATGAGATGCTGCTGGAGCAACTGAGCCAGCATAAGCTGGATATGATTGTCTCCGACTGCCCGATTGATTCGACGCAGCAGGAGGGGCTGTTCTCGGTCAAACTGGGCGAGTGCCCGGTCAGTTTCTGGTGTAGCGCGCCCTGGCCGGAACAGGCATTTCCTGCCTGCCTGGAACAGCGGCGTTTGCTGATTCCGGGCCGCCGCTCCATGCTGGGACGCAAGCTACTGAACTGGATTCATAGCCAGGGATTACAGGTTGAGATTCTTGGCGAGTTTGATGATGCGGCATTGATGAAGGCGTTTGGTGCGCAGCATAACGCGATTTTTGTCGCTCCTACGCTCTACGGCGATGCCATTTATCGCGATGATACCATTCAGGAGTTGGGGCGTCTGGATACGGTGATGGAGGAGTATCACGTGATTTTTGCCGAGCGTATGATCCAGCATCCGGCGGTGCAGCGCATCTGTCATGGTGACTTCAGCACGCTGTTCAGCGGCAAATAACAGACATAAAAAAACCGGCTAAGCGCCGGTTCTTTCACAAAGCGATTAACAGACGGGCGATTAAGCCAGTTTGTTGATCTGCGCAGTCAGGTTTGATTTATGACGTGCAGCTTTGTTTTTGTGGATCAGACCTTTAGCAGCCTGACGGTCCACGATTGGTTGCATTTCGTTGAATGCGTTCTGCGCAGCAGCTTTGTCGCCTGTTGCGATAGCCGCGTATACTTTCTTGATGAAAGTACGCATCATAGAACGGTTGCTCGCGTTATGCTTGCGACGTTTCTCAGATGTTACGGCGCGTTTCTTAGCTGATTTGATATTAGCCAAGGTCCAACTCCCAAATGTGTTCTATATGGACAAATCAAAGGCCGAGGACTATGCCTTTTGTGCCTTCTTTTGTCAATGGATTTGTGCAAATAAGCGCCGTTTTACAAACGACACCCGGTTACGTAATTGATGGCGCAAGATTCTACCAGCATCACCTCGTTGAATACAGTATTTCGCAATAAAATTCTCAAGATCGCACCTAAGCCCCTGCCTGCACGCGGAATAAGCTGTCACAGACGCAGGAAAGGCACGTATACGGGTTAACCTGAACGCTATTCAAGGGTATAATCCGCCGATTTCCACCGGTTTGAGTCAGCCATGAAGTTTATCCGCGGTATTTACAATCTCAATGAGCAGCATCGCGGCTGCGTCCTGACCATTGGTAATTTTGACGGTTTCCATCGTGGCCATCAGGCATTGATGGCAGAGCTGATTGAAGAGGGCCGTAAGCGCCAGTTGCCGGTGATAGTGATGCTGTTTGAACCACAGCCGCTGGAGCTGTTTGCGGGTGATAAAGCGCCGGCACGCCTGACACGTCTGCGTGAAAAGCTGAAGTATTTTCAGCAGGCAGGCGTGGATGAGGTGTTATGTGTCCGCTTCGATCGCCGTTTCGCTGCCCATTCGGCGCAGAGCTTTATCGCTGAACTGCTGGTATCGAAGCTGAACGTCAAATTCCTCGCGGTCGGCGATGATTTCCGCTTTGGTGCTGGTCGCCAGGGTGATTTCCTGTTATTACAGAAAGCCGGTACGGAATTTGGCTTTGATGTCATCAGCACCCAGACCTTTTGTGATGGGGTTGGTATACGCATCAGCAGTACCGCGGTGCGGCAGGCGCTGGCGCAGGATGACTTTGCTCAGGCGCAGGCATTGCTGGGCCATCCCTTCAGCATTTCAGGCCGCGTCGTGCACGGTGATGCACTGGGGCGCACCATTGGTTTTCCCACCGCGAATCTCCCTTTACGCCGCACGGTAACGCCGGTTAAAGGCGTATTTGCGGTTGAAGTACTGGGCCTGGGTGACGAACCTATCCCTGGTGTTGCCAACATTGGTACACGCCCGACGGTAAAAGGCCTGCGTCAGCAGCTTGAAGTTCACCTGCTCGACACAAATATGAATCTTTATGGGCGTCACATTGAAGTGGTGCTAAGGCATAAGATTCGCAGCGAACAGCGTTTCGCCTCGCTGGACGCCCTGAAAGAACAAATAGCGAAAGATGTGGTGACGGCCCGCCAATTTTTTGGGCTAAAAACAAAGGTTTAATGACCGAAACACGGAACCGAGAATCTGATGAGTGACTATAAATCTACCCTGAATTTGCCGGAAACGGGGTTCCCGATGCGTGGCGATCTGGCTAAACGCGAACCGGGAATGCTGCAACGTTGGTATGATGACAACCTGTACGGCATCATCCGCGAAGCCAAAAAAGGGAAAAAAACCTTTATTCTGCATGATGGCCCTCCCTACGCGAACGGCAGCATTCATATTGGTCACTCCGTTAACAAGATTCTGAAAGACATTATCGTTAAGTCGAAAGGCATGGCGGGCTTTGATTCGCCTTATGTACCGGGCTGGGATTGCCACGGTCTGCCGATCGAACACAAAGTTGAGCAGATGATTGGTAAGCCGGGCGAGAAAGTCAGCGCGGCGGAATTCCGTGCAGCCTGCCGTCAATACGCGGCGGAGCAGGTGGAAGGGCAGAAAAAAGACTTTATCCGTCTTGGTGTACTGGGTGACTGGGATCGTCCGTACCTGACCATGAACTTCCAGACTGAAGCCAACATCATCCGCGCGCTGGGCAAAATCATCGGCAATGGTCACCTGCATAAAGGCGCGAAGCCGGTGCACTGGTGTCTGGATTGCCGTTCGGCGCTGGCGGAAGCGGAAGTCGAATATTACGACAAAACCTCCCCGTCCATCGACGTGATGTTCAACGCGCTGGATGCCGATGCCGTGCGCGCTAAATTTGGCGTCACCGCGTCTGAAGGCCCGGTTTCTCTGGTTATCTGGACCACCACCCCGTGGACCATGCCCGCCAACCGCGGTATCTCCCTGCATCCGGAGTTTGAATACCAGCTGGTGCAGATCGAAGGCCGTAGCCTGATCCTCGCCAAAGATCTGGTCGAAAGCGTGATGAAGCGCGCGGGTATCAGCGAGTGGCGCGTGCTGGGTGAATGCAAAGGTTCAGCGCTGGAGCTGCAACTGTTCCAGCATCCTTTCCTGGAAAACATCCAGTCGAAAGTGGTGCTGGGCGAACACGTCACCCTCGAAGCCGGTACGGGTGCGGTGCACACCGCTCCGGGCCACGGTCCTGATGACTACGTGATTGGTCAGAAATACGGTCTGGAAACCGCTAACCCGGTTGGCCCGGATGGCGCGTATCTGCCGGGCACTTACCCGACGCTGGACGGCGTTAACGTATTTAAAGCCAACGATATGATCGTTGAGCTGCTGAAAGAAAAAGGCGCGCTGTTGCATGTGGAAAAACTGCTGCACAGCTATCCGCACTGCTGGCGTCATAAAACGCCGATCATCTTCCGTGCGACGCCGCAGTGGTTTATCAGCATGGATCAGAAAGGCCTGCGTGCGCAGTCGCTGAAAGAGATCAAAGGCGTGCAGTGGATCCCGGATTGGGGCCAGGCACGTATTGAAGCGATGGTGGCTAACCGTCCGGACTGGTGTATCTCCCGTCAGCGCACCTGGGGCGTGCCGATGGCGCTGTTCGTCCACAACGAGACCGAGCAGCTGCACCCGGATACGCTGGAGCTGATGGAGAAAGTGGCACAGCGTGTGGAGCAGGATGGCATCCAGGCGTGGTGGGATCTCGATCCGCGCGATCTGATGGGCGACGACGCTGACAACTACACCAGGGTGCCGGATACGCTGGATGTGTGGTTCGATTCAGGATCAACCAGCTATGCCGTGGTTGACGCCCGTCCGGAATTTGAAGGCCATAGCCCGGATATGTATCTGGAAGGCTCGGATCAGCATCGCGGCTGGTTTATGTCTTCACTGATGATTTCCACCGCGATGAAAGGCAAAGCGCCGTATCGCCAGGTACTGACTCACGGTTTTACCGTTGATGGTCAGGGCCGCAAAATGTCGAAATCCATCGGCAACACCGTCGCGCCGCAGGATGTGATGGACAAGCTGGGCGCAGACATTTTGCGTCTGTGGGTCGCCTCAACCGATTACTCCGGTGAGATGGCGGTTTCCGATGAGATCCTGAAACGTTCAGCGGATGCCTATCGTCGTATCCGTAACACCGCACGTTTCCTGCTGGCTAACCTGAGCGGCTTCAATCCGGCGACGGATAAAGTCAGCCCGGAAGAGATGGTGGTACTGGATCGCTGGGCTGTAGGCCGTGCACAGGCTGCACAGGCGGACATCGTGGAATCCTACGCCAACTATGATTTCCATGAAGTTATCCAGCGTCTGATGCAGTTCTGCTCGATTGAGATGGGGTCGTTCTACCTCGACATCATCAAAGACCGTCAGTACACCGCGAAGGGCGACAGCCTGGCGCGTCGCAGCTGCCAGACCGCGCTGTGGCACATCGTGGAAGCGCTGGTTCGCTGGATGGCACCGATCATGTCCTTCACCGCGGATGAAATCTGGGGTTACCTGCCGGGCGATCGCGCGCAATACGTGTTTACCGAAGAGTGGTACGACGGCCTGTTTGGTCTGGCGACAGACGAAGCGCTGAACGATGCTTACTGGGCTGAACTGCTGAAAGTCCGCGGTGAAGTGAACAAGGTCATCGAGCAGGCGCGTGGTGATAAACGTATCGGTGGCTCGCTGGAAGCGACGGTTACGCTGTACGCCGATGCTGAACTGGCGGCCAAACTGCAGGCGCTGGGCAATGAGCTGCGCTTTGTGCTGCTGACCTCCGGTGCCACGGTGGCGGATTACGCCACCGCGAGCGACGAAGCACAGCAGAGCGAATTGCTGAAAGGTCTGAAAATCGCCTTGCATAAAGCAGAAGGCGAGAAATGTCCGCGCTGCTGGCATTACACTACCGACGTTGGTCAGAACCCGGAACACGCGGCGGTCTGCGGACGTTGTTACACCAACGTGGCCGGTAACGGCGAAGAGCGTAAGTTTGCCTGATGAGTAAAGCTATTCTCTCAACCGGATTGCGCTGGCTGTGGCTGGTGCTGGTGGTGATTGTTGTCGATTTCGCCAGTAAGCAGTGGGTCATGAATAACATGATGCTGCACGAAACGCGGTCGCTGATGCCGTTCCTGAACCTGTTCTACGCGCACAACTATGGCGCGGCGTTCAGTTTCCTGGCGGACAAAGGCGGCTGGCAGCGCTGGTTCTTTGCCGGTATCGCGATCGCGATTGTGGTCGCGTTACTGGTCATGATGTATCGCAATCCTGCCCGCAACAAGTTAACCAACATCGCTTACGCGCTGATTATCGGCGGGGCATTAGGTAACCTGTTTGATCGTGCTTACCACGGGTTCGTGGTCGATTTTATCGACTTCTATATCGGTGACTGGCACTTCGCGACCTTCAACATCGCCGACTGCGGGATCTGCATCGGCGCGGCGCTGGTGGTGCTGGAGGGCTTCTTTAGCCCGAAAGGCAAACAGGTTAAAGATTAAGGGTAAATGATGACAGACACTGTACAGCGCGATAGCGCCCTGCTGGTGCATTTTACGCTGAAGCTGGAAGATGGCTCGACAGCGGAATCAACGCGCGCCAACGGCAAACCCGCGCTGTTTCGTCTGGGCGATGGTAGCCTGTCGGCAGCGCTGGAGCAGGAACTGCTGGGACGTAAAGTCGGCGATAAGCACGGTTTTACCCTGGCACCGGAGGATGCCTTCGGTGGCATCAGCCCGGACCTGATCCAATACTTCTCCCGTCGTGATTTTATTGATGCGGGAGAGCCGGAAGTCGGTGCCATTATGCTATTCAGCGGCATGGGTGGCAGCGAGATGCCGGGGGTGATCCGTGAAGTCTCGGGTGATTCCATCACCGTGGATTTCAACCACCCGCTGGCGGGGCAGCGCATTCAGTTTGAAATTGAAGTGCTGGAGATCGATCCGGTGCTGGAGGCCAGCGATGCAAATCCTGTTAGCTAACCCACGCGGCTTCTGCGCGGGCGTGGATCGCGCCATTAGTATCGTGGAGCGCGCGCTGGAAATGTACGGTGCGCCTATCTATGTTCGCCATGAAGTCGTCCATAACCGCTACGTGGTGAGCAGCCTGCGCGAGCGCGGTGCCATCTTTATCGAAGAAATCAGTGAAGTGCCGGATGACGCCATCCTGATCTTCTCTGCCCACGGGGTATCGCAGGCGGTCCGTGCCGAAGCGAAGGCGCGTAACCTGACCATGTTGTTTGATGCCACCTGTCCTCTGGTGACCAAAGTGCATATGGAAGTGGCGCGCGCCAGCCGTAAAGGCGTTGAAGCCATTCTGATTGGTCATGCCGGGCATCCGGAAGTGGAAGGCACCATGGGGCAGTACAACAACCCCAACGGTGGCATGTATCTGGTGGAATCGCCGGAAGACGTGTTCAAACTGGCTGTCAAAGATGAAAGCAACCTGTGCTTTATGACCCAGACCACGCTGTCGGTGGATGATACTTCTGATGTGATTGATGCGCTGCGTCAGCGTTTCCCGGCGATCATCGGTCCGCGTAAGGATGATATCTGCTACGCTACCACCAACCGCCAGGAAGCGGTACGCGTGCTGGCGCGTGATGCTGAAGTGGTGCTGGTGGTCGGTTCGAAAAACTCTTCCAACTCCAACCGTCTGGCCGAACTGGCGCAGCGTGCCGGTAAACTGGCTAAGCTGATCGATTCTGCCGACGATATTCAGGAAGAGTGGGTGAAAGGCGTGACCACCATTGGCGTGACGGCGGGGGCTTCTGCGCCGGATATTCTGGTGCAGCAGGTGATTCAGCGCCTGCGCGAGTTCGGCGGCGAAGCGGCGATTGAGCTGATTGGCCGTGAAGAAAACATCGTGTTTGAAGTGCCAAAAGAGTTGCGCGTCGAAGTTCGCAACGTGCAGTAACCGTTCGTAGCGGCGCGATTTATCGCGCGTCTTTCTGAAAAAAGCGCGATAAATCGCGCCGCTACAACTGGCAGACATCGTTCTGCCTTTTCATTATCTGCCGTCCGCGCAGACCCATTTCCACCTGGTGAGATTGCTTTTACTGATAATCTGACGCGGCTGGCATAAAATTCTTATTATCCCTTTTTTATTGTGGCGTGACTGTTATCTCACCGTTAACCTGTTTGCGCTTTGCATGCATAGATTTGTATCAGGAATGAATAAATATGAGTGAAATCCGCATTGCTATTGTTGGTGCGCCGGGTCGTATGGGACGCAATTTGATTCAGGCTGCGCAGCAGGCGGAAGGCGTAGTGTTAGGTGCCGCGCTGGCTCGCAGCGGTTCGTCGCTGATCGGTAGTGACGCCGGTGAACTGGCGGGAATCGGGAAAACCGGGGTGATGGTCACCGCCGATTTACAGCAGGTGGTGAATGATTTCGACGTGTTGATCGATTTCACCCGCCCGGAAGGCACGCTGGAGTACCTGGCCTTTTGTCGCCAGCACCAGAAAGCAATGGTGATTGGCACCACTGGTTTTGATGAAGCCGGTAAAGCCGCCATTCGCGCTGCGGCGGAAGAGATTGGCATCGTGTTCGCGGCAAACTTTAGTGTAGGCGTGAATCTGGTGCTGGAGCTGCTGAAACAGGCGGCGAAAGTGATGGGCGATTACGCTGATATTGAAATCGTTGAAGCGCATCACCGTCATAAAGTTGATGCACCATCAGGGACAGCGCTGGCAATGGGTGAAGCGATTGCCGAAGCGATGGACTGGAAACTGGACGAGCACGCAGTCTACGCGCGTGAAGGCCATACCGGTGAGCGCAAAGCGCAGACCATCGGTTTTGCTACCGTCCGTGCAGGCGATATCGTCGGTGAGCACACCGCGATGTTTGCAGATATCGGCGAACGTGTAGAGATTACCCACAAGGCTTCCAGTCGCATGACCTTTGCAAATGGAGCCGTTAAAGCCGCTTCCTGGCTTAAAGACAAGAAATCTGGCCTTTATGATATGCGTGATGTGCTGGATTTATCGATGTTGTGAGTGTTGTGAACCATCGTGATGTGGTTATTTCAATCGGTAAGATATTGATTGAATAGGGCAATATTATTATTGCCCTTTATTTTATCTTGAAAATAACCGTTATAGATTAGTTTTTGTTTGAGTCGCATTTTTTACTGAGTTTTTGAACGCTTTTCATCCTGTAAAACATCGTTTTTGACCATTTGGTCAAAATTTTCCACTCGCTAGCACCATTTCAAGATTATTTCCGCCTCGCAACCGTTTATTTTTCCCAGTTGTCTCTCTCTTTTGTCGCTTATTGTGGCTTTTAACATTCAGTTGCCCGAAAAAAACAAAAAAATACCGTCTCAGGGTAGACAAGGTGCAGGTCGATCATTAGAATGCGCGCAATTTGCCAAAAATCGACCATTCAGGCGGTTTTTGCATTGATTCAGGACAGTATTTTGAATTAATATGCAAATATTGTGACTGTTTATTCCCTGGAGGATGTTTTGATTAAGTCAGCGCTCTTGGTTCTGGAAGACGGAACCCAATTCCACGGTCGGGCCATCGGGGCAACGGGATCGGCAGTGGGGGAGGTCGTTTTCAACACGTCAATGACCGGTTATCAAGAAATCCTCACTGATCCCTCCTATTCCCGCCAGATCGTCACCCTCACTTATCCCCATATCGGCAATGTTGGCGCTAACGCCGCCGACGAAGAATCCAGCCAAATTCATGCTCAGGGCCTCGTTATTCGCGATCTGCCGCTGATTACCAGCAACTTCCGTAGTGAAGAAAGTCTGTCAGCCTACTTGCAGCGCAACAACATCGTCGCCATTGCCGATATCGATACCCGCAAGCTGACGCGTCTGCTGCGTGAGAAAGGGGCACAGAACGGCTGCATCATCGCCGGTGACAAGCCGGATGCCGCGCTGGCATTGCAGAAAGCGCAGGCGTTCCCGGGCCTGAAAGGCATGGACCTGGCGAAAGAAGTGACGACGGCCGAAACCTATGCGTGGCAGCAGGGGAGCTGGACGCTGCAAGGCGACCTGCCGGAGCAGAAATCTGCAGAAGAATTACCGTTCCACGTTGTCGCCTACGATTTTGGCGCGAAGCGCAACATTCTGCGCATGCTGGTGGATCGCGGCTGCCGCCTGACGGTGGTTCCGGCGCAAACTTCTGCGGAAGACGTTCTGAAGCTGAATCCGGACGGTATTTTCCTCTCCAATGGTCCGGGTGACCCGGAGCCGTGCGACTACGCTATCAACGCCATTCAGGCTTTCCTGCATACCGACATCCCGGTATTCGGCATCTGCCTCGGCCATCAGCTGCTGGCGCTGGCGAGTGGTGCGAAGACCATCAAAATGAAACTGGGCCATCATGGCGGTAACCATCCGGTCAAAGATCTCGATAACAACACCGTGATGATCACTGCCCAGAACCACGGTTTCGCCGTTGATGAAAGCAACTTACCGGCAAATCTGCGTGTGACGCATGTGTCACTGTTTGACCAGACCGTGCAGGGCATTCACCGTACCGATAAACCGGCCTTCAGCTTCCAGGGACATCCGGAAGCCAGCCCAGGCCCGCACGATGCAGCACCGCTGTTCGATCACTTTATCGAACTGATCGAAGCCTACCGTTCTAACGCGAAGTAATCAGGAGCTAACGATGCCAAAACGTACAGACATAAAATCCATCCTGATCCTTGGCGCAGGTCCGATCGTTATCGGCCAGGCATGTGAATTTGACTACTCCGGTGCGCAGGCGTGTAAAGCGCTGCGTGAAGAGGGCTACCGCGTCATTCTGGTGAACTCTAACCCGGCAACCATTATGACCGACCCGGAAATGGCCGATGCGACCTATATCGAGCCGATTCACTGGGAAGTGGTACGTAAAATCATTGAAAAAGAGCGCCCGGATGCAGTGCTGCCGACCATGGGCGGCCAGACAGCGCTGAACTGTGCGCTGGAGCTGGAGCGTCAGGGCGTGCTGGCAGAGTTCGGCGTGACCATGATTGGTGCGACCGCCGACGCCATTGATAAAGCCGAAGACCGCCGTCGTTTTGACGTGGCGATGAAAAGCATCGGCCTGGATACCGCGCGTTCAGGTATCGCCCACACCATGGAAGAAGCACTGGCCGTGGCCGAAGACGTTGGCTTCCCGTGTATTATCCGTCCTTCTTTCACGATGGGCGGCACTGGTGGCGGTATCGCTTATAACCGTGAAGAGTTTGAAGAGATTTGTGAGCGCGGCCTGGATCTGTCGCCGACCAATGAGCTGCTGATTGACGAGTCGCTGATTGGCTGGAAAGAGTACGAGATGGAAGTGGTGCGTGATAAAAACGACAACTGCATCATCGTCTGCTCCATCGAAAACTTCGATGCGATGGGGATCCACACCGGTGACTCCATCACCGTGGCCCCGGCTCAGACCCTGACCGACAAAGAGTATCAAATCATGCGTAACGCCTCGCTGGCGGTACTGCGTGAAATCGGCGTCGAGACTGGCGGCTCCAACGTGCAGTTCTCGGTTAACCCGAAAGATGGTCGCCTGATTGTCATCGAAATGAATCCGCGCGTGTCACGTTCTTCGGCGCTGGCCTCCAAAGCGACCGGCTTCCCGATTGCTAAAGTGGCGGCAAAACTGGCGGTGGGCTTCACCCTCGATGAACTGATGAACGACATCACCGGTGGCCGTACCCCGGCCTCGTTTGAGCCGTCCATCGACTACGTTGTCACCAAGATTCCTCGCTTCAACTTCGAGAAATTTGCCGGAGCCAACGATCGTCTGACGACTCAGATGAAATCTGTCGGTGAAGTGATGGCGATTGGCCGTACTTTCCAGGAATCGATGCAGAAAGCGCTGCGCGGTCTGGAAGTGGGTGCCAATGGCTTCGACCCGAAAGTGAGCCTGGACGATGCTGAAGCACTGACCCGTATCCGCCGCGAACTGAAGGATGCCGGTTCTGACCGTATCTGGTACATCGCGGATGCGTTCCGTGCGGGTATGTCTGTCGATGGCGTATTCAACCTGACCAATATTGACCGCTGGTTCCTGGTGCAGATTGAGGAACTGGTCCGTCTCGAGGAGCAGGTCGCGCGTGAAGGCGTGCAGTCACTGGATGCGACTTTCCTGCGTGCGCTGAAGCGTAAAGGTTTCGCTGATGCACGTCTGGCAACGCTGGCTGGCGTCGCAGAAGGTGAAATCCGCAAACTGCGTCAGCAGTTCAACCTGCACCCGGTTTATAAGCGTGTCGATACCTGTGCGGCAGAATTCGCCACCGACACCGCTTATATGTACTCGACTTATGAAGAAGAGTGCGAAGCCAATCCGAACCAGGATCGCGACAAAATCATGGTGCTGGGCGGCGGTCCGAACCGTATCGGCCAGGGCATTGAGTTTGACTACTGCTGCGTACATGCGGCGCTGGCGCTGCGTGAAGATGGTTTTGAGACCATCATGGTTAACTGTAACCCGGAAACCGTATCAACCGACTACGATACCTCTGACCGTCTCTACTTCGAGCCGGTAACGCTGGAAGATGTGCTGGAAATCGTGCGTATTGAGCAACCTAAAGGCGTGATCGTACAGTACGGTGGTCAGACTCCGCTGAAACTGGCGCGTGCGCTGGAAGCGGCGGGTGTGCCGGTTATCGGCACCAGCCCGGATGCCATTGACCGTGCGGAAGACCGTGAGCGCTTCCAGCAGGCGGTTGAGCGTCTGAACCTGAAACAACCTGCCAACGCCACCGTCAGCACGCTGGAGCAGGCGGTAGAAAAAGCGGTTGGCATCGGTTATCCGCTGGTGGTGCGCCCGTCCTACGTACTGGGTGGCCGTGCGATGGAAATCGTTTACGACGAAATCGACCTCAAGCGTTACTTCCAGACCGCGGTATCGGTTTCTAACGATGCGCCGGTACTGCTGGATCGCTTCCTCGATGACGCAGTTGAAGTGGATGTGGATGCGATTTGCGACGGCGAGCGTGTGCTGATTGGCGGCATCATGGAACACATCGAGCAGGCGGGGGTTCACTCCGGTGACTCAGCCTGTTCACTGCCGGCTTACACCCTGAATGCGGATATTCAGAACGTGATGCGTCAGCAGGTAGAAAAACTGGCGTTCGAACTGAACGTGCGTGGTCTGATGAACGTGCAGTTCGCGGTGAAGGATAACGAAGTTTACCTGATTGAAGTGAACCCGCGTGCGGCACGTACCGTACCGTTCGTCTCCAAGGCGACCGGTGTACCGCTGGCGAAAGTGGCAGCGCGTGTGATGGCTGGTAAAACCCTGGCTGAGCAGGGTGTCACCAAAGAGGTGATCCCGCCGTACTACTCCGTAAAAGAAGTGGTGCTGCCGTTCAACAAATTCCAGGGCGTTGACCCGATCCTCGGCCCGGAAATGCGTTCTACCGGTGAGGTCATGGGTGTCGGTCGTACCTTCGCTGAAGCCTTCGCTAAAGCGATGCTGGGTGCGCAGAGCAACATGAAGAAATCAGGTCGTGCGCTGCTGTCAGTTCGTGAAGGCGATAAGAAGCGTATCGTTGACCTCGCAGCAAAACTGCTGAAGTTTGGTTTTGAGCTGGATGCAACTCACGGTACGGCGGTGGTACTGGGCGAAGCCGGGATTAACCCGCGTCTGGTGAACAAGGTGCACGAAGGTCGTCCGCATATTCAGGATCGCCTGAAGAACGGCGAGTATACCTATATCGTTAACACCACCGCAGGTCGTCAGGCGATTGAAGATTCCAAACTGATTCGCCGCAGTGCGCTGCAATACAAAGTTCATTACGACACCACCCTGAATGGCGGTTTTGCCACAGCGATGGCGCTGAATGCGGACCCAACCGAGAAGGTGATTTCCGTGCAGGAAATGCATGCGCAAATCAATGGTTGATATCTAAACGATTGTTACAAATAACGGCTCCGAAAGGGGCCGTTTTTTTCGCTATTGTTAATCTTTGCATAACATTAGTTTATGACAATATTATGATTTTAAGATTTTTTAGCGCCTGATGCGGTATTTATTGTCCACACATTTATTAGCACGAATTTATAAATAGAAAGCGAGGCCGCTAGCCTTAGTATCTCAGTCGCTCATCTTTTCGAGCGTAACTGGGATAGATATAAAAAATGAAAATGCGTGCTTTCACACTCACCGCCATTGCTGCGCTGGTCGCAGCGGCACCACTTGCCAGCCAGGCTGAAGTTACTCTGCTGAAGGCGGATCCGCAGGCTAACGATCCGCTTAGCCGTCTCACCTTCCAGGTCGGCGGTAGTATTCGTCCGCAGTTCCAGCATCAAGCCGGCGTAAGCGACCAATCTTACAAGCGTAATGGCTATGACGGCGGTTCCCGCTTCCGTTTCACCGCCAATTATTATCTGTTTGATGATATAAGTTGGGTAGGTTACTACGAGCTGGGCGTTAACTTCCCGGCGTGGTGGGGCTGGGATAATCACTATGCCGACGGTGCGAACAACACCACTCGCCGTCAACTGTATACCGGCTTCAAGAGTGCCACCTGGGGTCAGCTGACTTTCGGTCAGCAGAACAGCGTCTACTATGATGTGGTTGGTGCGAAGACCGATATCTGGGACTACGATATGCTGGCCCAGGCACCAGGTAATGGTGTCAATGGTGACTACGACGGCTCCTACCGTGCGCGTAAACAGCTGAAATACAAAAACACCTTTGGCAAGGTTGATGTTTATGCATCATACCTGTTCAGTGACGATGATCTGTTGCGTGGCAACTACCTGCGTTACAAACGTAAAGGCGGCGGCTCGCTGGGTGCGGATTACCACATCACCAAAAACCTGACCTGGGGTACTGCGTGGAACTACACGCGTGCTGAAATGCGTAACACTTCAACGGGTGATGACAAAAATTACAACCAGAACATCTACGGTACGGCGCTGAGCTGGACACCGGACAACTGGACGCTGTCTGCTGGCGTTGGTTACTATCAGAACTTCCTGACCACACATAAATCAACGGTTCATAACTACTTCGCCGGTGATGCATGGGGCGTGGAATACTTTGCGGGTTATAAATTCCCGATTGGTCAGTATGCGGTCAAATCCATTCAGCCGTACTTTATGGGTGACCGTCTGCAATACGTTAATGACCGTGACTACCAGCGTATCGACAATGGTCTGGGTGTCTCGTTCCAGCTCGACTACGGCTTCCGTGTTGACTATGAATATGTGATCACTTCCAGCACTGACAAATCACTGGGTAACATGAATCTGGTGCGTCTGCGCTACGATTTCTAACCCTGTCTCAACGGCTCCTGCGGGAGCCGTTTTCATTTGTTGCATGGAGTGCGCTTTTCTTTACAGGCGCATACACGCAAGATCCCCTTTTCACGCTGCCTTGTGCCGTTTCTCTACCCATTTATGGCGCCTCTTTCGGAAATTGGTGAGAAAAGCGGTGTAAAACTCTGTCCAATAACAAAAATGCGGTGGCAAAGGAGCTTTACGTAAATAGCGAGTTCGCCCTATCGACGAAAGTTTCGCCTTTACGTATGATGGCGCCAATTTTTTTCCTGTAGGTCTTTTAACATGATTAGTCTGATCGCGGCACTGGCAGCAGATCGCATCATCGGTATGGAAAACGCCATGCCCTGGAACCTGGCGGCTGATTTGGCCTGGTTCAAACGTAACACCCTGAACAAGCCTGTGATTATGGGCCGCCTGACCTTTGAATCCATTGGCCGCCCGTTACCGGGACGCCTGAATATTGTGGTCAGCAGCCAGCCGGGCAGTCATGATGGCGTGACCTGGGTGACGTCGCTGGAAGATGCCGTC
Source organism: Pantoea cypripedii (assembly GCF_011395035.1). Classification (NCBI taxonomy): domain Bacteria; kingdom Pseudomonadati; phylum Pseudomonadota; class Gammaproteobacteria; order Enterobacterales; family Erwiniaceae; genus Pantoea; species Pantoea cypripedii. The sequence continues at coordinate 692,753 of NZ_CP024768.1, forward strand.
AATGCGGCAGGCGATGCTGAAGAGGTGATGGTGATTGGGGGGGGGCGTATTTATGAGCAGATGCTGCCGCGCGCCGATCGTCTCTATCTCACTCATATCGACGCGGAAGTGGAAGGTGACACGCAATTCCCGGACTACGAACCGGATGAGTGGCAGTCAACCTTCAGTGAATTCCATGATGCCGACGCGCAGAATTCGCACAGCTACTGCTTTGAGATTCTGGAACGCCGCCGTTAATTAACGGCAGAACGATTTATCGCGCGTATTTTAAAAAACAGCGCGATAAATCGCGCCGCTACGGACGTGGATGTGTCGCGCTTTGCGCCATCGCCTGTTCGCGGTTGGAGTGCTGGACGTAATATTGCTGCGTTTCCCAGTGCAGCAACGTTAGCGTGCCGCCCCAGCAGCAACCCGTATCGAGACCGATAATCCCTTCCGGCGTCCCTTTGCCTTCCAGCGATGCCCAGTGACCAAACACCACGGTGTAATCCTGTGCTACCGGACTTGGGATCTTAAACCAGGGCTTGAGCGGGGGTGGGGCAGACTCCGGCGTATCTTTGCAGATCATATCCAGCTGGCCATTCGGGAAGCAGAAACGCATACGCGTCAGCGCGTTGGTGCTGAACCGCAGGCGCGACAGCCCGCTGAGTTCCGGCGTCCAGTTATTGGGCATATCACCATACATGGCATCGAGGAACAGCGGATAACTATCGCTGGAAAGCACCGCTTCCACTTCGCGCGCGCAAATTTTTGCCGTCGCCAGATCCCACTGCGGCGTGATACCCGCATGCGCCATCACCAGCTTTTTCTCTTCATCCACCTGCAACAACGGCTGGCGACGCAACCAGTTGATCAGCTCATCGGCATCGTCAGCTTCCAGCAAGGGGGTCAGGCGATCTTTCGGTTTGTTACGGCTGATACCGGCAAACACCGCCAGCAGATGCAGGTCATGGTTGCCCAGCACCAGCCGTACGCAATCCCCCAGCGATTTCACGTAGCGCAGCACGTCGAGTGAGCCAGGGCCGCGCGCCACCAGGTCACCGGTCAGCCACAGGGTATCCTGCTGCGGATCGAAATCAACCTGCGCCAAAAGGGCACGAAGCTCGTCGTAACAGCCGTGAATATCGCCAATCAGGTATGTACTCATTACGTCAGTCCGGTTAAAACGCGCCGCCCGGATGGACCGGGCGGAGAAGGATTAGTGGATGTGGGTTTGTACCGCAAGCCGGAATACCGGGATTTCGACAAAGAACTCTTCACCTTCCTCATCGATCATCACGTAGTGGCCTTGCATGGTGCCCATCGGCGTTTCAAGGATCGCGCCGCTGGTATATTGAAATTCGTTGCCCGGGGCGATATGAGGCTGTTCACCCACCACACCTTCGCCCTGAACTTCGGTCTGACGGCCATTACCGTTGGTGATCAACCAGTAGCGGCCGCGTAGCTGGACGCTGTTGCGTCCCAGATTGCGGATGGTGATGGTGTAGGCAAACACGTAGCGCTCCTCGTCAGGTGACGATTGCGACTCCACATACAGGCTTTGTACCTGGATACAGACGCGGGCCAGTTCACTCATGCACTCAGTTCTCCGGGGTTGCTGCCTGATGATTGCCAAGCCAGTTGGCCAGTTGACAATACTGTGCTACCGAGACGTTTTCTGCACGCAGGGTCGCATCAATATTCAGTGCATCCAGCGCACCCGCAGTAAACAGGTGACTCAGGCTATTGCGCAGCGTTTTACGGCGCTGACCAAAGGCTTCAGTCGTAATGCGGCTGAGCAGACGCACATCACTGACCGGATGTTGCGGCTGGGTAAAGGGCACCAGGCGTACCACCGCAGAGTCCACTTTGGGCGGTGGCGTGAAAGATTGTGGCGGCACTTCCAGTACCGGGATCACCTGACAATAATACTGCGCCATCACGCTGAGTCGACCATAGGCTTTGCTGCCCGGTCCGGCCACCAGACGGTTGACCACTTCTTTCTGCAGCATGAAGTGCATATCTTTAATCGAACCAGTATAGCTGAAAAGGTGGAACATCAGCGGTGTTGAGATGTTGTACGGCAGGTTGCCGAAAACACGCAACGGCTGGCCTTTCTCCTGCGCCAGCGCAGAGAAATCAAAGGTCATCGCATCCTGCTGGAAGATGGTCAGTTTAGGACCGAGGAACGGATGCGTTTGCAAACGTGCGGCAAGGTCGCGGTCCAGTTCCACCACGGTCAGTGCATCCAGACGCTCGCCCACCGGCTCAGTCAATGCGCCAAGGCCAGGGCCGATCTCCACCAGGGCTTCACCTTTTTGCGGATGAATGGCGGAGACAATGCTGTCGATAATGTACTGATCGTTCAGGAAGTTTTGCCCGAAACGTTTACGGGCGTAATGCCCCTGATGGACGCGATTATTCATTACTGCTCTTGATCATAGTGATGGCGAGGTTAAGCGCCGTAATAAAGCTGCCCGGCTCCGCCTGGCCCAGTCCGGCCAGTTCCAGCGCGGTACCGTGGTCAACGGAGGTACGGATAAAGGGCAGGCCCAGCGTGATATTCACCGCGCGGCCAAACCCCTGAAATTTTAGCACCGGCAGGCCCTGATCGTGATACATCGCCAGCACCGCATCAGCATGTTGCAGATATTTGGGCTGGAACAGGGTGTCAGCGGGGAGCGGGCCGGTCAATTGGATGCCTTGCTGGCGTAATTCGTCCAGCGCCGGAATGATGGTGTCGATCTCTTCGCGGCCCATATGGCCGCCTTCGCCCGCGTGCGGATTCAGGCCGCAGACGAAAATATGCGGGTTCGGCAGACCGAACTTTTGCTGCATATCACGATGCAGAATGGTGATCACTTCATGCAGGCTGTCGCGCGTGATGGCTGCTGAAACATCTTTGAGCGGCAAATGGGTGGTTGCCAGCGCCACCCGTAGCTCCTCGGTGGCCAGCATCATCACCACGCGATCGCCACCAGCGCGATCGGCAAAGAATTCGGTATGCCCGGTAAAGGGAATACCGGCATCGTTGATCACACCTTTGTGCACCGGGCCGGTAATCAGGGCGGAAAATTCGCCATTCAGACAGCCGTCACAGGCGCGCGCCAGGGTTTCCAGCACGTAGTGGCTGTTGGCAACCGTCAATTCACCGGGCGTCACCGGCTGGGCGGTATCGACCTGTAACAGCGTCAGCGAACCGGCCTGCTGTGGCTGGGGGGCGACACCGGGTTGGTAATCACGCAGCGTCAGCGGTAAACCTAACTGCGCGGCACGGCGACGCAACAGTTCGCCGTCGGCACACACCACCAGTTCAACTGGCCAGTCACGCTGAGCCAGTTGCACGGTTAAATCAGGACCAATCCCGGCAGGCTCGCCGGGAGTGATCACCACACGATAATTACTGACCATTGTTGTCCAGAATCTTCACGTAAGCACTGGCGCGCTGTTCCTGCATCCAGGTTTGCGCTTCTTCCGCGAATTTACGGTTAAACAGCAGACGATAGGCACGTTCTTTCTGCGCGGCGTCAGTTTTATCAACCTGACGGGTATCCAGCAGCTGAATCAGGTGCCAGCCGAATGAAGAGTGAACCGGCTGGCTGGTCTGGCCTTTCTGCAGACGCATTAACGCATCGCGGAAAGCCGGATCAAAGGCTTCCGGAGAAGTCCAGCCCAGATCGCCACCCTGATTCGCTGAACCTGGGTCGTCCGAATACTGTTTGGCCGCCGCAGCGAAAGTGGTCTTACCGCTGCGAATGTCAGCCGCGATCTCTTCCAGTTTGGCACGTGCCTGATCATCAGTCAGGATCGGTGACGGTTTCAGCAGAATATGACGTGCGTGCACTTCGGTGACGGAGATGTTTTTGCTCTCACCACGCAGATCGTTCACTTTCAGGATATGGAAGCCAACGCCTGAGCGGATGGGACCGACCACATCACCTTTCTTCGCGGTTGCCAGTGCCTGGGAGAACAGGGTTGGCAGCTCTTCAATTTTGGCCCAACCCATGTTGCCGCCTTTCAGCGCCTGCGGATCGGCAGAATAGGTCACAGCCAGCTTGCCGAAGTCAGCGCCTTTTTGCAGTTCACCCACCAGCTGATGAGCCAGTGCTTCCTGATCATCAACCTGTTTCTGCGTGGGGTTTTCCGGCAGCGGCAGCAGGATCTGGCTCACGTTCAGCTCAGTACCCTGGGTGTTCTGTGAACCCACCTGCTTCGCCAGCGTATCCACTTCCTGCGGCAGAATGGTGACGCGACGACGGACTTCATTGTTACGCACTTCAGAGATCATCATCTCTTTACGGATCTGCGCACGATATTCGTTGTAGTTGATACCGTCGTAGGCAATGCGGCTGCGCAGTTGATCGAGGGTCATATGGTTCTGACCGGCGATGTTTTGGATCGCTTCGTCCAGCTGCTGGTCGCTGACCTGCAGGCCCGCTTTTTCACCCATTTGCAGAATGATGCTATCCATGATCTGGCGCTCAAGGATCTGATGACGCAGGGTGTTGTCATCCGGCAATTGCTGATGAGCTTGCTGTGCCTGTGCTTTCACGGTGCGCAGCATGCTATCAACGTCACTCTCCAGCACCACGCCGTTATTCACCACGGCGGCAACTTTATCTACCATTTGCGGGGCTGCGAACGCGGTGTTAGCGACAACCGCCACACCAAGAATCAGCATTCTCCAGTTCTTCATACTTTATCCATTGTTGTTTCCGCACTGCGGGATAGCCTGTCAAACATCACAACATCAGAAACCCTGCTGGTAAGGGATAATGCCCTGACGCAGCATTTGATGGGTGCCTAAGCCATAGTCGGAGCTAAGGCCACGTAGCTCAATGTTGAATGAGATTTGGTTGTCATACTTACTTTCGTTGTTTTCCCAACCGTTGATTTTGCGCTCGTAGCCAAGACGGATCGCGTAGCAGCAGGAGCTATATTGCAGGCCCAGCAGCTGATCCGCTGGCTTGCTGTTGCGGGTGTCGTAGTAATATGCACCCACCAGCGACCAGGCATCGGCAATCGGCCAGCTGGCAGTGGCACCCACCTGCGAGATCCCGTTTTTATAGATCGGGTTAGTCAGCAGGCTTGAATCATTCAGCGCCTGTGCCACGTATTCCGGGCTGCTGTAGCGGTAGCTCAGCTGCACCATACGATCGGCGTCCTGACGATACTCCAGCACCGCATTGCCCTGCGCCACGTTATCAAGGCGGGTATCGTATTGCAGCCCGCCACGCACGGCCCAGCGATCGCTTACTTTCCAGTAAGTGTCACCGGCCCAGATCAGGCTGCCGGTGTCATCTTCAGCGTCGGTCTGGTTAACACCAGTCCGCGATGGGGTAAACGAGTAGATTTGACCAACAGAAACGTTAAAACGTTCAACCAGATCGTTATCATAAATTCGGGTGGTGACACCGGTTGCCACCTGATTGGCTGAAGCGATGCGATCGAGGCCACTGTAGGTGCGATCGCGGAACAGACCGGTGTAGTCGGTTTGCAGCAGCGTTGAGTCATACGGGTAGATATTGCTTTGGTCGCGGTACGGAATGTAAAGGTACTGTACGCGCGGTTCCAGCGTCTGGGTGTAGCCCTCAGCCCAGTCCATATCACGGTCAAACACCAGGCGACCATCGACTTTAAACTGTGGCAGCGTGCGGTTAACCGAGTCTTTCAACTGACCACTGACGGTGCTGTCCTGTGCCAGTGAATTGTTGTAATAATCGATGCCGTCCTGCTGGTAATGCGTCGCGAGGAGCTTGGCTTCGGTATCGAGGCTGGCCCAGCCATTCGACAACGGCAGATCCAGCGTCGGTTCGAAATGCAAACGCGTCGCTTCTGGCATGCGGCTATTCACGTTAGTGAATTTCACCGCCTGCGCATAAATATGTCCATCAAATGGCCCGATATCGTTCTGGTAGTAATTCAGATCGAGCTGCGGCATCGCACGGTAAACGTTGCTGGTGCTGGTGCTGCCAAAGACCTGGAAGTCTTTAGTAGAGAGCGTCGCGTCCCAGTTGGTGTCCGCATAGCCCACGCTGAATTTCTGCGTCGCGTAGCCATCGGTGGAGCTGTAGTACTTCGAGGTGAGATCGGTGAAGTAGTACGGATCGCTCACTTTGGTGTAGTCGGCATTGAAGCGCCAGTGTTGATCGTAAACACCGGCGTGACGCCAGTAGAACAACCAACGATCGGAGCTGGCATCCTGCGAAATACCGCGCACCGCTTTATCGTTATCGTACTGTTTATCTGATGGCAGATAATCCAGTTCCATCAAACCGCCACCGAACTGAGTCAGATAACGGAATTCGTTCTGCAACTGCATGCCGCGCTTGCTCATGTAGTGCGGCGTAATGGTGGCATCGGCCTGCGGCGCAATGTTCCAGTAATACGGCAGCATGAACTCGAAGCCATTGGTGCTGCTGTATTTTGCGTTAGGGATCAGGAAACCGGAACGGCGGCGATCGCCAATCGGCAGCTGCATATACGGGCTGTAGAACACCGGCACATTGCCCAGTTTGAAGCGCGCGTTCCAGATCTCGGCCACTTCTTCCTGGCGGTCCTGAATCACTTCAGAACCGACGACACTCCAGCTATTGGAGCCAGGCAGGCACGAGGTAAAGCTGCCGTTTTCGAGGATGGTATAACGATTGTCGCCACGCAGTTTCATCTGGTCAGCATCACCACGCCCCTGACGGCCCACCATTTGATAGGTACCGTTCCAGACGTTGGTGTCTTTGGTATTCAGATTCGACCAGGCTTTCGGACCTTTCAGGATGACCTGATTGTCATCGTAGTGCACATTACCCAACGCATCGACAGTACGCACCGGGGTGGTTTGCCCTTCCGGCTGGCGCTGATGCAGCTGCACTTCGTCGGCATTCAGGCGGCTGTTACCCTGCTGTACATCGACATTGCCGGTAAACACCGCGTCGTTGGGATAGTTCCCTTTAGACGTGTCAGAATGAATCGTGACGGGCAGCGAGTTCGTGTCGCCATTAACCAGCGGGCGGTTAAAGCTCGGCACGCCCAGCATACACTGCGACATTAAGTCGTCGGCCAGTGAATACTGACTGTATAACGCTGCACCAATCATGGTAGCCAGCACGGTAGGTATACGTTTTTTCATACGCGGTTTCGATAATTCCATGAAAACTGGCATCATGCCGACAATCCGGTCAGAGACTAACTTACTGCCCGGCGTTGCGCCAGTGTTAATCCTTGTCTGTCCGCGTTGCCGTTAGGCGCTGAGATAAATGACAGGTATGATAATGCAATTTTCAGCCGCAAGCATGGCGAATTGAGGAGTTTATGCGCTACTGGGGAAAAGTAATTGGTCTGGCTCTGGGCTTGCTATCCGGACTGGGCTTTTGGGGCATCGTACTGGGTCTCGTCATTGGCCATATGTTTGATAAAGTGCGCAGCGTGCAGGGACAAGGCTATTTCGCCAACAACCAGACCCGCCAGACACTGTTTTTTAGCACCACTTTTCAGGTGATGGGCCATTTGACCAAGTCAAAAGGGCGCGTCACTGAAGCGGATATCCAGATTGCATCTTTACTGATGGACCGGATGCAGCTGCATGGCGATGCGCGTACTGCCGCGCAGCGTGCTTTCCGTGAAGGGAAGCAGGGTGACTATCCGTTGCGTAATAAATTACGTGAACTGCGCAGCGCCTGTTTTGGTCGTTTTGATCTGATTCGGATGTTTCTGGAAATTCAGATCCAGGCGGCATTTGCCGATGGCTCACTCCACCCGAATGAACGGCAGGTGTTGTATGTGATTGCCGAGGAACTGGGCATCTCGCGGATGCAGTTTGATCAGTTCCTGCGCATGATGGAAGGCGGCCAGCAGTTTGGCGGTGGCGGTTCTTCTTACAGCGGTGGGGGATTCCAGCAGGCCAAACGCGGGCCGACGCTGGAAGATGCCTGTAGCGTGCTGGGCGTGAAAAGCAGTGACGACAGCACCACCATCAAACGTGCTTACCGCAAGCTGATGGCGGAACATCACCCGGATAAGCTGGTGGCGAAAGGGCTGCCGCCGGAGATGATGGAGATGGCGAAGCAGAAAGCGCAGGAGATTCAGGCGGCTTACGATCTGATTCGTAAGGAAAAAGGATTTAAATAAATCCTTTTTCCTGCTGTAGCGGCGCGATTTATCGCGCAGGTTTTTCCCGCCACATGCACGGAAACGCGCGATAAATCGCGCCGCTACGACAACGGTCAGAAATCCGCCGGTTGCCGAAACGTCATGCTGTTGCCAAACGCCGGATGGGTAATGGTCAGTGACTCGGCATGCAGCAGCAGGCGCGGAGCCATCGCCAGCGCTTCTGGTGGCGCATAGAAGCGGTCACCGAGAATCGGATGCCCCAGCGCCAGCAAATGCACGCGTAGCTGGTGCGAGCGTCCGGTGATCGGCTTCAGCACCACGCGCGCGCTGTTATCCGCGTCATACGCCAGTACCTGATATTCCGTCTGGGCCGGTTTACCTGTCTCGAAACACACCTTCTGCTTTGGCCGATTCGGCCAGTCGCAAATCAGCGGCAGATCGATCAACCCCTTTTCCTGCGCCGGGTGGCCCCAGACGCGTGCGACATATTGTTTGGCGGGTTCGCGCTCACGAAACTGGCGCTTTAGCTCACGTTCCGCCGCTTTGTTCAGCGCCACCACGATCACGCCGCTGGTGGCCATGTCCAGACGATGCACCGATTCAGCCTGTGGATAATCGCGCTGAATACGCGTCATCACGCTGTCTTTGTGCTCATCGAGGCGGCCCGGCACTGACAGCAAACCACTCGGCTTGTTGACCACCATAATGTGGTCGTCCTGATACAGGATATGCAGCCAGGGTTCGAGCGGGGGGTTATAAGGTTCCATCAGCAGTTCCGTAAGGGGCCAGACGGCCCCGTTCAGTTATTGGTGCGTCACCACAATCAGACGTAACGCATCAAGACGCCAGCCCGCTTCACCGAGGCTTGCCAGCACCTGGCGACGGTTGCTTTCCAGTGCCTCAACCTCATCATCACGGATGTTAGGGTTGACGGCACGCAGTGCTTCGAGACGTGACAGCTCCGCACTGAGCTTCTCATCGGCTTCCACTTTTGCTGCGGCGATGACTGCCTGGGCTTCCGGCACCACGGCGCTTTCGGCCAGCGTCAGAATCTGATGCACATCCTGCTGGACGGCGTTAACCAGTTTGCTGCCGGTATGACGATTCACCGCGTTCAGCTGGCGGTTAAAGCTTTCGAACTCCACCCTGGTCGCCAGATTGTTGCCGCTACGGTCCATCAGCAGACGAACCGGCGTGGGCGGCAGGAAGCGGGTCAGTTGCAGATGTTTCGGTGCCTGGGCTTCCACCACGTAAATCATCTCAACCAGCAGGGTGCCGACCGGCAACGCTTTGTTTTTCAGCAACGACAGCGCACAGCTGCCGGTATCGCCGGAAAGGATCAAATCCAGACCGTTGCGGATCAACGGATGCTCCCAGGTAATGAACTGGGTATCTTCGCGCGAGAGCGCCTGGTTACGGTTGAAGGTGACGGTGCAGCCATCCTCCGGCAGGCCAGGGAAATCCGGCACCAGCATATGATCGGACGGCGTCAGCACGATCAGGTTATCGCTACGATCTTCCTGATTGATACCGACGATATCGAACAGGTTAAGGGCAAAATTGACCAGACCGGTATCGTTATCCTGCTCGGCAATCGCGTCGGCCAGCGCCTGGGCGGCCTCCCCCCCGTTGGAGTTTTGCTCCAGCAGGCGGTCGCGTCCCTGTTCCAGCTGGGTTTTCAGCTGGTCATGCTGCTTGCGACACTCAGCGATAAACTCATCCAGCCCCTGCGGGTTTTCCGGTGCAGCCAGGTATTCAATCAGCTGGTTGTAAACGCTGTCGTAGATGGTGCGGCCGGTAGGGCAGGTGTGTTCAAACGCATCCAGACCTTCGTGATACCAGCGCAACAGCACCGCCTGGGCGGTTTTTTCCAGCCACGGCACCAGAATCTGGATATCGTGCGCCTGGCCGATACGGTCGAGGCGGCCAATACGCTGCTCCAGCAGGTCCGGGTTGAACGGCAGGTCAAACATCACCAGACGGCTGGCAAACTGGAAGTTGCGGCCTTCAGAACCGATTTCCGAGCACAGCAGCACCTGCGCGCCATCTTCTTCCGAGGCAAACCAGGCAGCAGCACGGTCGCGTTCAATGATCGACAGACCTTCATGGAATACCGCGGCACGAATACCTTCGCGTTCGCGCAGTACCTGCTCCAGTTGCAGCGCCGTGGCCGCTTTGGCGCAAATCACCAGCACTTTCTCTTTGCGATTGCTGGTGAGGTAGCCCATCAGCCACTCGACGCGCGGATCGAAGTTCCACCAGGTGCCGGTATCACCTTCAAATTCCTGGTAAATTTGCTCCGGATAAAGCATGTCACGCGCGCGTTCTTCCGCGCTTTTGCGTGCGCCCATGATGCCGGAGACTTTAATTGCTGTCTGGTACTGCGCAGGCAGTGGCAGACGGATCTGGTGCAGTTCGCGTTTCGGGAACCCTTTGACACCATTACGGGTGTTGCGGAACAACACGCGGCTGGTGCCATGACGATCCATCAGCATCGAAATCAGCTCTTTACGCGCGTCTTCTTTGCCTTCACGGTCGCTGTTCGCGACCTGCAACAACGGTTCGATATCCTGCTCACCGACCAGATCGTTAATCAGGTTCATCTCATCTTTGGAGATCGATTTGTCGGCCAGCAGCGTGCTGACCGCATCCGCCACCGGGCGATAGTGCTGCTGCTCAGCGACAAACTGGCTGAAATCGTGGAAGCGATTAGGATCGAGCAGGCGCAGACGGGCAAAGTGACTTTCCAGGCCGAGCTGCTCCGGCGTGGCGGTCAGCAGCAGTACGCCTGGGGTTTGTTCCGCCAGTTGTTCAATCACCTGATATTCGCGGCTCGGTGCGTCTTCGCTCCACGCCAGATGGTGCGCTTCATCCACCACCAGCAAATCCCAGGCGGCATCGGCCAGCTGTTCCAGACGCTGCTTGTTACGGCGCACAAAATCGAGGGAGCAGATGATCAGTTGTTCGGTATCGAACGGGTTATCGCTGTCGTGCTGGGCTTCGGTATAGCGACCGTCATCAAACAGCGCAAAGCGCAGGTTGAAGCGACGCAGCATTTCCACCAGCCACTGATGTTGCAGGGTTTCCGGCACCACAATCAGCACGCGCTCAGCCCGACCTGCCAGCAATTGTTGCTGGATGATCATCCCGGCTTCAATGGTTTTACCCAGACCCACTTCATCGGCCAGCAGTACGCGTGGCGCGTGACGACGGCCGACATCGTGTGCAATATGCAGCTGATGCGGAATCAGGTTAGTGCGCATGCCGCGCAGGCCGCTGATGGGCAGGTTGTACTGCTCGCTCTGATATTTACGGGCGCGGAAGCGCAGCGCAAAGCGGTCCATACGGTCGAGCTGGCCGGCGAACAGGCGGTCCTGCGGCTTGCTGAACACCAGTTTGCTGTCGAGCATCACTTCACGCATCACCACGTTAGCTTCTTCAGTATCGAGGCGGGTGCCGATATAGGTGATTAAATCGTTTTCGTTGCGAACTTCGTCAACCTGCATCTGCCAGCCTTCGTGGCTGGTGACGGTATCACCCGGATTGAAGATAACGCGGGTAACAGGAGAATCGTTACGGGCATAAAGGCGGTTTTCGCCGGTTGCCGGAAACATCAGAGTGACCATGCGCGTATCCAGCGCAACTACCGTGCCCAGTCCCAGTTCACTTTCCGTATCACTTATCCAGCGTTGACCCAGTGTAAAAACCATATATTTTCTGCTCGACTCTCTGTCATGTCATGAAGATGTGCACCTGCTCTCAGGCAAAGCAGTCCCGCCAAACAAGATGGGTTTGGGAAGGCATCGATGCGGTGAGATTCAGGAAGGGCGCTATGGTACTGGATGACAGGGGATTCGTCACCTGTCAAAAAAGCCCCAACTGCCCGGTAATCAGTGTAGCAAAATCATCGCCGACGAAGGGTAAAATGCCTTCAGCCACCGGTTGTAGCTGCTTTGACACATAGTGATCATAGTCGAGCGGCGTGCTGCGCGCCTCCAGTGGCTCCGGGCCTGCGGTGGCGATGACATAGCGGATGGAGCCACCATTTTGATACTGCAACGGACGGCCTAACTTGCGATTAACCTCATCGGCCTGCCGGGCGGCGCGCACGTGTGGTGGCACGTTACGTTCATAATCTTTTAACGGGCGGCGCAGACGTTTTTTATAGACCAGCAAATCATCGAGTTCACCCGCCAGCAACTGCGCCACGGTGTCGCGAATATAATCCTGCCAGGGCTCGCCGCGAAAAATGCGGCCATACAGCGTTTGCTGGAACTGTTGCGCCAGCGGGGTCCAGTCGGTCCGCACCGATTCCAGCCCTTTAAACACCAGCCGTTCCGTCCCTGCAGAACGAATCAATCCGGCATAACGTTTTTTGCTGCCCTGCTCGGCACCGCGAATGGTGGGCATTAGGAAACGGCTGAAATGGTTTTCGTACTCCAGCTCCAGTGCGCTGTCGAGAGCGTAGGTCTGCTGCAAATGGTTCTTCCACCAGCCATTGACGTGATCGGCCAGCTGACGACCAATCGCGGCGGCCTGCTCCTCGCTGTGCGCGCCTTTCAGCCAGACAAAGGTGGAATCGGTATCGCCATAAATCACGTCATAGCCCTCGGCCTCAATCAGCTCGCGCGTTTGCTGCATAATGGCGTGGCCGCGCAGGGTGATGGATGACGCAAGACGCGGATCGAAAAAGCGACAGGCGCTGGTGCCCAGCACGCCATAAAAAGCGTTCATGATAATTTTCAGCGCCTGCGACAGCGGCTTATTGTGCTGACGCTTGGCCTGCTCACGTCCCTGCCAGATCTGTTCCACAATCGCTGGCAGACAGTGGGTGTGACGGGAAAAGCGTGCGCCGCGAAAGCCGGGCACTGAATCGGCATCATCGGGGTGCGCCAGGCCTTCCACCAGCCCAACCGGATCGATCAGGAAGGTACGGATAATCGACGGATAGAGGCTTTTGTAATCCAGCACCAGCACCGAATCATACAGACCGGGGCGAGAGTCCATCACATAGCCGCCGGGGCTGGCTTCAGGGGTGACTTCACCGAGATTGGGCGCAACGAACCCGGCGCGATGCATACGTGGAATATACAGATGGCCGAAAGCCGCCACCGAGCCGCCGTGGCGATCCACCGCCAGCCCGTTAACGGTGGCGCGCTCCAGCAGAAACGGCATGATGGCGGTATGCTGGAAAATACGCGTCACCAGCTCGCAATCTTTCAGGTTATAGCGTGCCAGCGCCGGTTTATCATGGGCGAAGCGCCAGTTGATCTCCTCCATGCGCTGCCATGGGTTGTCGATGGCTTTGCCCTCACCGAGTAACTCACGCGATACCGCTTCGAGGCTGAAAGAAGGGAAATCCCAGAAGGCCGATTTTAACGCCTCGATACCATCAATAATCAGGCGGCCTGTCGCCTGGGCAAAGAACACGCCCGGTTTGAAACCGTGCTCGCGCCACTCCAGCGCCTGTTGCTGGCGGCCCAGACGTAACGGGATGCCGTAGCGATCGGCATGCTTTTGCAGCACGCGCAGATCGAACTGCACCAGGTTCCAGCCAATGATCACATCCGGCTCATGGCGGGCAAACCAGGCGTTCAGCTGCTCCAGCAGCTTCGGGCGGCTTTCGACATAAATCAGTTCAAAATCAAGCTGGCTGGCATCCCCGTTCGGCGGGCCGAGCATAAACACCTGACGCTGGCCGCAGCCCTCTAACCCGATGCAGTACAGCTCGCCATGCTCGGTGGTTTCAATATCCAGCGACACCCAGGAAAGCTGCGGTCGATAGTCGGGATGGGGTTTCAGGCGCGTATTCACCACGCTGTCGCCACGCACATCACCGCTGAACCAGACCGGCGCGGTGATAAAGCGCTCCATCAGGTAGCGCTCCGGCGGGCGAATATCGGCCTCATAGACCGGGATGCCGTTTTCCCGCAGGCGTTTCTCCAGATTCTGCAACTGGCGGTAGCTGCGACAATAGAGGCCCAGCACCGGACGGCGACGGAAATCTTTCAGCGTCAGGGATTGCAGGCGGGTATTGCGCTCATCACGCAGTAGCGCTTCAACCTGGGGTTGAAACTCGCTCGGCACAAAGGCGACCGACTCCTGAGCGGGCAGAACCACGCGCTGTGCGCCAAGGTCGGTAGCCAGCCATAGCACCACTTCGCTGCCAGTGGGGGTGTCTCGCCAGTGTCGGGAAAGCAGAAAACCTGCGCGTGGATCGGTCACGGTCACTCCGGGTATGAATACCCCTTAAGTGTACCATGGATGTTTATACAGTGTCTGTTGCTTGCTTAAACTGTCAGCATAATGTCAACATTGATGTACAAATCTTGCCTTGACGCTGTGGCGCTGGCTCTGGACAATCCAGCCTTCATATTCCGCAGAGGATATTTATGGAAGCCTGGGTACAACATCTCTTTACGCAATCTCTGGAATGGGCGCTGTTTGCTGTGGCGCTGGTGACCTTTCTGGAGTCACTGGCCTTCGTAGGATTGTTACTGCCGGGCACGGTTTTAATGGCAAGTCTGGGCGCGCTGGTAGGGAGCGGCCAGATTGGTCTCTATCCCGCCTGGGCCGCTGGTCTGGTCGGTTGTCTGATCGGTGACTGGGTTTCCTATGGCATTGGCTGGAAATTTCAGGGGCCGCTGCATCGCTGGAAATATCTGCAAAAATACCGTGGGCTGCTGGATAAAACCGAGCACGCGCTGCATCAGCACAGCATGTTTACCATCCTGGTAGGCCGCTTTGTCGGGCCGACGCGTCCGCTGATCCCGCTGGCGGCGGGGATGCTGGAGCTGCCGGTGCGCAAGTTTCTGCCGCCCAATATTATCGGCTGCATCCTGTGGCCGCCCGCCTACCTGATGCCGGGTATTCTGGCCGGGGTGGCGATTGATGTACCTAAAGCGAGCCAGGGCGGTCACTTTACCTGGCTGTTATTGCTGGTGGCGCTGCTGGTGTGGCTGGGCTTCTGGCTGTGCTGGCGTTGGTGGCGCAGCGGTAAATCTGTCGACTGGGCCACGAAGTATCTGCCTGTGGCGCGCCTGCGCTGGCTGGCACCGCTCGCCGCGCTGATCGGGCTGGCGGCGTTTATCGCGATTCAGTTCCATCCGATGATGCCCATCTTCCGCCATCTGCTGTGGAAGGTGTTCTTCACCTAAGGTTGTGCTACGCCGAGGATGGCCGCCGCCGGACTGCTGCCGTTAAGCAGGTCTGCGGTGCTGCCATCCCAGTACACCCGCCCATCGACCACCACCAGACTACGCGGCGCAATTTGCTGCGCATCTTCCAGGCTATGCGACACCATCAGCAGCGTGATATTGCGTGCTTCACACACGCTGCGTACCAGTTGCAGCATCTCATTGCGCAGCGCCGGATCCAGCGCCGAGAAGGGTTCATCCAGCAACAAAATCGGCTGATTACGCAGCAGACAGCGCGCCAGCGCCACGCGTTGCCGCTGGCCGCCAGAGAGTTGCCCCGGCAGACGGTCGAGCATCTCGCCGAGTCCGGTTTGCGCGGCGATGTCGCTCACCTGCTGCTTTTGGTCGTTGCTGAGTTTCAGGCCGGGATGCAGGCCCAGCCCGAGATTTTGTTGCACGGTCAGATGCGGAAACAGGTTGTTCTCCTGAAACAGCATCGATACCGGACGCGCGGCAGGCACGCTATGGGTATGATCCTCACCCTTCAGCAGCAGGGTGCCGCTGCTGACAGGCAGAAACCCGCCAATCAGGCTGAGCAGGGTACTTTTCCCGGCTCCGCTGGGGCCGAGGATTGCCAGCCGTTCACCAGGCTGCGCGCTGAACTGAAAGCGCATCGGCAAATGCTGGTACAGGTAAGTGAGGTTATTCAGTGTCAGCATGACGACCCGGTAATTTTTCCATCAGGGTAAACAAAAGCAGGCATAGCACCAGCAACAGCAGGGCGGTTACCGCGCCATCATCGCCGCGATAGGCACCAATTTGCTGGAACAGGTAGAACGGCAGCGTGCGGAAATCCGCGCTGCCAAAGAGTGCCACCACGCCAAAATCACCAATCGACAGCACGCAGGCAAACGCCAGCGCCTGAGCCAGTGGGCGTTTCAGCGCGCGCAGTTCAATCAGACGCAGGCGGTTCAGCCCCTGTACCCCGAGTGAGGCGCACAACTGATTGTAACGCGCGCTAAGATCGCGCATTGGGTTCTCCAGCACTTTCATGGCATAGGGAATGGCGATCAGCGCATTGGTGAAGACAACCAGCCCATCGGCGGATTGCGGCAGGCCGACGGTGGCGTTGAATAACAGGAAAAAGCCGCTGGCCAGCACAATACCCGGCATCGCCAGAATCAGCATGCCGCTCAGTTCCATCGCCTGCGCCGCCACGCTGTTGTGGCGCAGACGCAGCTCACGGCTGCTCCACAGCAGCATCAATGTCAGGATGACACACAGCACGCCAGCGCCGACGGCAATGCGCAATGAAGTAAAGGTGGCCTGCCATAGGGCTGGTTGCTGCATCGCTCCGGCCACGCCGCCGCGCAGACCATCTGCCACCACTGCCAGCAGCGGAGGGAGCAGCAGCAGCAGGGCAATACCAATTAACAGGCTGTCGCTGATACGGGCGCGCCAGCTATCGGCGGGATCGCGCCAGCCGCGTATTTGCTGGCTTCCGGCGGGAATCGCTTTGCTGAAGCGCTGGCTCAGCAACACCAGCAGCAGGCAGCAACCGAGCTGGAGTAGCGCCAGCAGCGCCGCGCGTCCGGGATCGTAGTCAAAATTTAATGCCTGATAAATGGCCAGCTCCAGCGTGGTCGCCTGCGGACCGCCACCCAGCGCCAGCACGGTAGCAAAACTGGCAAAACACAGCATAAAAATCAGGGCGGCAGTGGGGAAAATTTGCCGCCGCAGCCACGGCCACTCCAGCAGACGAAACAGATTCCAGCCGCGCAGGCCAAGCTGCGCCGCCAGCTGGCGTTGTTCGCCGGGAATACTTTCCAGCGCCTGTAACAACATGCGCGTCGCCAGCGGCAGATTGAAGAATACGTGTGCCAGCAGAATGCCCTGTAACCCATAAGGCGAGAAGTGATAGTGGAGGCCCAGCGCAGCGCACAGCTGCGCCAGCCAGCCGCTGCGGCCATAGACGCTGAGCAGGCCAAATACCGCCACCAGCACCGGTAGCACCAGCGTCATGGCGCACAGACGCAGCAACAGTTCTCGACCCGGAAAGCGGCGTCGATACAGGGCGCGCGCCAGCGGGATAGCCGGGAGGACCGAAAACAGCGCTGACAGCAGCGCCTGCCAGAAGGAGAAAGCCAGCACATGATGCAGATAGTCATCGGCGAGCAGGGCGCGCCAGTCGCCGATGGGGGCTGACATCAGCAGCGCACCCAACGCCAGCAGCGCCACTGCGCACAGCAGCAGCGCAGTGAAACTGCCGGGCAGCAGCCAGCCGGGAATTAACGGCTGACGGCGCGTTGCCATGCGGCTACCCAGGCTGCACGATGGTCGGCGACTTCCGCCGGACTATATTGCAACGCAGTTTGCGGCACGTTGAGCGCCTGATAACCGGCAGGCAGGTCGCTTTTGATCACCGGATACATCCAGTTGCCGGTCGGGATGGTCTGCTGGAAGGCCGGGGACACCATAAACTGCATAAATTCCTGCGCCAGTTTCGGTTGTTTGCTGCTGGCCAGCTGCGCCGCCACTTCAACCTGCAAATAATGGCCTTCGCTAAACGGCGCAGCGGCGTAATTCTCTTTCTTCTCTTCAATGATGTGATAAGCCGGTGAAGTGGTGTAACTCAGCACCAGATCACCTTCTCCCTTCAGGAACAACCCATAGGCCTCACTCCAGCCTTTGGTGACGGTGACGGTTTTCTGCGCCAGCTTCTGCCAGGCATCCGGCGCCTGGTCGCCATAGACTTTTTGCATCCACAGCAGCAGGCCGAGGCCAGGGGTGCTGGTGCGCGGATCTTCATAGATAACGCGCCATTTTTCCGGGCTTTCGACCAGTTCCTTCAGGCTTTTGGGTGGGTTTTTCAGTTTGTTTTTGTCGTAGACGAAGGCGAAGTAACCGTAGTCGAACGGGATAAAGGTGTCGTTATGCCAGCCACCTGGCAGCTGGAGCGCGTGGGTATCCACCGGGCTTTTGGCAAACAGCCCGGTTTTTTCTGCGGCCTGCACCAGGTTGTTATCAAGGCCCAGCACCACATCCGCCTTGCTGTTCTTGCCTTCCATCCGCACGCGGTTGAGCAGCGATACGCCATCTTCCAGCGCCACGTATTTCAGTTCGCAGCCGCACTGGGCTTCAAAGGCTTTTTTCACTGCCGGGCCTGGGCCCCAGTCAGCGGAGAATGAGTCGTAGGTGTAGACGGTAAGTACCGGTTTGGCAGCCAGTACCGGGGCAGAGACCAGCAACAGCACGGGCAGAACTTTGTTTAACACTTTGCGCTCCTTGAGGAGAAGATAAGGTTGAGTCGCAAAGGATCTGAGTGGTGAGGCATCTCAAATCCCTACGCCGGTATTAACCGGATCAGGTTCGACGGGTCTCTCTCAGCCCCTGTAATGCAGGGCACCCCGTTGAGAACGGCACATTCTAGACATTTCCGCGTCAGGGTGAAAGGTTCACAGTTCCGGCGGGGCAAACCAGGCGGATTTGAAGTCAAACCAGCCGAGCGTATTCATGCGCACGCCACGCATACTGCGCTGACCTTCCAGCAACAGCCAGTGGTGAAACAGCGGGTGCAGATAATCACTATCCACCAGTTGCTTACTCCATTCTGCGAGCGGCAGCGTTTTTTCGCGCCAGCGTGTGGCCGCATTTTCCCAGTCAATCGGGATACACAGTTGCATCAGCGGCAGCTCGTACAACTGGGCGAACAGCGAGTAATCGAGCGGCAGGGTGAAGTTGACGCTGCCAAGCCAGATGTCGCTTGCACCTTCACCGTTAAACCATGCTTCGTAGCTCAGCTCACGGGTGATCAGCTCCACGCCCTGTTGCGCCAGCAATGGGCGTAAGGCGTTGGCGATACCTTCATGTTCCACATGGTGGCTGTACCAGCTGATGGTGAGTTGCTTCAGGTTATCCGGCTTGTTGACCGCCGTCAGATCGCGACGATGATGCCAGCGTGGTAATAAACCATAAGCCGGGAACCAGTAGCGCTGATAACCGATGCCCGCGTTATTCAGCAGGGCGATAGGATTGAGCAGGTAGCTGACCCAGCGGCGGAAATGCGCATCGCGGCCCTGTTCTGAGCGCTGGTCATACAACAGAAAATAGCAGCCTTCTTCCAGACGGCTCTCTTCCGATTTCTCATCAGCGGTTTCGCCTTGTAACTTCACCCCGGCATACACCAGCTCATCACTGATCTCCGGCAGTACCCAGATGGAGACATCATCAATTAACGCGCGGTAACCGAAGTAGTCATCAAAGGCGGCGATTTTCAGCTGGCTCTGTTGATTGCGTACCACGCTATAGGGACCGGTGCCGATTGGCTGGCGCGCGAAACCACGCAGGGTTTGCCATTCGCGCGGCAGGATCATCGCGCTGACGCTGCCGAGTAGCCACGGCAGCCAGTTATCGGGCTGCGTCAGCTGAATATCCAGCGTCCAGGGGGCCGGGGAGTGCAGTCTGGCGATATGGGAGAACAGCGGCTGGCTGCGCAGACGCTCCAGCGAACTGATGACGTCTTCCATTTCCAGTTCACGACCATGATGAAAGCGAATGGCCGGACGCAGAAAGAAGCGCCAGTGCAGCGGTGACGTTTGTTGCCAGTGATGAGCGATATCAGGTTCGATTTCCCCCTTTTCCTCATTTATGCGCGTCAGACCGCTGAAAATTTGTCGTGCCAGATGGGTTTCCGAGCGCCGCAGCGGTGAACCCGGCAGCAAATTCGGCAGCGGGCGATAGTAAAGTACGCGCAGAATATGTTTGCCCTGGCGAAAGCTGCGGCCCAGATGGGCGGCAATCATCTGACGTACCTGATTTTTGTCACCGACCAGTTGTACCAGTTGATCAATACGATCCTGCTCCAGCAAATCCTCCGCACGCTGCTGTTGTAGCGCCAGCCCGGTGTAGCAGAAGCTCAGCGTGGAACGTTTGCCGCGGCCCGCTTCGGCCTGCCAGATGAGCCAGCCCGCAGCCTGCATGGCATTCAGCAGGTTACGCATATGGCGGCGCGAGCAGTGCAACAGCTCCGCCAGTTCGCTCAGGGTGGTTTCCTGATCCTGGCCCTGGCAGCTTTGCCACAGGCGGATAAATTGCTGTTGTAGTCGCGAAGAAGACATAAAAGGGGAACTCCAGCGCATAATCGCTCAGTTTTTTCTGCCCTATATTAGAGGCATAGTAGACCTCATTGGAAGAGCGGGAGGCATTCAGTCATGAATGGCGCTCTGACAGTGGTTCCGCCGACGTGGAACCTTTTCTGAGTAGGGTGCAATTTCACCGCCAGCAGTGTTTTCTCTGCTGGCTTTTTTCGTTTTGCTGTGGAATCTTCTACCCTCTTTTTTTGGTTCTCCGCTTTTCTTCCGCAAAGGGATTTCACCATGAAATCGCTGTTAACGCGTCAACGTCGCCTCAACCCGGTTTATCTGGCTTTTATGGCCGTCTCATTTATGACTGGCGTGGCCGGAGCGTTACAGGCCCCCACGCTGAGCCTGTTTCTGACGCGTGAGGTACAGGTGCGCCCGTTCTGGGTCGGGCTGTTTTTTACCGTCAACGCTATCGCGGGCATCGTCATCAGCCTGCTGGTGGCGAAACGATCCGATAGTCACGGCGATCGCCGCAAACTGATCCTGTTTTGCTGCCTGATGGCGGTAGCGAATTCAGTGCTGTTTGCCTTCAGCCGTCATTATCTGACGCTGATTACACTGGGCGTGCTGCTGTCAGCGCTGGCCAGCGTGGCGGTACCACAGATATTTGCGCTGGCGCGTGAGTATGCCGACCATTCGGCGCGCGAAGTGGTGATGTTCAGTTCGGTGATGCGTGCGCAGCTGTCGCTGGCATGGGTGATCGGGCCGCCGTTATCCTTCGCGCTGGCGCTGAATTACGGTTTCATCACCTTATTTAGTGTGGCGGCGGTGATTTTTTTGCTCAGTACCGTGCTGATCTGGCGTACCTTGCCATCAGTACCACGCGTTGCGGCTTCCCCCGAGCAGGTGCTGACGCAGCTGAGTCCGTGGAAGGATAGCCAGGTGCGCCTGCTGTTTATCGCTTCGGTGATTATGTGGACCTGCAACGTGATGTATATCATTGATATGCCGCTGTATATCAGCTCCACGCTCGGCCTGCCGGAAAAGCTGGCGGGTTTGCTGATGGGGACAGCAGCAGGGCTAGAGATCCCGATTATGCTGCTGGCCGGACATTATGCGCGCCGTTATGGTAAACGCCGTCTGGTGCAGCTGGCGCTGGTGGCTGCCGTGCTGTTTTACCTTGGGCTGGGGCTGTTCCATTCACGCACGGCGCTGATGGTGTTGCAGCTGTTCAACGCGGCGTTTATCGGCATTGTTGCCGGGATTGGCATGCTCTGGTTTCAGGATCTGATGCCGGGACGCGCCGGAGCGGCGACCACCATGTTTACCACCTCGATTTCCACCGGCATGATCGTGGCGGGGGTGATTCAGGGATCGTTAAGCGAACGCTTCGGGCATGAGTCGGTGTACTGGCTGGCGTTGGGGTTGGCGGTGCTGGCGCTGGGACTGACGTCGCGCGTGCGGGATGTATAAACGATGTAAAACCTTAAAACCTGCGCGATAAATCGCGCCGCTACGACCGGATTGTAGCGGCGCAATTTATTGCGCATCGTTTTTAACGTAAAAACGCCGGTTGGTTCGTCTCATAGTTGCTGATTGACGCTTCGTGTTGCAGCGTCAGGCCGATGCTATCGAGGCCATTGATCATGCAGTGACGGCGGAAGCTGTCGATTTCAAAGCTATAGCTTTTGTCACCGGCGGTCACGGTCTGGGCTTCCAGGTCAACGGTAAAGCTGACGCCCGGATGGCTGGCAACCAGCTTAAACATCTCATCTACTTCTTCATCGCTCAGCTTCACCGGCAGCAGCTGGTTGTTGAAGCTGTTGCCATAGAAGATGTCGGCGAAGCTCGGCGCAATCACCACCTGGAAACCGAAATCGGTCAGTGCCCACGGGGCGTGTTCACGCGAGGAGCCACAGCCAAAGTTTTCACGCGCCAGCAAAATGCTGGTGCCTTTGTATTCCGGCTTGTTCAAAACAAAGCTGGCCGTCGGCACGGTACCGGCATCGTCATCGAAGCGCCAGTCGTGGAACAGGTGCGCGCCAAAACCGGTGCGGGTCACTTTTTGCAGGAACTGCTTCGGAATGATGGCATCGGTATCGACATTCGCTGCATCCAGCGGTGCGACAATCCCGGTGTGCTGGGTAAATTTCTTCGCCATGGTTTAAGCTCCCTGAGTCAGTTCACGAATATCGGCAAAACGGCCCGTGACCGCCGCCGCCGCGGCCATCGCCGGGCTGACCAGGTGGGTACGTCCACCACGGCCCTGACGACCTTCAAAGTTACGGTTACTGGTTGAGGCACAACGCTCGCCGGGGTTCAGACGGTCATTGTTCATCGCCAGACACATGGAGCAGCCCGGCAGACGCCATTCAAAACCGGCTTCGAGGAAAATCTTATCCAGACCTTCCGCTTCCGCCTGTGCTTTCACCGGACCAGAACCCGGCACCACCATTGCCACCACACCCGGAGCCACATGGCGTCCTTTGGCGATAGCCGCTGCGGCACGCAGGTCTTCAATACGTGAGTTGGTGCAGGAACCGATAAAGACTTTGTCGATAGCCACGTCAGTCAGTTTGATGCCAGGTTGCAGATCCATATACGCCAGCGCTTTCTCGGCAGAGGCGCGTTCAACCGGATCGGCGAAAGAAGCCGGATTCGGGATGGCCTGATCGACCGCCATCACCTGACCCGGGTTGGTGCCCCAGGTGACCTGCGGCGCGATATCGGCCGCATTCAGGGTGACCACGGCGTCGAATTTCGCGTCGCTGTCGGATTTCAGGGTACGCCAGTAGGCAACGGCCTGATCCCATTGCTCGCCTTTCGGTGCGAACTGTTTGTCTTTCAGGTAATTAAAGGTGGTGTCATCCGGCGCAACCAGGCCCGCTTTGGCACCCATTTCAATCGCCATGTTGCACAGCGTCATGCGGCCTTCCATGGTCAGCGCTTCAATCGCCGGGCCACAGAATTCCACTACATGTCCGGTACCACCGGCGCTGCCGGTTTTACCGATAATCGCCAGCACGATGTCTTTCGCGGTGATGCCCGGCGCCGCTTCGCCCAGCACTTCAATCTTCATGGTTTTGGCACGACCCTGTTTCAGGGTCTGAGTGGCAAACACATGCTCTACTTCGGACGTCCCGATACCAAACGCCAGTGAACCAAAGGCACCGTGGGTAGCGGTGTGCGAGTCACCACAGACAATCGTCATACCCGGCAGCGTCATACCCTGCTCAGGACCAATCACATGCACGATGCCCTGGAACGGGTGGTTCAGGTCATACAGCTGGATACCGAATTCAGCACAGTTCTTGATCAGCTCCTGCATCTGAATGCGCGCCATCTCGCCCGAGGCGTTGATGTCTTTGGTCTGGGTAGAAACGTTGTGGTCCATGGTCGCGAACGTCTTCGACGGCTGACGCACTTTGCGGCCGTGAGCGCGCAGGCCATCAAAGGCCTGCGGTGAGGTGACTTCATGGATCAAATGACGATCGATATACAGTAACGGGGTTTCATTCGGTGCTTCGTGGACGACATGTGCATCAAATAACTTCTGGTATAAGCTTTTCATTTTTTTATTTTTCCTCGGTGATGAAACGGGCAATGATGCTGCCCATTTCATCGGTGCTCACGGATTGGCCGTCACCGGCCAAATCACGGGTGCGATGACCCGCTTCCAGCGCGCGGTTGATGGCGCGCTCAATGCTGTCGGCAGCCTCAGCGGCATTCAGGCTATAGCGCAGCAGCAGGGACAACGAGAGGATCTGAGCAACCGGGTTAGCAATGTTCTGACCGGCGATATCTGGCGCGGAACCGCCCGCTGGCTCGTACAGACCGAAGCCTTCTTCGTTCAGACTGGCTGACGGCAGCATGCCCATGGAACCGGTGATCATGGCGCATTCATCCGACAGGATGTCGCCAAACAGGTTAGAACACAGCAGCACGTCAAACTGTGAGGGATCTTTAATCAGCTGCATGGTGGCGTTGTCGATGTACATATGGCTCAGCTGCACATCCGGGTAATCCTTCGCCACTTCATTGACGATCTCGCGCCACATCACTGAAGTCTGCAACACGTTGGCTTTATCGACCGACGTCACCTTGTTGCGACGTTTGCGCGCAGATTCAAAGGCAATGCGGGCAATACGTTCGATCTCAAAACGGTGATACACCTCGGTGTCGAATGCGCGCTCATGCGGACCGCTGCCTTCGCGGCCTTTTGGCTGACCGAAGTAGATGCCGCCAGTCAGTTCGCGAACACACAGGATGTCGAAACCGCGTGCGGCGATGTCGCTACGTAACGGGCAAAATGTTTCCAGGCCTTTATACAGCGCAGCCGGACGCAGGTTGCTGAACAGTTTGAAGTGTTTACGCAGCGGCAGCAGCGCACCGCGCTCTGGCTGCTGCGCAGGAGGCAGGTGTTCCCATTTCGGGCCGCCAACTGAACCAAACAGGATGGCATCGGCCTGCTCGGCACCCGCAACGGATGCGGGTGGCAGCGGTTCGCCATGACGATCGATAGCGATACCGCCCACATCATATTCGCTGGTGGTGATACGCATGTCGAAACGCGTGCGAATCGCGTCCAGGACTTTCATGGCCTGCGCCATCACTTCCGGGCCGATTCCGTCGCCCGGCATGACTGCGATATGAAAAGACTTAGTCATAGTTACACCGTTTCCTTCTGTTCTTTAAATTTACGCTGCAATTCTTTTTCCACCTGCTTAGCACGCCAGATATTGTTCAGGGCGTTCACCATCGCTTTAGCGGAAGATTCGACGATATCGGTCGCCAGACCCACGCCGTGGAATTTGCGATTGTTGTAGTTCACCACGATATCGACCTGACCCAGCGCGTTCTCGCCGTGGCCTTTAGCCGTGAGCTTGTAGTTCACCAGTTCAGCTTCAAAACCGGTGATACGGTTAATCGCCTGGTAGACGGCATCGACCGGGCCGTTGCCGGTGGCGGCGTCAGCTTTGGTTTCTTCGCCGCAGCCCAGCTGTACTGACGCGGTAGCCGTGACGCTGGAACCGGTCTGCACGTTGAATTCTTTCAACTGGAAATGTTCCGGTTCTTCATTCTGTTTGTTGATGAAGGCCAGCGCTTCCAGATCGTAATCAAACACCTGGCCTTTCTTATCAGCCAGTTTCAGGAACGCGTCGTACAGGGTATCCAGGTTGTAGTCGGTCTCTTTGTAACCCATCTCTTCCATACGGTGTTTCACCGCCGCGCGACCAGAACGCGAGGTCAGGTTGAGCTGGATTTTGTGCAGGCCGATGGATTCCGGCGTCAGAATTTCGTAGTTTTCGCGGTTTTTCAGCACACCATCCTGATGGATACCGGAGGAGTGGGCGAAGGCGTTGGAACCGACCACCGCTTTGTTAGCCGGGATCGGCATGTTGCAGATCTGGCTGACAGTCTGGCTGGTACGGTAGATTTCCTGATGTTTGATATTGGTGTGCACGTTCATGATCTGCTGGCGGGTTTTAATCGCCATGATCACTTCTTCCAGCGCACAGTTACCGGCACGCTCACCCAGGCCGTTCAGCGTACCTTCAACCTGGCGTGCACCTGCCATCACGGCGGCAATGGCGTTGCCGGTGGCCATACCCAGGTCATCGTGGGTATGCACGGACAGGATGGCTTTATCGATATTCGGTACGCGATTCACCAGTTGGCTGATGATGTTGGCGTACTCGTGTGGCAGGGTGTAACCCACGGTATCCGGGATATTGATGGTGGTGGCACCGGCGTTGATCGCGGCTTCCACCATACGGC
Organism: Pantoea cypripedii; assembly: GCF_011395035.1. Lineage (NCBI taxonomy): Bacteria > Pseudomonadati > Pseudomonadota > Gammaproteobacteria > Enterobacterales > Erwiniaceae > Pantoea > Pantoea cypripedii. The sequence continues at coordinate 718,833 of NZ_CP024768.1, forward strand.
ACAGGTCATCAATCGGCGTGCGGCCACCATCTTCGCAGGAGAACTCTACGTCGTTGGTGTAGTTGCGGGCGCGTTTGATCATATGCACTGCGCGCTCAATCACCTCGGGCAGCGTGCTACGCAACTTGGTGGCGATGTGCATCGGCGAAGTGGCGATAAAGGTATGGATACGGAACGCTTCAGCGACGCGCAGGGATTCGTAAGCGGCATCGATATCCTTCTCAACGCAACGTGCCAGTCCGCAGACGCGGCTGTTTTTGATGGTGCGTGCGATGGTTTGAACCGATTCAAAATCGCCTGGTGAGGAGACCGGGAAACCGACTTCCATCACGTCCACGCCCATACGTTCCAGCGCCAGGGCGATCTGCAGTTTTTCTTTAACACTCAGGCTGGCCTGTAATGCCTGCTCGCCATCACGCAGAGTGGTATCGAAAATAATAACTTGCTGGCTCATCGTAATCTTCCTTATGCATTAACTTCGCCGGTGCTACGAGCATAAAAAAACCCGCGCATGGCGCGGGTTTTTTTAAACTTTCTGCAGGTTCGAATCAGTTGTCGATTCCGCCCACGAGTCTACCGCGCAATGGGGATGCGTTTAGTAGTAGACCAGGTAGACGGAAAGAACGGGACATGGATCAAACCTCGTAAATTGAGTGCTGCACATATTGATACTGAGAAAGGCCGACGATGTCAACCATAAGTGAAAGGTTATTTCCCACGGCGGTTAAGGGGGATCTGCTGTGATAATCCGCTTGTTCAGAGGAAAAACAAATATTAAGGCGTGCAGGGTTATCGGAATCTGGTTAAAAAAAGTTTTAAAAATGAATGTAAATTTTAAGATTATGATTTATATGATTTTTTATCTGGTTGTTTCTCTGGTAATAAATCAGCATTCGCACTGTTGTTTAGATGATTCTCATGTGAGAGGTAGTTTTTAAAGATAATCACGCCAGAAATTAATTGATGGGTAAGATTGTGGGCTGGAACGTTGCAAAATATGCATCATGCATTTCTTATAACTCGCTGTAAATAATCACCAGACCAGCATTATCATCTGCCCTTCAGTGCGGACATTAGTTTAATCCTCGCAAGCGATTATCACCCCTTAGAGCCTTTGCGGTTGTCATTAGCACGGCGCGGAGTTGCGGTGTTTGCCTGCCGGGTTTTCTACGGTTATGGTAATCGACCTACTCTCAAAAGAATGAACTCAAGTAGATTTCCCTGTACCTGGAAGGCGGAAATGAATTCCCTCTTCTGAGCTTAAACATAAGGTTTTGATCTTAATTGGCGAATATGGGGCAGGATGCAAGTGGCGCGCCGGAAAGCGGTCGTCAGTGGATTCAGTTCCTCAAGCCTGGAGGCAGAAAATGGAGATGTTGTCAGGAGCCGAAATGGTCGTCCGTTCGTTAATCGATCAGGGCGTTAAACAGGTATTCGGTTATCCGGGCGGAGCGGTGCTCGATATTTATGACGCTCTGCAAACGGTCGGCGGTATCGACCACGTATTAGTTCGCCATGAACAGGGCGCTGTGCATATGGCTGATGGCCTGGCGCGTGCGACCGGCGAAGTCGGTGTCGTGCTGGTGACTTCGGGTCCTGGTGCCACCAATGCCATAACCGGTATTGCGACCGCCTATATGGACTCCATTCCGATGGTGGTTCTGTCTGGTCAGGTGCCGTCTTCGCTTATCGGCTATGACGCTTTCCAGGAGTGCGACATGGTCGGGATCTCCCGTCCGGTGGTGAAGCACAGCTTCCTGGTGAAAAGCACCGAAGAGATCCCAACCGTCATCAAAAAAGCCTTCTGGCTGGCAGCCAGTGGCCGTCCGGGACCGGTGGTTATCGATCTGCCGAAAGATATTCTTAACCCGGCCAATAAACTGCCCTACGTCTGGCCGGAATCGGTCAGCATGCGTTCTTACAACCCGACGATTCAGGGCCACAAAGGACAGATTAAGCGCGCGTTGCAGACCCTGCTGGCTGCGCATAATCCGGTGATGTACGTGGGTGGCGGGGCGATTACCTCAGGTTGTGAAGCGGAACTGCTGCAACTGGCGGAAACGCTGAACATTCCGGTCACCACTTCATTGATGGGGCTGGGCGCATTCCCGGGTACTCACCGTCAGTGCGTCGGGATGCTCGGCATGCACGGCACCTATGAAGCCAACATGACCATGCATAACGCCGATCTGATTTTCGGTATCGGCGTGCGCTTCGATGACCGCACCACCAACAATCTGGCGAAGTATTGCCCGAATGCCACGGTGATGCATATCGACGTTGACCCGACCTCGATTTCCAAAACCGTCGCGGCGGATATTCCGATCGTCGGTGATGCGAAACAAACGCTTTCGCAAATGCTGGAGTTGCTGGCGCAGACCGACGTGAAGCAGGAGCTCGACAGCCTGCGTGACTGGTGGCAACGCATTGACGGCTGGCGCAGCCGCAAATGCCTCGAATTTGATCGCACCAGCGACAAAATCAAACCGCAGGCGGTGATCGAAACCATCTGTCGTTTGACCAAAGGCGAGGCTTACGTGACCTCAGACGTCGGTCAGCACCAGATGTTTGCCGCGCTGTATTATCAGTTTGATAAGCCGCGTCGCTGGATCAACTCCGGTGGCCTCGGCACCATGGGCTTTGGCCTGCCTGCTGCGCTGGGTGTGAAGATGGCGCTGCCGGAAGAAACCGTTATCTGTGTCACCGGCGACGGCAGTATCCAGATGAACATTCAGGAACTCTCAACCGCGCTGCAATACGATTTGCCGGTGCTGGTGCTGAACCTGAATAACCGCTTCCTTGGCATGGTGAAGCAGTGGCAGGACATGATCTACTCTGGCCGCCATTCGCAATCTTACATGGAATCACTGCCGGACTTCGTGCGTCTCGCTGAGGCTTATGGTCACGTGGGTATCGCGATTCAACATCCGGCTGAGCTGGAAGAGAAACTGACGCAGGCGCTGGAGACCCTGGCGAAAGGGCGTCTGGTGTTTGTTGATGTGACCGTGGATGGCAGCGAGCACGTTTACCCGATGCAGATTCGTGGTGGCGGTATGGACGAGATGTGGTTGAGCAAAACGGAGAGGACATAATTATGCGTCGCATTTTATCGGTACTGCTGGAGAACGAATCCGGCGCATTGTCCCGCGTGATTGGCCTGTTTTCGCAGCGTGGCTACAACATCGAAAGTCTGACGGTTGCCCCGACTGACGATCCCACCCTGTCGCGCATGACGATTCAAACCGTCGGTGATGCCAAGGTGCTGGAGCAGATCGAGAAGCAGCTCCACAAGCTGGTGGACGTGTTACGTGTCAGCGAGCTGGGGCAGGGTGCCTACGTTGAACGTGAAATCATGCTGGTGAAAATCCAGGCTTCGGGCTATGGCCGCGAAGAAGTGAAGCGTAGTACGGAAATTTTCCGTGGGCAGATCATCGACGTGACGCCGACGCTGTACACGGTTCAGCTGGCGGGTACCAGTGACAAACTGGATGCGTTCCTGAACACTGTGCGCGACGTCGCGGAGATCGTGGAAGTGGCGCGTTCTGGTATCGTCGGCGTGTCTCGCGGCGAGCGCATCATGCGTTAATCGCCACTGCCTGGATTGAGTCTCATTGCTAACCCGGCGGAATGCCGGGTTTTTTTATTTTATGCGCTTGCACACCCCGGCAGATAAAAGCGGTTGCTCAGCGTAGTTTTCTGCGGTTAGATGTTACAAATGTTTTACCCTTAGCTAATCTGCGGACATTTTCGCCAGTATGGCTAATCAGGAATTAAGGTGTCATCGTGAAACTGGATGAAATCGCGCGCCTGGCTGGCGTGTCGCGCACCACGGCCAGCTACGTCATTAATGGCAAAGCACGGCAATATCGTGTCAGCGACAAAACCGTCGAGAAAGTGATGGCGGTGGTGCGTGAGTACAATTACCACCCGAATGCCGTGGCGGCGGGTTTGCGCGCCGGACGTACCCGTTCGATTGGTCTGGTGATCCCCGATCTGGAAAATACCAGCTATACGCGTATCGCCAACTATCTGGAACGCCAGGCACGGCAGCGTGGCTATCAGCTGTTGATCGCCTGCTCGGAAGATCAGCCTGACAATGAAATGCGCTGCATCGAACATTTGTTGCAGCGTCAGGTAGATGCGATCATCGTCTCCACGTCGCTGCCGCCGGAACATCCGTTTTATCAGCGCTGGATCAACGATCCTCTGCCGATTATCGCGTTGGATCGCGCGCTGGATCGTGAACACTTCACCAGCGTGGTCGGTGCCGATCAGGATGATGCCCAGACGCTGGGCGCTGAATTGCGTCAGCTGCCGGTGAAAAATGTCCTGTTTCTCGGTGCGCTGCCGGAGCTGTCAGTAAGTTTCCTGCGTGAAATGGGCTTCCGTGAAGCCTGGAAGGGCGACGAGCGTCCGATTGATTATATCTACTGCAACAGCTTTGAACGCACGGCGGCGGCGGCCTTGTTTGAGAAGTATCTGGAAGATCATCCGATGCCGGAAGCGTTGTTCACCACCTCCTTTGGCCTGTTGCAGGGCGTTATGGATGTCACGCTGAAACGTGACGGGCGTTTACCGACCGACCTGGCGATTGCCACGTTTGGCGATCATGAGTTACTGGATTTCCTTGAGTGTCCGGTACTGGCGGTGGGACAGCGTCATCGTGATGTTGCCGAGCGCGTTCTGGAGCTGGTTTTAGCCTCGCTGGATGAACCGCGAAAACCGAAGCCAGGTTTAACCCGAATTCGCCGTAATTTATTCCGTCGTGGTCAATTAAGTCGCCGGACAAAATGAATGATGGGCAGCGTGCTGCCCAATTTATTCATCATGCTTTTAATTTCCCCCGTCACCTTTCACGTAAAAAAGCGTAAATTCTCGTCGACCTTGCTAACAAATTAAGCGGACTACCTTTTCTTATTTGTTTACATCTTCGGCATCTGCCGGTAGCAGAGCTGTCGCGATGGTGCTGGGCTTCCTTTAGGAAATCCCCTAAAATGCAGCCGCTGTCGCATAACGCAGGATATTTATCAAAACGCGATAAAGCGCTTTATTTTTCGCCGTTTTTTATTACGTGAAAATTTTTATTCCATTATTCATCAGGTTAATTTTTATTTTGCCATTCACGACCTTCTTCTCCCCACCGCCAAATAATTTCACCCGCTGTAAAGAGTGATATTCACTTGTCGTTGCGGCTTGACAAGGATTTCATCGGCTCCGTAAACTCTTTTCGTGGTAAAATGTGGGATAAAGTGGTGAAAAAGGGTATCTGAGGGGTGAGGCTGGCATGTTCCGTGGGGCAACGTTAGTCAATCTCGACAGCAAAGGGCGACTGGCTGTACCAACGCGCTATCGTGATTTGCTGATCGCAGAGTCTCAGGGTCAAATGGTTTGTACCATTGACCTCCACCAGCCCTGCCTGCTGCTTTATACCCTGCCCGAATGGGAAATCATTGAGAAAAAGCTGTCTCGCTTATCCAGCATGAACCCTGCCGAGCGTCGCGTGCAGCGACTGCTGCTGGGGCATGCCAGTGAGTGTCAGATGGATAATGCAGGCCGCCTGCTGCTGGCGAATACCCTTCGTCAGCATGCGAGCCTGACCAAAGAAGTGATGCTGGTTGGACAGTTCAACAAGTTTGAATTGTGGGATGAACAGACCTGGTATCAACAAGTTAAGGACGATATTGACGCAGAACAGTCGGCTCAGGAGCCTTTATCTGAGCGGTTGCAGGACTTGTCGCTATAGCTATGCAGGAAAATTTCAAACACACCACAGTGCTGCTGGATGAGGCGGTTAACGCGCTCAATATCAGGGAAGACGGCATATACATTGACGGCACTTTTGGTCGCGGTGGTCACTCCAGATTGATCCTTTCGCAACTTGGCGCGAACGGGCAGCTACTGGCGATAGATCGCGATCCGCAAGCCATAGCCGCAGCCGCTGAGATAAAAGATCCGCGCTTCTCGATCGTCCACGGGCCGTTTTCGGCACTGGCGGAGTACGTGACCGAGCGCGGGCTGAACGGAAAAATTGACGGCGTTTTACTGGATTTAGGCGTGTCATCGCCGCAGCTGGATGACGCAGAACGTGGTTTCTCTTTCATGCGTGATGGTCCGCTGGACATGCGCATGGACCCGACGCGCGGACAATCGGCGTCGGAATGGTTGCTCAGCGCGGAAGAGGCGGATATCGCCTTTGTGCTGAAGACCTACGGCGAGGAACGCTTCGCCAAACGTATTGCGCGCGCGATTGTGGAGCGCAACCGTGAGCAGCCGATGACGCGTACCAAAGAACTGGCCGACGTTATCTATGCAGCGACCCCGGTGAAAGACAAATTTAAGCACCCGGCGACCCGCAGCTTTCAGGCGATTCGCATCTGGATCAACAGCGAACTGGAAGAGATCGACATCGCGCTGAAAGGGGCATTGTCGGTGCTGGCACCTGGCGGCAGGTTGTCAGTGATCAGCTTCCATTCACTGGAAGATCGCCTGGTGAAACGCTTTATGCGCGACCAAAGCCGTGGTCCGCAGGTACCGGCAGGTATCCCGATGACCGAAACGCAGTTGAAAGCGCTGGGTGGTCGGGATCTGAAAACCCTCGGCAAACTGGTGCCGGGAGAAGCCGAAGTCGCTGACAACCCACGCGCACGGAGTTCCGTGTTGCGTATTGCTGAAAGGACGGCGTCATGATCGGAAACGAACGCCACAGTCTGCCCGGCGTCATCGGTGGCGATTTGCTGCGGTTTGGCAAGATCCCGGTGCTGTTGCTGGTGGCCGTTTTGGTTTCCGCCATGCTGGTGGTGACGACGACGCACAAAACGCGTCGTCTGACGGCAGAACGCGAACAGCTGGTGCTGGAGCGTGACGCATTAGATATCGAATGGCGCAACCTGATTCTTGAAGAGAACGCCCTCGGCGACCACAGCCGGGTAGAACGAATCGCAACCGACAAGCTGCAAATGCAGCATGTCGATCCTTCGCAGGAAAACATTGTGGTGCAGCAATAAGGAATCTCAGAACCTGATGAGCGGCGCGAGCAAAACGCTGAAGTTAAAAAAACAGGAAGATAAGGCCAGCTTTGTAAGCTGGCGTTTTGCGTTGCTGTGCGGCTGTATTTTACTGGCGCTGGGTGGCTTGCTGTCTCGCGTGGCCTGGTTGCAGGTGATCAATCCTGACAAACTGGTGAAAGAAGGTGACCTGCGTTCGCTGCGCGTGCAGGCGGTGCCTACCGCCCGCGGCATGATCAGCGATCGTGCGGGCCGTCCGCTGGCGGTCAGTGTGCCGGTGAACGCCATCTGGGCCGACCCGAAAGAATTGAATGAACACGGCGGCGTCTCTCTCGACAGCCGCTGGAAAGCCCTTTCCGATGCGTTGTCGATCCCACTCGATCAACTGTCCACGCGCATCAATGCCAACCCGAAAGGCCGCTTTGTCTATCTGGCGCGCCAGGTGAATCCGGCGATTGGCGAATACGTCAAAAAACTCAAGCTGCCGGGTATCTATTTACGTGAAGAGTCACGCCGCTACTACCCGGCGGGCCAGGTCACTGCGCATTTGATTGGTTTCACCAATATTGATGGCCAGGGCATTGAGGGCACAGAAAAAAGCTTCGACAAATGGCTGACTGGCGAACCCGGTGAACGTACCGTGCGTAAAGATCGCTTCGGTCGCGTGATTGAAGATATCTCCTCAGTTGATAGCCGTGCCGCACACAACCTGACGCTGAGCATCGATGAACGTTTGCAGGCGCTGGTGTATCGCGAACTGAATAACGCGGTTGCCTTCAACAAAGCAGAATCTGGCTCGGCGGTGCTGGTGGATGTCAATACCGGCGAAGTGCTGGCCATGGCCAATAGCCCGGCCTACAACCCGAACAATCTGGGCAACACGCCAAAAGATGTGATGCGTAACCGTGCCATCACCGACATCTTCGAACCGGGTTCTACCGTGAAGCCGATGGTGGTGATGACCGCCCTGCAACGCGGTGTGGTGAAAGAAAACAGCGTATTGAATACCGTGCCTTATCGGATCAATGGTCATGAGATCAAAGATGTGGCGCGTTACAACGAATTGACCCTGACCGGGGTTCTGCAGAAGTCGAGTAACGTCGGGGTTTCCCGTCTGGCGTTAGCGATGCCGTCCTCAGCTCTCGTAGAAACTTACGCGCGCTTTGGACTGGGTAAGCCGACCAATTTGGGGTTGGTCGGAGAAAGCAGTGGCTTATATCCTCAAAAACAACGGTGGTCTGACATAGAGAGGGCCACCTTCTCTTTCGGCTACGGGCTAATGGTAACGCCGTTACAGTTAGCGCGAGTCTACGCAACCATTGGCAGCTATGGCGTCTATCGTCCGCTGTCGATTACTAAAGTTGATCCACCGGTAGCCGGTGAGCGTGTTTTCCCGGAAGAACTGGTGAAAACCGTGATGCATATGATGGAAAGCGTTGCGCTGCCCGGTGGCGGTGGTGTGAAGGCAGCCATTAAGGGCTACCGTATTGCGATTAAAACCGGTACCGCGAAAAAAGTCGGACCGGATGGGCGCTACGTTAATAAATACATTGCCTATACCGCAGGCGTCGCGCCTGCCAGTCATCCTCGTTTCGCGCTGGTGGTGGTGATCAACGATCCCCAGGCCGGTAAATATTATGGTGGTGCGGTCTCCGCGCCGGTGTTCGGTGCCATCATGGGCGGTGTACTGCGTACCATGAATATCGAACCCGATGCGCTACCGGTAATTGATAAGAACGAGTTGGTGAAAAACCGAAGTGAGGAACCAAGTGACAGATCGTAACCTGCGCGATTTACTGGCCCCGTGGGTGCCGGGCGCGCCGGCGCGTCCACTCCGTGACATGACACTGGATAGCCGCTCTGCGGCTTCTGGCGATCTGTTTATCGCCGTGGCGGGCCATCATGCTGATGGACGTCGATTTATTCCGCAGGCTATTGCCCAGGGCGTGGCGGCAGTGATTGCCGAAGCCGAAGGTGAGGCCAGCGATGGAGATATCCGTGAGATGCATGGCGTCCCGGTTATCTATCTGGCGCAGTTGCCGCAGCGTCTCTCGGCACTGGCTGGACGCTTTTATCAGCAGCCTGCTGAAAAGCTGAAATTAATTGGTGTTACCGGCACCAACGGTAAAACCACCACGACCCAGTTGATTGCGCAGTGGGCCAATTTGCTGGGCGAAACCGGGGCCGTGATGGGTACGGTCGGCAACGGTCTTTACGGCCATCTGGTGCCAACAGAAAACACCACCGGTTCAGCGGTGGATGTTCAGCATGTTCTGCACGACCTGGTAAGCCAGGGCGCAACGCTGGGGGCGATGGAAGTGTCATCGCACGGTCTGGTGCAGCATCGCGTGGCCGCGCTGCCGTTTGCCGCCGCGGTATTCACCAATCTGAGCCGTGATCACCTTGATTACCACGGCGATATGCAAAGCTACGAATCCGCTAAATGGCTGCTGTTCTCCGAACATCAGGTCGGTGCGGCGATTATCAATGCGGATGACGAAGTCGGACGCCGCTGGCTGGCGAAACTGCCGGATGCCGTTGCTGTCACCCTGCAGGATAACCTGCAACCCGGTTGCCATGGCCGCTGGCTGAAAGCCACTGAAGTGACGTATCACGACGGTGGCGCGCATATTCGCTTTAGCTCCAGCTGGGGCGATGGCGAGTTCGATAGCCGCCTGATGGGGGCTTTTAACGTCAGCAATCTGCTGCTGGCGCTGGCAACCCTGCTGTCGCTGGATTATCCGCTGGCATCTCTGGTCAGCAGTGCGTCACAGTTGCTGCCGGTGACCGGTCGCATGGAAGTCTTTAGCGCACCCGAAAAACCCACCGTAGTGGTGGATTACGCCCATACGCCCGATGCGCTGGAGAAAGCGCTGGAAGCTGCTCGCCTGCATTGCAAAGGCCAGCTGTGGTGCCTGTTTGGTTGTGGCGGTGATCGCGACAAAGGTAAGCGCCCATTGATGGGTGCCATTGCGGAGCAGTTCGCTGACGTGGTGGTGATTACCGATGACAACCCGCGCAGCGAAGATCCACAGGCGATTGTGAATGATATTTTGACCGGTCTGCTCGATCCGGGCCGTGCCCGTGTGGTGGCAGGTCGCGCGCAGGCGGTGACCAACGCCATCATGCAGGCCAAAAGTAACGATATCGTGCTGGTGGCAGGCAAGGGCCATGAAGATTATCAGATCGTCGGTAATCGTCGTCTGGATTACTCGGATCGCGACACTGTCGCCCGTTTGCTGGGGGTGATGGCATGATCCCGCTTTCACTCAACACCCTGGCGGAAATCTCAGGCGGCACGCTGATCGGCTCCGATCTCACCTTTGGTGATGTGGTCACCGATACGCGCAAAGTGACGGCGGGTTGCCTGTTTGTCGCGCTGGTGGGTGAACGTTTTGATGCCCATGACTTCGTCGGGGATGCCATTGCCCATGGCGCACAGGCGTTACTGGTCAGTAAATCATTACCGGTTGCTGTACCGCAGGTCGTGGTAGCCGATACGCGCATTGCCTTTGGTCGCCTCGGTGCCTGGGTGCGTCAGCAGGCGAAGGCCCGCGTGGTGGCGTTAACCGGTTCGTCCGGTAAAACCTCGGTTAAAGAGATGACCGCCGCGATTCTGCGTCAGTGCGGGGAAACGCTGTATACCGCTGGCAACCTGAATAATGATTTTGGCGTGCCGATGACGCTGCTGCGTCTGACCAAAGAACATGATTACGCGGTGATTGAGCTGGGTGCCAACCACCAGGGCGAAATTGCCTGGACCACCGACCTGGTGCGTCCGGAGACGGCGCTGGTCAATAACCTGGCCGCCGCGCATCTGGAAGGATTTGGTTCACTGGCTGGCGTTGCCAAAGCGAAGGGCGAGATTTTTGCCGGTTTGCCGCCTCACGGCACCGCCATCATCAACGCAGAGAGCAATGATTTGCTGAACTGGCAGCCGCAGTTTGCCGGTAAAACCCTGTGGCGTTTCTCGCCGCAGCCGCAGGCGGATGCTGAATTCCGCGCCAGCGATATCACGCTGCGCCCGGATGCCACCCTGTTCACGCTGCATACTCCGCGCGGTGACATCGCCATCACGCTGCCCTTGCCAGGGCGTCACAACATTGCCAACGCGCTGGCGGCGGCAGCCTTAGCGTTATCGGTCGATGCACCGCTGAGCGCAATTCAGGCTGGCCTGAAAACCCTGCAGCCGGTTCCAGGACGCTTGTTCCCGGTTCGTCTGGCTGAGCATCAGCTGCTGCTGGATGATAGCTACAACGCCAATGTCGGTTCGATGACGGCCGCCGCGCAGGTGCTGGGTGATATGCCCGGCTACCGCGTGATGGTGGTCGGCGATATGGCCGAACTGGGCGAGGAGGCTGAAGCCTGCCATCGTCAGGTCGGTGACGCGGCAAAAGCCGCCGGAATTGATTGTGTGCTGAGCACCGGAACGCTTAGCCAGTTGATCAGTGAAAACAGTGGCAATGGCGAACATTTCGCCAGTAAAGCCGCGCTGATTGAACGTTTGCGGACGCTATTGTCCGAACATCAGGACATTACCATTTTGATTAAGGGTTCGCGTAGTGCCGCCATGGAGCAGGTAGTACAGAGCTTACAGGAGAAAGGAACATGCTAGTCTGGCTGGCCGAGCATCTGGTCGCACTTTATTCCGGCTTTAACGTCTTTTCCTATCTGACGTTTCGCGCCATTGTCAGCCTGCTGACCGCATTGTTCATCTCATTGTGGATGGGCCCCCGCCTGATTGCCTGGCTGCAGAAGCTGCAGATTGGTCAGGTGGTACGTAACGATGGTCCTGAGTCGCATTTCAGTAAGCGCGGCACCCCGACTATGGGCGGCATCATGATCCTCACCTCCATCACCGTGTCGGTGCTGATGTGGGCGTATCCGTCGAACCCGTATGTCTGGTGCGTTCTGGCCGTACTGATCGGCTTCGGCATTATCGGTTTTGTCGATGATTACCGCAAAGTGGTGCGCAAAGACACCAAGGGCCTGATTGCACGCTGGAAATATTTCTGGATGTCGGTGATCTCGCTCGGCGTGGCGTTCGCGCTGTACCTGGCGGGGAAAGATACCCCGGCGACCGAGCTGGTGGTGCCGTTCTTTAAAGACATCATGCCGCAGCTGGGGCTGTTCTATGTGCTGCTGGCTTACTTCGTGATTGTCGGCACCGGGAACGCGGTTAACCTCACCGATGGTCTGGATGGTCTGGCCATCATGCCAACGGTGTTTGTCGCGGCCGGTTTTGCGCTGGTGGCCTGGGCGACCGGTAACGTGAAGTTTGCTGAGTACCTGCACATCCCGTATCTGCGCCATGCCGGTGAGCTGGTGATTGTGTGTACCGCCATTGTCGGGGCCGGTCTTGGTTTCCTGTGGTTCAACACCTATCCGGCGCAGGTCTTTATGGGCGACGTCGGTTCACTGGCGCTCGGTGGCGCGCTGGGCACCATTGCGGTGCTGCTGCGTCAGGAATTTTTGCTGGTGATCATGGGGGGCGTGTTCGTGGTTGAAACGCTGTCGGTGATCCTGCAGGTGGGATCGTTCAAGCTGCGCGGGCAACGTATTTTTCGCATGGCTCCGATCCATCACCACTATGAATTGAAAGGCTGGCCAGAGCCGCGCGTCATCGTGCGCTTCTGGATCATTTCGCTGATGCTGGTGCTGATTGGCCTGGCAACGCTGAAGGTACGTTAATCATGGCTGACTATCGGGGCAGAAAAGTCGTCATCATCGGGTTGGGCCTGACGGGCCTCTCCTGTGTTGATTTCTTTTTAGCGCAGGGTGTAACCCCTCGCGTGATGGACACCCGTGTGTCACCACCAGGGCTGGATAAGTTGCCGGAACAGGTGGAGCGCTATGTCGGTGGGTTGAACGACGACTGGCTGCTGGCGGCCGATCTGATCATCGCCAGCCCCGGCATTGCCCTGGCGCATCCGGCGCTGAGCGATGCGGCGGATGCCGGTATCGAAATCGTCGGTGATATCGAACTGTTTTGCCGTGAAGCTCAGGCACCGATTGTGGCGATTACCGGCTCGAACGGCAAAAGCACCGTGACCACGCTGGTCGGTGAGATGGCGCGTGCCGCAGGCTGGCAGGTAGGGGTGGGCGGCAACATCGGTTTACCGGCGCTGTCACTGCTGAAATCCCCGGCACAGCTGTATGTGCTGGAGCTTTCCAGCTTCCAGCTGGAAACCACCCATAGCCTGAAAGCCGCTGCCGCAACCATCCTCAACGTGACTGAAGATCATATGGATCGCTATCCGCTGGGGATGCAGCAGTATCGTGCCGCCAAGCTGCGCATCTATGAAAACGCCAGCGTCTGCGTGGTGAACGCCGATGATGGTATGACCATGCCGGTGCGCGGTGCCGATACCCGCTGCGTCAGCTTTGGTATCGACCTCGGTGATTATCATCTCAACCGGCAGCAGGGTAGCACCTGGCTGCGGGTGAAGGGCGAGAAAGTGCTGAACACCGACGAAATGAAGCTGGTGGGCCAGCACAACTACACCAACGCCCTGGCAGCACTGGCGCTGGCGGATGCGGTGAATATTCCGCGTGCGTCCAGCCTGAAAGCGTTAACCACCTTCACTGGCCTGTCGCACCGTTTCCAGCTGGTGCATGAAGCGAAGGGCGTGCGCTGGATTAACGATTCCAAAGCCACCAATGTGGGCAGCACCGAAGCCGCACTGAATGGTTTGCAGGTCAAAGGGACGTTGTGGCTGCTGCTGGGTGGCGATGGCAAATCTGCCGATTTCAGCCCGCTGGCGCGTTATCTGCAAGGCAACAACGTACAACTGCTCTGCTTTGGTCGTGATGGCGACGCGCTGGCCGCGCTGCGTCCGGAAATTGCCACCCGCACCGAGACCATGCAGCAGGCGATGGAACACATTGCCAGCCAGGTGAAAGCGGGCGATATGGTGTTGTTATCACCGGCCTGTGCCAGCCTCGATCAGTTCCGTAATTTTGAGCAGCGCGGCGATCAGTTCGCGCAACTGGCGAAGGAGTTAGGCTGATGCGAATTCCCGGTGCCGCGATAGCCAGCTTCCTCTCCCTGCGCCTGAAAGATTGGGTGATGGGGGCGCGTGAGAACGAAGATGCGCCGGTGGTGCTGTATGACCGCACGCTGCTGTGGCTGACTTTGGGTCTGGCGATTGTCGGTTTCGTGATGGTGACCTCGGCTTCAATGCCTGTGGGACAACGCCTCAACGAAGACCCTTTCTATTTTGCCAAGCGCGATGCGTTTTATATCGCTCTGGCACTCGGCATGGCGCTGGTCACGCTGCGTGTGCCGATGGAGTTCTGGCAGCGTTACAGCAACGTGATGTTGGTGGTGACGGTATTGATGCTGCTGATCGTGCTGGTGGTGGGCAGCTCGGTGAACGGGGCATCGCGCTGGATTGCGCTGGGACCGTTGCGCATACAGCCTGCTGAGCTTTCAAAGCTTTCGTTGTTCTGCTACCTCGCCAGTTATCTGGTACGTAAAGTTGAAGAGGTGCGCAACAACTTCTGGGGCTTCTGTAAACCGATGGGCGTGATGGTGATACTGGCGGTTCTGCTGCTGGCGCAGCCGGACCTCGGTACGGTGGTGGTGTTGTTCGTGACCACGCTGGCGATGTTGTTTCTCGCCGGAGCGAAGTTGTGGCAGTTCCTGGCGATCATCGGCTCCGGCATGTTCGCTGTGGTACTGCTGATTATCGCCGAACCCTACCGTATGCGCCGTGTGACCTCGTTCTGGAACCCGTGGGAAGATCCGTTCGGTAGTGGATACCAGCTAACCCAGTCACTGATGGCATTTGGTCGTGGTGAATTCTGGGGACAGGGCCTGGGCAACTCGGTGCAGAAACTGGAATATCTGCCCGAAGCGCATACCGACTTTATCTTCTCCATCATCGGTGAAGAATTGGGTTACGCCGGTGTGGTTTTGGCGCTGTTGATGGTATTCTTCGTCGCTTTTCGCGCGATGTCGATTGGCCGCCGCGCACTGGAGATTGACCAGCGTTTTTCCGGCTTTCTGGCGTGTTCCATCGGTGTGTGGTTCAGCTTCCAGGCGCTGGTTAACGTCGGGGCCGCCGCCGGTATGCTGCCGACCAAAGGTCTGACGCTGCCGCTGATCAGTTACGGTGGTTCCAGTCTGATCATCATGTCGACAGCCATCGTATTTTTGTTGCGCATAGATTATGAAACGCGTCTGGCAAAAGCCCAGGCGTTTACCCGAGGTGGTCGATGAGTGGGAAGCGACTGATGGTGATGGCAGGTGGCACCGGTGGACATGTGTTCCCTGGTCTGGCTGTCGCCCATCATCTGATGGAACAGGGCTGGCAGGTACGCTGGCTGGGAACCGCCGATCGTATGGAAGCCGATCTGGTGCCAAAACATGGTATCGAGATTGATTTTATCCGCATCAGCGGTTTGCGCGGTAAAGGGGTAAAAGCACAACTGCTGGCCCCGGTACGTATTTTTAATGCCTGGCGTCAGGCGCGCCGCATCATGAAAAACTGGCAGCCGGATGTGGTGCTGGGCATGGGCGGATATGTTTCGGGTCCTGGCGGCCTGGCGGCGTGGAGTTGCGGCATCCCGGTGGTGTTGCATGAACAGAACGGCATCGCCGGGCTGACTAATAAATGGCTGGCGAAAATCGCCACCAAAGTGATGCAGGCTTTCCCGGGCGCATTCCCCAACGCGGATGTGGTGGGTAACCCGGTACGCACCGATGTGCTGGCGCTGCCGTTGCCTGCTGAACGCCTGGCGGGGCGTAGCGGACCGGTGCGGGTGCTGGTGGTCGGGGGCAGCCAGGGGGCGCGCATCCTGAATCAGACGCTGCCTGTGGTTGCCGCAGAACTGGGCGATGCCATCACTTTATGGCATCAGACCGGCAAAGGTGCGCTGGAAACGGTGCAACAGGCTTACCGCGATGCCGGTCAACCGCAGCACAAAGTCACCGAGTTTATCGATGACATGGCCGCTGCTTACGCCTGGGCTGATGTGGTGGTGTGCCGCTCAGGAGCGCTGACGGTAAGTGAAGTGGCCGCCGCAGGTTTACCGGCGATTTTCGTGCCTTTTATGCATAAAGATCGCCAGCAGTACTGGAATGCGTTGCCGCTGGAGAAAGCGGGCGCAGCCAAAATTTTTGAGCAGCCGCAGTTTACCGCGGCTGTGGTAGCGGACACGCTGCGTCACTGGGATCGCGCCACACTGCTGACCATGGCAGAAAAGGCCCGCCAGGTGGCGATTCCTGATGCAACCGATCGGGTTGCACACGAAGTGGCAGGTGCCGCGAAATAAGTTAATCGGTCAGCGAGGCTGACCCGTACCTGACTCAGGTACAAATGGAAAACACAGGTAACAGAGACAGATGAATACACAGCAATTGGCAAAACTGCGTTCTATTGTGCCCGAGATGCGTCGCGTCCGGCACATCCACTTTGTCGGCATCGGTGGTGCTGGCATGGGCGGTATTGCCGAGGTGTTGGCGAACGAAGGTTATCATATTAGCGGTTCCGATTTGGCACCCAACCCGGTCACGCAGCATCTGGCGTCGCTGGGGGCAACGATCTACTTCAACCATCGTCCGGAAAATGTGACCGATGCGAGCGTGGTGGTGGTTTCCACCGCCGTGGCGCAGGACAACCCGGAGCTGGTTGCGGCGCGTGAACAGCGTATTCCGGTGATTCGCCGCGCAGAGATGCTGGCTGAACTGATGCGCTTCCGTCACGGCATTGCGATTGCCGGTACGCACGGTAAAACCACCACCACAGCGATGGTGGCGAGCATCTATGCCGAAGGCGGTCTGGACCCAACCTTCGTCAACGGTGGCCTGGTGAAAGCCGCCGGGACCCATGCGCGTCTGGGCAGCAGCCGTTATCTGATTGCCGAAGCGGACGAGAGCGATGCGTCTTTCCTGCATCTGCAACCGATGGTGGCGATTGTCACCAACATTGAAGCGGATCATATGGACACCTATCAGGGCGATTTCGAGAACCTGAAGCAGACGTTCATTAACTTCCTGCATAACCTGCCGTTCTATGGCCGTGCGGTGATGTGTGTTGATGACGTGGTTATCCGTGACCTGATTCCGCGCGTCGGGCGTCAGATCACCACTTACGGTTTTAGCGACGATGCGGATGTGCGCATTGAAAATTACGAGCAGCGGGGTGCGCAGGGGCATTTCACCCTGATCCGCCACGACAAGCCGGTACTGCATGTCACGCTGAACGCACCGGGTCGCCATAACGCGCTGAACGCAGCAGCGGCGGTGGCGGTAGCCAGCGAAGAAGGTATCGACGACAACGCTATTCTGGCCGCACTGGAGAGTTTCCAGGGCACCGGTCGCCGCTTTGACGTGCTGGGTGAGTTTGATACCGCACCTGTCAACGGTAAGCCAGGCAGCGCCATGCTGGTTGATGATTACGGTCACCATCCGACAGAAGTGGATGTGACCATTAAAGCGGCACGCGCTGGCTGGCCAGAGAAAAAGCTGGTGATGGTGTTCCAGCCGCACCGCTACACGCGCACGCGCGATTTGTTTGATGATTTCGCCAACGTGCTGTCGCAGGTGGACGTGTTGCTGATGCTGGATGTGTATCCGGCAGGTGAAACGGCCATCCCGGGAGCGGATAGTCGCTCGCTGTGCCGCGCGATTCGCGGCCGCGGCAAAGTGGACCCGATTCTGGTTTCAGAACACGATGCGCTGCCAGAAGCACTGGCACCGCTGCTGACCGGCAACGATCTGGTGATTGTGCAGGGTGCTGGCAACATTGGCAAAATCGCCCGCAAGCTGGCGGATATCCGTTTGCAACCCACGGTGAAAGCGGAGGTGCGCAATGGCTGAGAAGGTCGCGGTATTGTTAGGCGGCACGTCGGCGGAGCGTGATGTTTCGCTGATGTCGGGTAACGCGGTGCTGGCCGGGCTGCGTGAAATGGGCATTGACGCACATCCGGTTGATACGCGTGATGTTTCGGTGCTCAACCTGAAGCAACAGGGATTTGATAAAGCCTTTATCGCGCTGCATGGCCGTGGCGGTGAAGACGGTACGTTGCAGGCGGTGCTGGAATTCCAGCAGATGCCGTATACCGGCAGCGGCGTGATGGCCTCGGCGATCACCATGGATAAACTGCGCAGCAAATTGCTGTGGCAGGGCAGGGGATTGCCGGCGGGTAAATTTGTCTGGCTGACGCGTCAGCAGCAGGACAACGGTTTAGATGCACAGACGCAGGCGGCGATTGACGCGCTGGGCTTGCCGTTATTCGTTAAGCCGAGCTGCGAAGGTTCCAGCGTCGGTATCAGCCGGGTGAATACCCTTGATGCGCTGCCTGCGGCGCTGGAAGAAGCTTTTCGTCACGACGATGACGTGCTGGTTGAGGCCTTTCTGAGTGGCGCGGAATACACCGTCGGTATCCTCGGCGAGCAGATTCTGCCTTCCATCAGAATTCAGAGCGCCAGTGAGTTCTATGACTATGAAGCAAAATATATTTCTGACGATACTGAATACTTCTGCCCGAGCGGTTTGAGTGCCGAACGGGAAGCAGAATTGCAGGCGCTGGTGGTCGCAGCCTGGCGTGCTCTGGGATGCAGCGGCTGGGGACGTGTCGATGTCATGGTGGACGGTGATGACAACTTCCAGCTGCTGGAAGTGAATACCTCGCCGGGCATGACCAGCCATAGCCTGGTGCCGATGGCAGCGAAGCAGGCGGGACTGAGCTTCCCGCAGCTGGTTGCACGTATTCTGGAGCTGGCCGACTGATATGTCACAGGCGGCGCTGAACGTACGCAACCGCGAACCCCAGGAGCGCACGCGCACCGGGCGTAGCAACGGTGCCCGACTTTTCGGCATCGTGTTCCTGCTGATTGTGCTGGGCATTATGGTGGCCGGTGGGCTGGTGGTGCTGAAGTGGATGAATGATGCTTCCCGCCTGCCATTATCGAAACTGGTGGTGACCGGTGAAACGCATTACACCACGCACGATGACATTCGCCAGGCGATTTTGTCACTCGGCGCACCGGGCACGTTTATGTCGCAGAACGTCGACATTATCCAGCAGCAAATTGAACGTTTGCCGTGGATTAAACAGGTCAGCGTGCGTAAGCAGTGGCCTGATGAGCTGAAGATTAACCTGGTGGAGTATGTTCCGGTGGCACGCTGGAATGACCTGCATATGGTGGACGCCGATGGTGTCTCCTTCAGCATCCCGGCCAGTCACATTGGCAAAGAAAACATGCCGATGCTGTACGGGCCAGAAGGCAGTGAAAAAGAGGTGCTGGCCGGTTATCACACCATGAGCGATGTGCTGAAGGCCAGCAAGTTTACCCTGAAGGTCGCGTCGATGACGGCGCGGCGCTCGTGGCAGCTGGTGACCAGTGACGATGTCCGCATCGAACTGGGACGCAGCGATACCATGAAGCGTCTGAACCGTTTTATTGAGCTCTATCCGGAACTGCAACAGCAGGCCCAGAGCGGTAATAAGCGCATCAGTTATGTCGATTTGCGCTATGACTCGGGTGCCGCCGTAGGATGGGCACCGGCACCGTTAGAGCCACAGGAAGTCAATCAGCAACAGAACCAGGCACAGGCTAAACAACAATGATCAAGGCAACGGACAGAAAACTGGTAGTAGGACTCGAAATCGGCACCGCGAAGGTCGCCGCCCTGGTTGGGGAAATTCTGCCCGATGGTATGGTCAACATTATTGGGGTGGGCAGCTGCCCGTCTCGCGGTATGGATAAAGGTGGCGTGAATGACCTTGAATCGGTGGTGAAATGCGTGCAGCGCGCCATCGATCAGGCTGAACTGATGGCAGATTGCCAGATTTCATCCGTCTACCTTGCTTTATCGGGCAAACATATCAGTTGTCAGAACGAAATCGGGATGGTTCCGATTTCCGAAGAGGAAGTGACTCAGGATGATGTAGAGAACGTCGTGCATACCGCGAAATCGGTCCGCGTGCGTGACGAGCATCGTATCCTGCATGTCATTCCTCAGGAATATGCCATCGATTATCAGGAAGGCATCAAAAACCCGGTTGGCTTGTCCGGCGTGCGTATGCAGGCGAAGGTTCATCTGATCACCTGCCACAACGATATGGCGAAAAATATCGTCAAGGCGGTGGAACGATGTGGCCTGAAAGTGGACCAACTGATTTTTGCCGGGCTGGCGTCCAGCTTCTCAGTACTGACTGAAGATGAACGTGAGCTGGGAGTCTGTGTTGTTGACATCGGTGGCGGTACAATGGATATCGCGGTCTACACCGGCGGCGCGCTGCGTCACACCAAAGTGATCCCTTATGCCGGGAACGTGGTGACCAGCGATATAGCCTATGCCTTCGGTACGCCGCCGACGGATGCCGAAGCGATTAAAGTGCGCCACGGCTGTGCGCTGGGGTCCATCGTCGGTAAAGACGAGAATGTGGAAGTCCCGAGCGTAGGTGGACGTCCACCGCGCAGCCTGCAACGTCAGACGCTGGCGGAAGTGATTGAGCCGCGTTACACCGAATTGCTGAATCTGGTGAATGACGAGATTCTGCAACTGCAAGAACAACTGCGCCAGCAAGGCGTGAAGCACCATCTGGCGGCCGGTATTGTGCTGACCGGTGGCGCGGCGCAGATTGAAGGCCTGGCGGCCTGCGCCCAGCGTGTTTTCCACACGCAGGTGCGTATTGGTCAGCCACTGAACATCACTGGCCTGACGGATTATGCGCAGGAGCCGTACTACTCAACCGCAGTTGGTCTGCTGCATTACGGCAAAGAGTCACATATGAACGGTGATGCTGAAACGGAAAAACGTGCTTCAGTGGGCAATTGGTTTAAACGCATCAACAGCTGGCTGAAGAAAGAGTTTTAATTTTTGTAAAAGGGGATCATGCTGGCAGTTTTTATGATCTCCAGGCGACAGGCACATAACGGAGAGAAATCATGTTTGAACCTATGGAATTAACCAATGACGCGGTGATTAAAGTCATCGGCGTCGGCGGTGGCGGTGGCAACGCCGTAGAACACATGGTACGCGAGCGTATCGAAGGTGTGGAATTCTTCGCTGTAAACACCGACGCCCAGGCGTTGCGTAAAACAGCGGTCGGCCAGACGATCCAGATCGGGACGAATATCACCAAAGGTCTGGGTGCGGGTGCTAACCCGGAAGTCGGTCGTACCTCAGCGGAAGAAGATCGCGAAGCACTGCGTTCTGCGCTGGATGGGGCAGACATGGTGTTTATTGCCGCGGGTATGGGTGGCGGCACCGGTACCGGTGCGGCACCGGTGGTGGCAGAAGTTGCCAAAGATTTGGGTATCCTGACGGTTGCGGTGGTGACGAAGCCATTCAACTTCGAAGGCAAAAAGCGTATGGCTTTTGCCGAGCAGGGTATCGCTGAACTGTCGAAGCATGTCGATTCACTGATCACCATTCCGAACGACAAGCTGCTGAAAGTGCTGGGTCGTGGCATCTCTCTGCTGGATGCATTTGGTGCAGCCAACGACGTGCTGAAAGGCGCGGTGCAGGGTATCGCTGAACTGATTACCCGTCCGGGTCTGATGAACGTTGACTTCGCCGACGTGCGTACCGTGATGTCTGAAATGGGTTACGCCATGATGGGTTCTGGCGTGGCTTGTGGTGAAGACCGTGCCGAAGAAGCGGCAGAAATGGCGATCTCCAGCCCGCTGCTGGAAGATATCGACCTGTCTGGCGCGCGTGGTGTGCTGGTTAACATCACGGCGGGCTTCGATCTGCGTCTCGACGAGTTCGAAACCGTGGGTAACACCATCCGTGCTTTCGCTTCGGACAACGCGACTGTGGTTATCGGTACTTCTCTGGATCCAGAGATGAACGACGAACTGCGCGTGACCGTGGTGGCGACCGGTATCGGTATGGACAAACGTCCGGAAATTACCCTGGTAACCAACAAGCAGAGCAGCCAGCCAGTGATGGATCATCGTTACCAGCAGCATGGTATGGCACCGCTGCCGCAGGAGCAAAAACCTGCTGCGAAAGTGGTCAACGATCCCGCCGCGGCATCTGGCAAAGAACCTGACTATCTGGATATTCCGGCGTTTCTGCGTAAGCAGGCCGACTAAGAATAACCCGAGAATTGGGTTTCTCCGCTCTTTGTGCTAAAGTGTTCGCCCGCTGGTAATTTATACTGGCGGTCGGATGGGTAATATTGCGAGATAATGCGATGATCAAACAAAGGACACTAAAACGTATTGTTCAGGCGACTGGCGTCGGTTTACATACCGGCAAAAAAGTCACACTGACCTTACGCCCTGCGTCGGCTAATACCGGGGTCATCTATCGTCGCACTGACTTGAATCCACCGGTTGATTTCCCGGCTGATGCAAAATACGTGCGCGACACCATGCTGAGTACTTGTCTGGTGAATGATGAAGGCGTGCGTATTTCGACCGTTGAACACCTGAACGCCGCCCTGGCCGGTCTGGGTATCGATAACATTGTTGTTGAAGTCGATGCACCAGAAATCCCGATCATGGACGGCAGTGCTGCACCTTTTATCTATTTGCTGATGGATGCGGGTATCCACGAGCTGAACAGCGCGAAGAAATTTGTGCGTGTTAAGCAAACGGTGCGCGTTGAAGATGGCGACAAGTGGGCTGAGATCAAACCTTACAATGGTTTCTCACTCGACTTCACCATCGATTTTAAACATCCGGCAATTGATTCCAGCTCGCAGCGCTATCAGCTCAACTTCTCGGCCGAGGCGTTTGTGCGCCAGATCAGTCGTGCGCGTACTTTCGGCTTTATGCGTGAAATCGAATATCTGCAGTCTAAAGGCCTGTGCCTGGGCGGTAGTTTAGATTGTGCGATTGGTCTTGACGATTTCCGCGTACTGAACGAAGAAGGTCTGCGCTTTGAGGATGAGTTCGTTCGTCACAAAATGCTGGACGCTATCGGCGACCTGTTTATGTGTGGTCACAACGTTATTGGCGCGTTTTCTGCCTTTAAATCTGGCCACGCACTGAACAACAAACTGCTGCAGGCGGTACTGGCGAAACAGGAAGCCTGGGAATGGGCGACCTTCGAAGACGAAGCTGAACTGCCGCTGGCATTCAAAGCACCCAATCTGGTCCTGGCGTAAGTCAGGCACAAAACGGCGGGTTTCCCTGACACTCTCTCCGGTCAGTGGTGCCTGCCGTTTTTTATTGTCTCCTGCCATTTCTGTTCAAAGACACGCTCCCCACTGCCAACACTGGCTAAACGCTGTACAAAAAAGCGTGAAATCACCCCGCAGCCGTTTAATCACTGGTGTGGAAGCCACACATAAATGCTATTATCAGGCGCTTGTATTGGCAGGGCACCGCCGTTAAACACGGTGGATAAACTACTTACTGAAGTTTTGTGGACGGGTTGTGATCGGGATTTTTTCACGCTGGCGACAATTTGGCAGACGCTACTTCTGGCCGCATCTCCTGTTGGGGATGGTTGCAGCCAGCTTTGGCTTGCCCGCGTGTGCTCAGACTTCTGAACCTGCCTCCGCGGATACCCCCGTCAGCAGCCTGTTTACTGGCAATGTCGTTCGTTTTGACCATTTAATTCGCTTGCAGGAAACTGCGCGACGTCCGAACTTCAATGTCGATTACTGGCATCAACACGCTATTCGTACCGTTATCCGCCATCTTTCGTTCAGCATGACGCCTCCGACGCAGGTGGAGAACGGTAACGCAGCACCGCTGGCGGCACAAAAGCTGGCGTTGATCGATTCATTACAGGCATTGCTGACCTCACCGGCAATGCCGCCGATTGCTGCTGAACCACAACGTGCAGTTGTTGTTGCAGAACCTCAATTTAATACCCCCGCTTTCTGGTTGTCTGCCATTCACGGCATTCGCGCCGGACCTTCATTGCTCAACTGCTAACGTTTTTTCCACACACTGTTTAGATTTCGCAGCCCGTGAAGTCACGGCTGAATTGAGAATATATTTATCATGTTAATCAAATTGTTAACTAAAGTTTTTGGTAGCAGCAATGATCGTACTCTGCGTCGTATGCGCAAAGTTGTGGATGTCATCAACAAGATGGAGCCGGATTTTGAAAAGCTCTCTGATGATGAACTGAAAGCCAAAACCGGTTTATTCCGTGAGCGCCTGGAAAAAGGCGAAGTGCTGGAAAGCCTGATCCCGGAAGCCTTTGCAACGGTACGTGAAGCCAGTAAGCGTGTATTTGGTATGCGTCACTTTGACGTGCAGTTGATTGGTGGCATGGTGCTGAATGAGCGCTGCATCGCCGAGATGCGTACCGGTGAAGGTAAAACCCTGACCGCAACCCTGCCCGCTTACCTCAATGCGCTGAGTGGCAAAGGTGTTCACGTCGTAACAGTCAACGACTACCTCGCCCAGCGTGACGCCGAAAATAACCGTCCGCTGTTTGAATTCCTTGGCCTGACGGTGGGTATCAACCTGCCGGGTATGCCCTCCATCGCCAAACGTGCCGCTTACGCTGCCGATATCACCTACGGCACCAACAACGAATACGGTTTCGACTACCTGCGCGATAACATGGCGTTCAGCCCGGAAGAGCGTGTACAGCGTAAACTGCACTACGCGCTGGTGGATGAAGTGGACTCCATCCTCATCGATGAAGCGCGTACGCCGCTGATAATTTCTGGTCCGGCGGAAGACAGTTCTGACCTGTATATCAAAGTTAATAAAATCATCCCGCACCTGGTTCGTCAGGAAAAAGAAGACTCCGATACCTTCCAGGGTGAAGGTGATTTCTGGGTGGATGAAAAAGGCCGTCAGGCACATATGACCGAGCGCGGTCTGGTGAAAGTCGAGGAACTGCTGGTCAGCCAGAGCATTATGGATGAAGGTGAATCACTGTATTCACCGAGCAACATCATGCTGATGCATCACGTGACTGCGGCACTGCGCGCTCACGCGCTGTTCACCCGCGACGTTGATTACATCGTTAAAGATGGTGAAGTGGTCATCGTTGATGAGCACACCGGCCGTACCATGCAGGGACGTCGCTGGTCTGATGGTTTGCATCAGGCGGTTGAAGCGAAAGAAGGCGTAGAAATCCAGAACGAGAACCAAACGCTGGCGTCTATCACCTTCCAGAACTATTTCCGTATCTATGAAAAACTGGCCGGTATGACCGGTACTGCTGATACCGAAGCCTTTGAATTTAGCTCGATTTATAAGCTCGATACCATCGTCGTGCCGACTAACCGCCCGATGGTACGTAAAGATATGGCTGATCTGGTCTACATGACCGAGAAAGAGAAGATTGATGCCATCATCGAAGATATCCGCGCCTGTACTGCCAACGGGCAGCCGGTGCTGGTGGGTACCATCTCCATCGAAAAATCAGAAGTGGTGTCTAACGAGCTGACGCGTGCGGGGATCAAGCACAGCGTACTGAACGCCAAATTCCACGCCCGTGAAGCGGATATCGTGGCACAGGCGGGTCAGCCTGGTGCGGTAACTATCGCGACTAACATGGCCGGCCGTGGTACTGACATTATGCTGGGCGGTAACTGGCATGCTGAAGTGGCAGAGCTGGAAGCGCCGACTGAAGCCCAGATTGAAGACATTAAAAACGCCTGGCAGCTGCGTCATGAAGCGGTGCTGGCTGCCGGTGGTCTGCATATTATCGGTACTGAGCGCCATGAATCGCGTCGTATCGATAACCAGCTGCGTGGTCGTGCAGGCCGTCAGGGTGACGCCGGTTCATCGCGTTTCTACCTGTCGATGGAAGATGCGCTGATGCGTATTTTCGCCTCGGATCGTGTTTCTAACATGATGCGTAAGCTGGGTATGAAACCGGGTGAAGCGATTGAGCATCCGTGGGTAACCAAAGCGATTGCCAATGCGCAGCGTAAAGTGGAAAGCCGCAACTTCGATATTCGTAAGCAGCTGCTGGAATATGATGATGTTGCCAACGATCAGCGTCGTGCCATTTATAGCCAGCGTAACGAACTGCTGGATGTGTCTGACGTGTCAGAAACCATCAACAGCATCCGGGAAGATGTGTTCAAAGCCACTATCGACACCTATATCCCGCCGCAGTCGCTGGAAGAAATGTGGGATGTACCGGGGCTGGAAGAACGTCTGCGCACCGATTTCGACCTTGATCTGCCGATTGCTGAATGGCTGGATAAAGAGCCGGATCTGCATGAAGAGACGCTGCGCGAGCGCATCATGAAGCACGCAACAGAAAGCTACGCTGCCAAAGAAGAAGTGGTGGGCGTAGAAATGATGCGTAACTTTGAGAAAGGTGTGATGCTGCAAACGCTGGATTCCTTGTGGAAAGAGCATCTGGCGGCGATGGATTATCTGCGTCAGGGTATCCACCTGCGTGGTTATGCGCAGAAGGATCCGAAGCAGGAATACAAACGTGAATCTTTTGCCATGTTTGCTGCCATGCTGGAATCATTGAAATATGAGGTGATCAGCACCCTGAGCAAAGTTCAGGTGCGTATGCCGGAAGAAGTGGAAGCGATGGAGCAACAACGTCGCGAAGACGCTGAGCGTCTGGCACAGCAGCAGCAACTCAGCCATGTGGATGATGAAACCGCCGCAGCCGCCGCGCTGGCAGCACAGGGTGGTGAACGCAAGGTCGGTCGTAACGATCCATGCCCATGTGGTTCAGGTAAAAAATATAAGCAGTGTCACGGCCGCCTGGCCTGATAAGAACAAAGGAGCCGTCAGGCTCCTTCAGACCGTTAAACTGTAGCGGCGCGATTTATCGCGCATTTCTGTGCGTGTTGGCAGAAAAAAACGCGCGATAAATCGCGCCGCTACAAACATGGCGCTTCATTCATCTTTAGCGGAACTCAGTTTATGAAACACCTGCAAGTTGCGGTGGGCATCATTCGCAATGCCAGCCATCAGATCTTCCTTGCTCAGCGTGCGGCAAGCTCCTACATGGCCAATAAATGGGAGTTTCCTGGTGGGAAAATCGAACAAGGCGAAACCGCTGAACAGGCGCTGAAGCGTGAGTTAATGGAAGAAACCGGTATTGAGGTGACGGCGGCCCAGGCGATTGGTCAGGCCGATCACAGCTATGAAGATCTGCGCGTGACGCTGCATTTCTTTCTGGTCGAAGGCTGGCAAGGTGAGCCGTGGGGCAAAGAAGGGCAGCCGCAACGCTGGGTGGAACAGAAAGCGCTGGTTGCCGATGAATTTCCGCCAGCTAACCATGCGCTGATTGCGCGTCTGGTCGCGGGCGAAATCTGACATCAGGGGCACAGGCCCCTGATGGTTACTGCTGCTCTTCACTCCAGTCATCGCTGTCCGTGAGGTCGCCGCTGCTGGGGATGCGTTTTTCTTCCGCCGCCCACTCACCTAAATCAATCAGCTGGCAGCGTTTGCTGCAAAACGGACGCCACGGACTCAGCTCATCCCACATCACGTCTTTACCGCAATTGGGACAAGACACAATAATCATTTCTTCCTGCATAACATCCTCTAACAACAGGCCAGTTCAAAATTAAGTCGCGCAGGCACGTCACCACGCTCACTGTCCAGCGGCAGGAAACGAATGGCATAACGGCTCTTGTGGCCGGAGACCTGCGGGTAAAGCGCGTCTTCCAGCGTCAGTTGCAGTCGTAACAAATCAGCGCCTTCGGCATTATCCTGATAAAAACCGTTCAGGCTGGTTTGATTACGGAAAACACCCGACTGACGAATGAGATCGAGGATCATCACCAGGCTGTGACGCAGCGGATTCAGCGACTCGATCCAGGCATTTACCTGTGTGTCGCGTACTGATTGTTCGAGGTGCAACCAGATATGCAATCCGGGGATGTCAAAGCTGCAGCAACCGCCGGGAATGCTCAGACGCTGACGCACCAGCCCAACCAGGCGATCTTCGCGTAATTGCTGGCCCATACGTGGTGCCTGCATCAACTCGGACGATTGCTGTTTTAACTGCTTGCTGAGGGAGTCAACCCGCTGCAAATCGACGCCGGGGACATCGAGCCAGGCACGCAATTTTTGCTGCTGCCGCTCCAGTTCTTTCAGCAATTCCGTGCGCATATCGCCACGTTCGAAGATATCCAGCAAATCACCAATGATGCGGAAAACACCCAGAGCCGAAACAGAGCTGGTGACGGGAATCGTGTCGTGCAATTGGTTAAGCAAAAATTCAACGCGCAGCCAGGTGCGCATCTTCTCATTCAGGGGATGTTCAAATAGAACGACTGTACTCATGATGTTAATCCTGTCCTGCTGCTGCCAGTCGCAAATAGCGCTGGTGAAGTTCAGCAACACGCGGCAGCGCGTCATCAGGCGTGCCACTATTATCAATGATGTCATCCGCGCAGGCCAGGCGCTGCTGTCGGCTGGCCTGTGCGGCAAGAATATTTTTGGCCTGTGCGAGAGAAATTCCATCGCGCTGTTGAGTGCGCTGCAATTGGATTGCTTCATCCACATCCACCACCAGAACGCGATCGGCCTGATGCTGCAAGCCATTTTCCACCAGCAACGGCACCACCCACAGCACATAAGGCGAGGTGGCAAGTTGCTTTAACTGCTGAGTGCGCGCATTAATCAGCGGATGCAGCAGTTGGTTCAGCCAGTTCTTTTCCTGTGGCTGCTGAAAAATAATCTCGCGCAGACGCGCGCGATAAAGGGTGCCTTCCGCAGTCAGAATTGATTCGCCATGGCGTTGGGCAATGGCCTGCAATGCCGGTGTACCTGGCTCAACCACTTCTCTGGCAATGGCGTCGGCGTCAACAATATCAACGCCCAGCGCCGCAAAGGCATTGGCAATGGTAGATTTGCCACTACCAATACCACCCGTTAGCGCAACGGTAAAAGGCATAACGTTATCCCGAAGTTCGCACTGTCATGCCACCACAACCTGCGTATCACTAAAAGCAAGATGAGAGCACGATCACAATCGATTTTCTCAGCTAAATTTAACGGATTGTAGCTTAAATAAAGTGAAATTCGCAGTCTTGTCGCGGAACGAATGGCGCGTATGATAACGACACTGGAGCCGTGAGCGCTACCCGAACTGCGGTTCGATGCCACTAACCAGGACACTTGTTATGCGTATTGAAGAAGATTTAAAACTGGGCTTTAAAGACGTACTCATCCGCCCTAAACGCTCCACCCTGAAAAGCCGTTCCGAAGTCGAGCTGGAACGTACCTATACTTTCAAACATTCTGGTCTGAGCTGGACAGGCGTACCGGTGATTGCCGCCAATATGGATACGGTGGGCACGTTCACCATGGCAGAAGCACTGGCCGGTTTTGGCGTGCTGACTGCCGTTCATAAACATTACAGCGTTGAAGACTGGCAGGCATTTATCCAGCGTGTTCCGGCCTCAGTCCTTGAGCATGTCATGGTTTCCTCCGGGACTTCAGAAGCAGATTTCCGCAAATTAACTGCCGTGCTGGCTCTGTCCCCGCAACTGAATTTTATCTGCATTGATGTTGCCAATGGCTATTCCGAGCACTTTGTCGCCTTTCTGCAACGCGTCCGCGAAAGCTTTCCTGGTAAAACCATCTGCGCAGGCAATGTGGTGACCGGTGAAATGGTGGAGGAGTTGATTCTTTCCGGCGCAGATATCGTGAAAGTAGGTATCGGCCCGGGGTCTGTCTGTACCACCCGCGTTAAAACCGGTGTGGGCTATCCGCAGCTTTCGGCGGTGATTGAGTGTGCAGATGCCGCTCATGGCCTGGGTGGGCAGATCGTCAGTGACGGAGGCTGCGCCGTGCCGGGTGATATCGCAAAAGCGTTTGGCGGCGGCGCGGATTTCGTCATGCTCGGCGGTATGCTGGCGGCGCATGATGAATGTGAAGGCACCCTCGTGGAGGAACACGGCGAGCAATTTATGCTGTTTTATGGCATGAGTTCAGAGTCGGCCATGAAGCGCCATGTGGGCGGCGTGGCACAATATCGGGCGGCAGAAGGGAAGACGGTGCGTTTACCGCTGCGTGGTCCGGTTGAAGAAACGATTAAAGATATTCTTGGTGGCCTGCGTTCAGCCTGTACCTATGTTGGCGCGGAAAGACTCAAAGAGCTGACCAAGCGCACCACCTTTATCCGTGTTGCTGAACAGGAAAACCGGGTGTTTACCCGCTGATGCCGTGAAACGGGTGCATGCCATGTGCACCCGTTAGCGTATTGCATCACCCAGCCCGAACACCGGCAAATACATGGCAATCACCAGAGTGCCAACGATGCCACCAATCACCACCATCATCATCGGTTCCAGCGCAGACGCCAGTGATTCGGCACGCGTTAATGTTTGTCCCTCGTGCCATTCCGCCAGCCGCGACAGCATCACATCCAGGGCACCGGCTTGCTCACCCACTTTTATGAGCTGGGCGCACAATGGCGTAAATAACTGATGTTGTTGCAGAGCCTGATGCAATGGTGCGCCACCGGCAATATGTTGTTGTAAGTCGGTGATGGCTTCCCGCCAAAGTCGTGACGCCAGCGTCACTTCTACCGCCTGTAAACTTTGCAGCAAGGTTAAACCTGCCTGCTGCGTCAATTGCAAAATGGCATAGATCTGGCTGAGCTGGCTGCCGCGCCACAGTGGTGCAAGCAGCGGCAATCGCAGCAACCCGCGATGTATACGACGTTGCCAGTCCACCGATCGTCGATAAATGTGGCGGGTAATAACCGAAAGTGAGACACCGGTTGCCAGCAGGGGTAACGCTGCCTGTTGTAGCAGGGCGGACAGCGCCATCACACCAGCGGTGAGCGCAGGCAGTGGTGCATCGAAGCTGGCGTAAACCGCGACAAACTCCGGCAACACAAACAACAGCATTCCGGCACTCACGGCAACCGCGACCAGCAAAATGAAGAGCGGATAGCGCAGTGCTTTCACCACTTTTTGCCGCAAATGTTGTTGTCCGGTTTGCTGCTGCGCCAGCTGGCGACAACATTCATCCAGTTGCCCGGTAAGTTCACCCACCTGCATCAGTGCGGGAAACAACGGTGGAAATATTTGCGGCCAGTCGTGCAGCGCCTGAGAAAAGGGGACCCCGGTAATGACCCGTTGCTGCAGGCCTTTAAGCAATATGCGCCAGCCAGCATGCGGATGGCCTTCAGCCAGCAGTGTCAGGCTCTCAGCAAGAGGCAGTCCTGCCCTGAGTAAGGTTGCTAACTGGCGTATCAGATCGATTTTTTGCTGCCATTTCCAGTCGCGGGTCCGCCAGCATTTGCCCCGTTGCCAACTCACAGCCAGCATGCCGCGATCGGCAAGGTGCTGTAATAGCGCATCCTGATCGTTAATTAACGACTCGCCGCTTTGCAGCACTCCCGTGCTGTCCAGCGCCTGCCAGCGAAAATGGTAGAGATTAGTCATTACCTAACCCAATGACACGCTGCATCTCTTCCAGTGAGGTGTCTCCGCGGCTAACCGCCTCCAGTCCGGCGCTGACTAATGTTTTCATTCCCTGCTGATTCGCCAGTGACAGCAGATGCTCCAGCGGCATATCGGCAGAAATCGCGTTTTGTAATTTAGCGGTCATCGGCAGCAGTTCGAAAAGTGCCAGCCGACCGTAATAGCCCGAAAAGCAATGGTCACAACCTGGTGCCCGCCAGGTTTGCAGGGTTCCCGGCCATAATCCGACAGGTAAATGCGCTATCGCCTGCCCGGGTTGTCGGCAATGTGTACATAGCCGCCTCACCAGACGCTGTGCAACGATCAGCTGCAATGCCGGGCCGAGCAGATAGCCGGGAATTCCCATTTGCCGCAATCGTGTCAGTGTTTCAGCTGTGGAGTTGGTATGCAGGGTGGAAAGCACCAGATGGCCCGTTTGTGCAGCTTTAACGGCAATCCCGGCTGTTTCGGCATCGCGAATTTCGCCCACCATGATGACATCGGGATCCTGACGCAGCAGCGCACGCAGCACCAGATTAAAATCCAGCCCACTGCGAGGCTGAATCTGCGTCTGGTTGATACCTTCCAGCGGGATCTCCAGCGGATCTTCTACGCTGCAGACGTTTTTTTCCGGCACATTGAGTGCACTCAATCCACTGTAGAGGGTGAAGGTCTTGCCGCTGCCGGTTGGGCCGGTAACCAGAATTAATCCCTGTGGCTTCGCCAGGGCGTTGCTGAACTGACGCAGTTGCATCGCTGGCATGCCAAGTTTATCCAGTGCAATGGCGCTGTTTTCGCTCTGCATCAGACGCACTACCGCTTTCTCGCCGTGACTCACGGGCAGGGTGGAGAGGCGGAAGGCGGCGGTTTTGCCTTCAATATCGAGTGTAAACTGCCCATCCTGAGGCAGGCGACGTTCCGCAATATCCAGGCCGCCAAGAATCTTCAGGCGGGCCAGCACCGCAGCGGGTTGCACATCGGGCAACTGCGTCAGTTTGTGCAGAACCCCATCGATGCGCAGCCGAATACGTAGCGCCTGGCGCTGCGGCTCGAAATGGACATCAGATGCCCGCCGCTGTATGGCTTGTTGCAGGATGTGCTCAACGGCGTTGATTGCCGATTCAGCCGAAACCTGCTCACGGGGCTTATCAGTGTTTCCCGGTTCATGCAACAGTTGCTCAATCCGCGCGGCAGGCCAGCATTCCACTTCAACTTTGCACTGGCTGGCAAACTGTAGCGCTTCCAGCAGGGCGGGGTCAGGTGTTCCCGCGACAGCCACGCGCAGCAGCGTGGTGTCATGATGCAGAATGATGGCGTGGTGGCGCTTGCACAGCGCCCTGAGCATGGCATCACATTTCTCCATTGCGTCCACCTTTGTCAGCAAAACGGAACTGTTCGAGGCAGTTTTCACGCAGGCTGTTGTTATCGCTGGTGCAGCTGCGTTGCCAGTCAAGCGTGCCATCAGTGGTATTCCAGATGGGTTGCATTTCTACCGTTAAACCAGAAAGGCTTTCCTGACCGGTCAGCGTGATGACGCCATTGATGACAGTAAGTGTTGCGACATAGCGAGAACCTTTGGCCGCAGGAATGCCGCGATCGCCTGCCTGGCACTGTGCCGGGCCGCCTCGCTCAATGGCACAAAGTTCGACTGCCGTCTTAAAGGGCACCATGGTCTGCAACATATCCGTCAGTGCGGCACGCTGCAGGTAGTTTTGATAAGCCGGTACACCGATTGCGCTGAGGATGGCGACGATGCCAATCACAATCATTAATTCGATAAGGGTAAAACCGCGTTGTCGTTCCATAAGCTGGCTCCTTGTTGTCGAGCCGCTACGGTAGAAAAGGGTTGAGCTAAGCGGAAGAGGGCAGAGTGGCACGGCTGGAAGCCGTGCGCAGAATAGATTCAGGTTTGCAAAGCAACGAACAGCAAACTGGAAGCGGCCACACAAATATTCTGTGAACCGCCTCCGCGAGAAAACGATCAGGCATCGCGAAAGCGCATCGAGAGATCGAGGGCGCGCACATGCTTGGTTAAGGCACCCACTGAGACATAATCCACACCTGTCTGCGCAATTTGCGGCAGCGTGCTTTCCGTGACGTTACCGGAGACTTCCAGCAACGCCTGTTTTTGCGTCAGCGTCACGGCCTCTCGCATCATCTCCATGCTGAAGTTGTCGAGCATGATGATATCCGCGCCCGCATTCAGCGCATCCTGCAACTCACTCAGGGTTTCCACTTCGACTTCCACCGGCACATCAGGCTGTAACCACAATGCTTTTTCCACTGCCTGGCGTACCGAGCCACTGGCAATGATGTGATTTTCTTTAATCAAAAAAGCATCAGACAGGCCAAGGCGATGATTGCTGCCGCCGCCGCACAGCACCGCGTATTTCAGCGCGGTACGCAGGCCAGGCAGTGTTTTGCGGGTATCCAGTAGCTGGGTGTTGCTGCCTGCCAGCAATGCCACATAGCGGCTGACTTCCGTGGCGACGCCTGAGAGCGTCTGCACAAAATTCAGTGCGGTACGTTCCGCCGTTAATAGCAGGCGCGCCGGGCCATGCAGTTCAAATAACAGCTGGTCAGCCACTAAAGCCTGTCCATCTTCAACGTGCCAGGTGAGGGTAACTTTATTGCCTAACTGAATGAATACTTCTTCCACCCAGCGTTTACCACAGAAAACACCCGCTTCACGGGTAATGATCTGTGCGTCGGCCTGTTTTTCTGCGGGCAGCAAGAGCGCGGTAATATCGCGGTCAGCATCCACTTCGCCACCTAAATCTTCCTGAAGCGCGCGGGCAACGGCTTCGGGGATGTCATGCTCAATACGCTCAATCAATTCCTGACGGCGACGAACCGGATCGTAACGACGCGATGCCATACTCTTTCTGCTCCAGATGACGAGATAGTAAGCGCACACCTTAGCCCGATTTTAGCGGCATTGCCAGTTCATTGGCCTAAAATGTTTAGTATCCTTAACACACATCGGCTTTCGCATTAACGCGCAAGCAGGCGTGGAGAATCATGTTATTCTCAGCCAGACTTAAATGCAGGAAAAATGGCATGAAACTGGAAGATGGCTGGATTAACAGTGCGCGTAAAGTGCCGTCACCGCACTTTAATCAACGACCGGAAAATGAAACGCCTTCCGTACTGATTATTCACAATATCAGCTTGCCGCCCGGTGAGTTTGGCGGTCCGTGGATTGATAGGTTGTTTACTGGCACCTTGCCTGCCGATGCGCATCCCTATTTTGCCGATATTGCCCATTTGCGTGTCGCCGCACACTGTCTGATTCGCCGTGATGGCGAGTTGGTGCAATATGTTTCATTCGATGAGCGCGCCTGGCATGCGGGAGTATCTCAGTTCGAAGGCCGGGAAAACTGCAACGATTTCTCGATGGGGATTGAGCTGGAAGGCACCGATACCCAGCCTTACACCGACGCGCAATATGCCACGTTGCGGGCGGTAACGGCGTTATTAATGCAACACTATCCACTGACCGCGGAACGCATTACCGGCCACAGCGATATTGCGCCGGAACGTAAAACCGATCCGGGTCCGGCATTTGACTGGGAACGCTATAAACACGCCTTAAAGCGGGAGAATCCCTGAAACAGCAGGAGCAGTTATGACGTTGTTTAGCTTGTTATTAGTTTTAGGTTGGGAACGGTTATTTAAGCTGGGAGAACACTGGCAGCTCGATCATCGGCTGGAGCCGCTGTTTCGTGGTCGTCAGCGTTTTTCGTTATTCCGCACCCTGATGATGACGATGGTAGCGATGCTGATTGTCTGGCTGCTGGTCTGGAGTCTGAAAGGTCTGCTATTTGGCGTGGCGCAGCTGTTATTTTGGATTGTGGTGGGCCTGCTGTGTATCGGTGCGGGTTCGGTACGTTTGCATTATCACGCCTATCTGAAAGCGGCGAGCCATGATGATAAGGCGGCTCATCAGGCGATGGCGGCAGAGCTGACGTTGATTCATGGTGTGCCGGTAGAATGCACTGAACGCGACTTTCTGCGCGAGCTACAGAACGCCCTTATCTGGATAAATTTCCGCTTCTATCTGGCCCCGTTGTTCTGGTTTGTGGTGGGAGGCCCGTGGGGGCCAGTGTTGCTGGTGGGCTATGCGTTTCTGCGCGCCTGGCAAAGCTGGCTGGCAAAACACCATTCAACGCTGGAGCGTGCGCAGTCTGGCGTTGACCGCGTGCTGCACCTGCTGGACTGGATTCCCGTGCGTCTCGCCGGTGCCGCCTATGCCTTGCTCGGACACGGTGAGCGCGCATTGCCAGCCTGGTTCGCTTCCTTAACCGACTGGCATCGCTCGCAGTATCAGGTGTTGACCAGCCTGGCGCAATTCTCCCTCGCGCGTGATCCACATGTTGATAAAGTGGAAACGCCGCGCGTGGCGGTTGCGCTGGCGAAGCGTATTTCCCTGGTGCTGGTGGTGGTCGTTGCGTTGCTGACCATCTACGGCACGCTGGTGTGATCGGCAGGCGGCACGCCAAAATCAGGTGTGCCGTCCTCGCGCCAGTCAAAATACTTCAGCCGCGTATGGCGGTTGGGGTCCCACAGAGGATCGCCCTCAATCTCCGTGTAGTTGCGCGCATGATAGACCAGCACATCCCGCCCCTGTTCATCAACGGTAAAGCTATTATGGCCCGGTCCATATTGATGGTTATCCCAGCTGCTGCTGAATACCGGACGGGCGGATTTTTGCCACGCGCCAGGCTGGAGCGGGTCGGCATCAGCAGCAATACTCAGTATTCCCAGACAGTAATTCTCATCCGTGGCGCTGGCTGAGTAAGTGACAAAAAGCCTGTCGCCGTGGCGAATCACTGCCGGTCCTTCATTGACGCTAAATCCGGCGCACTCCCATTCATATTCAGGGCGGCTCAGCATTTGCGGTGTCCCTTTCAGCGTCCAGGGGTTGAGCAATTCAGCAAGATACAGGTTCGAATTGCCGGGAATAGCCGGGTCTTTCTGCGCCCACAGATACCAGTTTTTCCCCTGATGGACGAAATGTGTGGCGTCGAGAGAGAAGCTATCCAGCGGCGTGTGGACGCGCCGGACGGGCTGCCAGTGGCCGGTTAGCGGGTCGGCATCACTGCACACCAGCGCATACATGCGGTGCTGGAATAATCCATCTTTGATTTCACGACTCGGCGCGGCTGCGAAGTAGATCACCCACTGTCCGTTGATGTGGTGCAGTTCCGG
Source organism: Pantoea cypripedii (assembly GCF_011395035.1). Classification (NCBI taxonomy): domain Bacteria; kingdom Pseudomonadati; phylum Pseudomonadota; class Gammaproteobacteria; order Enterobacterales; family Erwiniaceae; genus Pantoea; species Pantoea cypripedii. The sequence goes on from NZ_CP024768.1 coordinate 755,336, forward strand.
TGCCCAGATCAGTGCGCTAAACGGCCCCGTGTCGGGTTTGTGCCACACCACCACCGGTTCGGCCTCGGGTAGCGCTGCCAGCGTCGCAGCGTGACGTATTTCCAGCCGGTCATATTCGGGCACCGAAGCGACAAAGTAATACCCCTTGTCGTGACGGAGAATAAAAGGGTCGGCGCGCTGGGTGATAAACGGATTAGGCCATGGATGACTCATTTAATTTCTCCGGGTTCGATAGTGGCGGCAGCGGGCGGGTGTGGAGCATGCAGGTCGCGGAAATTGGCGCGACGCAGGGCGAGATCGTCCTGAATGGTGCGCATCAGTTTGCGATCGACTTTCAGCAAACGTACAACCCCGGCGGTAATCAGGTAGCCAATACCAGGAATCACGGTAAATAGCAGCATGATGCCATTCAGCGCGCTGGGGGCTTGCTGTTTCGCACCGGCATCATAGCCATAGATGGAGAGTAAAAAGCCCACCATCGCACCCGCCACAGCCAGCCCGACCTTGAGGAAAAACAGATTGCCGGAAAAGCTCATGCCGGTGATGCGTTTGCCGGTTTTCCATTCGCCGTAATCATCAACATCCGCCATCAGCGACCAGTGCAGCGGTGAGGGGATCTGATGGAGGATGTTCAGCAGGAAATAAGCAATAACTACCGCCAGAGTGGCGTGAGGATCAATCCAGTAAAAACCGCTGGAGAACAGGGCTAACGCGATGTTGGTCCAGAAGAACACTTTTAATTTGCACCAGCGATCGGTGAGGATTTTGGCCAGCGTACTGCCCAGCATCATGCCGATCACGCCGAGGCTGATAAACAGGGTGGCAAAATGGGTCGATTGGCCCATGACCCAGGTCACGTAATACATGGTGGCGGCCATGCGAATAAACCCAGGGCAAACGTTACAGAAGGTCAGCAGCAGAATGCGTACCCACTGGTCGTTTTTCCAGACATCGCGCAGGTCGTTTTTCAGATCGTCGTTACTGGGCACTGCCGGGCGAATACGCTCTCGCACCGTGGCGAAGCAAAACAGAAACATCGCGAGGCCAATCAGCGCCAGCACGCTCATCGCCATCTGATAGCCGCGCGCTTTGTTATCCCCACCAAACCACTCCGCCATCGGCAGGAGCGATAGCGACAGGATCAGCGTGGCGACACCCACCATAACAAAACGATACGACTGGCAGGAGACGCGTTCGCCAGGATCATTGGTGATGACCCCGCCCAGCGAGCAGTAGGGAATGTTGATGGCGGTGTAGGTCAGTGACATCAGGAAATAGGTGATAAATGCCCAGATCACCTTGTTGTCATAGCTCCAGTCTGGCGTGGTGAACATCAGAACGCTGAATAACACATAGGGAACGGATACCCACAGCAGCCACGGACGAAAGCGTCCCCAGCGGCTTTGCGTACGGTCGGCAATCGCGCCCATAATCGGATCCGTTACCGCATCCAGTACCCGCACCGAAAGCAATAAGGTGCCGACCAGCGCTGGTGCCAGCCCAAAGACATCGGTATAGAAATAGTTGAGGAACAACATGATGGCACCACCAATCATGTTGCATCCGGCATCGCCCATGCCGTATCCCAGCTTTTCCCGGAACGAGAGTGCAGCTCCTTTCATTGTTCATCTCCAGTAATAACAGGTGCAAAAATTATTAACGGAAAATCAGCAATCTGGCGGGGACCAATTGGTCACGATGATGGACAAAACACCTGGGCAGGAAAAAGTGTGAGGAAGATCTAAAGAAGGGGAACTTCGGCCCGGACATAAATGCCGGGCCGAAGGAGAAGCTTTACGCCTGTTGGGCTTTGTTTTTGATCGCGTAACCGATGGCCAGCACCACCAGCCAGACCGGAATCAGCCATACCGAAATCGCCATGCCAGGCGTCATCAGCATGATCACCAGAATCGCCGCAAGGAACAGCAGACAAATCCAGTTACCCAGAGGGTAAAGGATGGCAGGGAAACGCGTGGTGACACCCTGCTGGTTCTTCTTCTTACGGAATTTCAGGTGTGCCAGGCTGATCATCGCCCAGTTGATCACCAGCGCGGAGACCACTAAAGACATCAGCAAGCCGAAAGCTTCACCCGGCATCAGATAGTTAATCAGCACGCAGAGCGCCGTGGCGACCGCAGACACCAGAATCGTCGCCACCGGAACGCCACGTTTGTCGACGTTCAGCAGCGCTTTCGGCGCATTGCCCTGTTGCGCCAGGCCGAACAACATACGGCTGTTGCAGTAGACGCAGCTGTTGTACACCGACAGTGCCGCGGTCAGGATCACCACGTTCAGCGCATTGGCAACCAGCGAATCACCGAGTTCGTGGAAGATCAGGACGAACGGGCTGGTATCTGCGGTAACGCGGGTCCACGGCAGCAGTGACAACAGCACCGCCAGTGAGCCGATATAGAAAATCAGAATACGCCACAGTACCTGATTGGTGGCTTTGGGAATGCTCTGCTCCGGGTTGTCGGCTTCCGCGGCGGTGATACCCACCAGTTCCAGCCCGCCAAACGAGAACATAATAATCGCCATCATCATCACCAGCCCGCCGAAACCATTCGGCAGGAAGCCGCCCTGGTTCCACAGGTTGCTGACGGTCGCCTGCGGGCCGCCGTTGCCGCTGAACAGCAACCAGCCGCCAAACAGAATCATGCCGATGACCGCGACAACTTTGATAATGGCAAACCAGAACTCCATCTCACCAAACACTTTCACGTTGGTCAGGTTGATGGCGTTGATCAGCACAAAGAAGATGGCGGCTGTCGCCCAGGTGGGGAAGTCCGGCCACCAGAACTGGACATATTTACCGACTGCGGTCAGCTCGGCCATGGCGACCAGCACATACAGCACCCAGTAGTTCCAGCCGGAAGCAAAACCGGCGAAGTTGCCCCAGTATTTGTAAGCAAAATGGCTGAAGCTACCGGCAACCGGCTCTTCCACTACCATTTCGCCTAATTGGCGCATGATCAGAAAGGCAATAAATCCCGCAATGGCATAACCGAGAATCACCGCCGGACCGGCGGATTTGATGACCGATGCGCTACCCAGAAACAGACCGGTACCCACTGCACCGCCCAGTGCAATGAGCTGAATATGGCGATTTTTTAAGCCGCGGTGCAGCGTTTCGCCATGTTGTTGTTCCATACGAACCTCGTGATGTTGTTATTTTACGCCCTATGTAAGGCTGTTTTTACATAACGTACTCATTTATTTACGGTATCTGGCGTGCTGTGTGCATACGTAAGCTACCCTGGCGACCAGAATAGTGATAAGCGCGCCGCTTTGCACCTGCTTTTGCTTTTTGTGCTGAGAGATGACGGAAAAAGCAGCAGCATCCACTGCTGACCTGCCGCGCTATTTCTGACATGAATGGGTAATAAACACGAATAGTTTTCCCTTATGGTTGCAGGGAAAGAGACGCGCTAAATCTGTGTAAGGTTTGGTAAAAGAGAATTCTGTTAACAATTCTCCCTGAGGCTCTATTTCTGTCTTTATCAGCGCTATTTAGCGCATTTAACCAATGATAATCCCCTGAAGTGTGACGGCTGCCATATAGACACAAGGTGAATACTTTGTTACTTTACCGGCACCTTTTGGCAATTGGTATTACCAATTTACTCCGGATGCCTGGCATAACTAAGAAGGGAAGATGGCATACAGTAAGATTCGCCAACCAAAGCTCTCCGATGCAATTGAGCAACAGCTGGAATCCCTCATTATGGAAGGGACGCTGCGGCCGGGAGAGAAGTTGCTTCCCGAGCGCGAACTCGCCAAACAATTCGATGTATCACGTCCTTCTCTTCGTGAAGCGATCCAGCGCCTGGAGGCGAAAGGATTGCTGCTGCGCCGTCAGGGTGGCGGCACCTTCGTCCAAAAACATCTCTGGCAAAGCCTGAGCGACCCGCTAATCGGCCTGCTCGCTCAACACCCTGAATCTCAGTTTGACCTGCTGGAAACCCGCCATGCACTGGAAGGTATTGCTGCCTATTATGCGGCATTGCGTGGCACTGATGAGGATTTGCAGCGCATTCGCGACTGCCATGTTCAGATCCAGCAGGCACAGGACAGCGGCGATCTCGATGCCGAAGCGGATGCCGTGATGCAGTATCAGATCGCTGTCACAGAAGCGGCCCATAATGTGGTGCTTTTACATTTGCTGCGTTCCATGGGCCCTATGCTGGAACAAAACGTCCGTCAGAATTTTGAATTGCTCTACGCTCGCCGGGAAATGCTGGCGAAAGTGAGCGGTCACCGCGCCAGTATTTTTGAGGCGATTGTGGCTCGTGAGCCAGAACAAGCACGCGAGGCATCACACCGTCACCTGGCGTTCATTGAGGAAATCTTGCTGGACAGAAGTCGGGAGCAGAGTCGTCGTGAACGCTCCCTGCGTCGTTTACAGCAACGTAAGGAATAACGCGCGGCAACGAACGTGCGGATCAAAAAGCGACGGGCCTGTCTTCTTGTGCTGTGAACTGAAGCAAAGCACAAGCAGACAGGCTCCTGACAATTCAACGTATTAGACACAGATAAGGAATACACCCCATGTCAGAACGTTTACACAATGACGTGGATCCGATCGAAACTCGTGATTGGCTACAGGCGATCGAATCGGTCATCCGTGAAGAAGGTGTTGAGCGCGCGCAGTATCTGATTGACCAGGTATTAAGTGCTGCACGCAAAGGCGGCGTAAAAGTTGCAGCAGGCTCTTCTGCTGTCAGCAACTACATCAACTCTATTGCCGTTGAAGACGAACCGGACTATCCGGGCAACGCCTCCCTTGAACGTCGTATCCGTTCCGCAATTCGCTGGAACGCCATCATGTCGGTGCTGCGTGCGTCGAAGAAAGACCTGGAACTGGGTGGTCACCTCTCATCATTCCAGTCTTCCGCGACTATCTATGAAGTGTGCTTTAACCACTTCTTCCGTGCTCGTAGCGAGAAAAATGGCGGCGATCTGGTTTATTTCCAGGGCCATATCTCTCCAGGTATCTATTCTCGTGCGTTCCTTGAAGGCCGTCTGACCGAAGAACAGATGAACAACTTCCGTCAGGAAGTACACGGCAACGGTCTCTCTTCTTATCCGCACCCGAAACTGATGCCTGAATTCTGGCAGTTCCCGACAGTTTCTATGGGTCTTGGCCCACTCAATGCGATTTATCAGGCTAAATTCCTGAAATACCTTGAGCACCGTGGTCTGAAAGATACCGCCGATCAGACGGTATACGCCTTCCTGGGGGATGGCGAGATGGATGAACCGGAATCCAAAGGCGCGATCACTATCGCGGTCCGCGAAAAACTGGATAACCTGGTGTTCATCATCAACTGTAACCTGCAGCGTCTGGATGGCCCGGTCACCGGTAACGGCAAGATCATCAACGAACTGGAAGGCATCTTTGCCGGTGCTGGCTGGAACGTGATTAAAGTGATCTGGGGCGGTCGTTGGGATGAGCTGCTGAAGAAAGACACCAGCGGCAAGCTGATCCAGCTGATGAACGAAACCGTTGACGGCGACTACCAGACCTTCAAATCACGCGATGGCGCATACGTCCGTGAGCACTTCTTCGGTAAATACCCGGAGACTGCAGCGCTGGTGAAAGACTGGTCAGACGAAGAGATCTTCGCCCTGAACCGTGGTGGTCATGATCCGAAGAAAGTCTATGCTGCACTGAAAAAAGCGCAGGAAACCAAAGGCCAGCCGACCCTGATCCTGGCGCATACCATCAAAGGTTATGGTATGGGCGACACGGCGGAAGGCAAAAACATCGCTCACCAGGTGAAAAAGATGAACATGGATGGCGTTCGCTACATCCGTGATCGCTTCAATGTGCCGGTAGCCGATGAAAACATTGAAAAACTGCCGTACGTGACCTTCGAAAAAGGGTCTGAAGAGTACAACTATCTGCATGGTCAGCGTGAGAAGCTGGGCGGCTACCTGCCGACGCGTCAGCCGCACTTCACTGAGAAGCTGGAAATGCCGGCACTGGAAGAGTTCAGTGCACTGCTGGAAGAGCAGAGCAAAGAGATCTCTACCACCATCGCTTTCGTGCGTGCGCTGAACGTGATGCTGAAGAACAAGTCGATCAAAGATCGCCTGGTACCGATTCTGGCGGACGAAGCCCGTACCTTTGGTATGGAAGGTCTGTTCCGTCAGATCGGTATCTACAGCCCGAACGGTCAGCAGTACACTCCGCAGGACCGCGAGCAGGTTGCTTACTATAAAGAAGACGAAAAAGGCCAGATTTTGCAGGAAGGGATCAACGAGCTGGGTGCAGGTTCATCCTGGCTGGCTGCTGCGACTTCTTACAGCACCAACAATCTGCCGATGATTCCGTTCTACATCTATTACTCAATGTTTGGCTTCCAGCGTATCGGTGATCTGATGTGGCTGGCGGGCGATCAGCAGGCGCGCGGCTTCCTCGTGGGAGGCACCTCCGGTCGTACCACTCTGAACGGTGAAGGTCTGCAGCATGAAGATGGTCACAGCCATATTCAGTCGCTGACTATTCCGAACTGTATTTCTTACGATCCGTCTTATGCCTACGAAGTGGCAGTCATCATGCATGACGGCCTGGTACGTATGTACGGCGAAGCGCAGGAAAACGTTTACTACTACATCACCACGCTGAACGAAAACTACCACATGCCGGCGATGCCGCAGGGTGCGGAAGAGGGTATCCGTAAGGGTATCTACAAGCTGGAAACTGTGGACGGTAGCAAAGGCAAAGTTCAGCTGCTGGGTTCAGGTTCTATCCTGCGTCATGTGCGTGAAGCTGCGCAGATCCTGGCGAAAGACTACGGTATCGGTTCTGACGTCTACAGCGTGACCTCGTTCACCGAACTGGCGCGTGATGGCCAGGATTGTGAGCGCTGGAACATGCTGCATCCGACAGAAACCCCGCGCGTACCTTACATCGCTCAGGTGATGAATGAGGCACCTGCCGTGGCGTCGACTGACTACATGAAACTGTTTGCTGAGCAGGTTCGCAGCTACGTGCCAGCCAGCGATTACCGCGTACTGGGTACTGATGGTTTCGGTCGTTCAGACAGCCGTGAGAACCTGCGTCACCACTTCGAAGTGGATGCATCTTATGTAGTGGTTGCAGCGCTGGGTGAACTGGCTAAACGCGGCGAAATCGATAAGAAAGTGGTGGCAGAAGCGATCACCAAATTCAACATCGATGCCGATAAAGTTAACCCGCGTCTGGCTTAAGAGGTAAGAGAGTAATGGCTATCGAAATTAAAGTGCCGGATATCGGGTCAGATGAAGTTGAAGTCACCGAGATCCTGGTCAAGGTGGGCGACAAGGTAGAAGCCGAACAGTCGCTGATCACCGTGGAAGGCGATAAAGCTTCGATGGAAGTTCCCTCGCCGCAGGCGGGTGTGGTTAAAGAGATCAAAATTGCGACCGGTGACAAAGTTGAAACTGGTTCGCTCATCATGATCTTTGACGCAGAGGGTGCAGCAGCTGCTGCACCTGCGGCAGAAGAGAAGAAAGCGGAAGCTGCACCAGCACCGGCTGCTGCGGCTGTCAGCAAAGACGTCAATGTTCCTGACATCGGCGGCGATGAAGTCGAAGTCACCGAGATTCTGGTCAAAGTGGGCGATACCGTTGCGGCTGAGCAGTCACTGATCACCGTGGAAGGCGATAAGGCTTCGATGGAAGTCCCGGCACCGTTTGCGGGCGTGGTAAAAGAGATCAAAATTGCCACCGGCGACAAAGTGAACACCGGTTCACTTATCATGGTGTTTGAAGCGCAAGGCGCTGCTCCGGCGGCGGCTGCACCGGCGGCACAGCCTGCTGCGGCTCCGGCCCCGGCTGCTGCGGCTGGCGCGAAAGACGTCAATGTTCCTGACATCGGCGGTGATGAAGTTGAAGTCACTGAAGTGCTGGTGAAAGTGGGTGACAAAGTCACTGCTGAGCAGTCTCTGATTGTGGTTGAAGGCGACAAAGCGTCAATGGAAGTTCCGGCACCGTTTGCGGGCACCGTTAAAGAGCTGAAAGTTGCCACCGGCGACAAAGTCAAAACCGGCTCGCTGATCATGGTGTTTGAAGTAGAAGGCGCTGCGCCTGCTGCTGCCGCACCTGCTGCGAAACAGGAAGCGGCTCCCGCCCCGGCAGCAGCTCCGGCTGCGGCGAAAGCGGATGCGAAAAGTGACTTTGCTGAGAACGATGCTTACGTCCACGCCACGCCGGTGATTCGTCGCCTGGCGCGCGAGTTCGGTGTGAACCTGGCGAAAGTCAAAGGCACCGGTCGTAAAGGTCGCATCCTGAAAGAAGACGTGCAGGCGTATGTGAAAGACGCGGTGAAACGCGCTGAAGCGGCACCGGCTGCTGCTGCCAGCGGTGGTAGCCTGCCAGGCCTGCTGCCGTGGCCGAAAGTTGATTTCAGCAAGTTCGGCGAAATCGAAGAAGTGGAACTGGGCCGTATCCAGAAAATCTCTGGTGCTAACCTGAGCCGCAACTGGGTGATGATTCCGCATGTTACCCACTTCGACAAAACCGACATCACCGATCTGGAAGCGTTCCGCAAACTGCAGAACAGCGAAGCCGAGAAACGTAAGCTGGATGTGAAATTCACCCCGGTGGTGTTTATCATGAAAGCCGTTGCCGCTGCGCTGGAGCAGATGCCGCGTTTCAACAGTTCACTGTCTGAAGACGGTCAGAAACTGACGCTGAAGAAATACATCAACATCGGTGTGGCGGTTGATACGCCAAACGGTCTGGTGGTTCCAGTGTTCAAAGATGTGAACAAAAAAGGCATCACTGAACTGTCTCGTGAACTGATGGCGATCTCGAAAAAAGCGCGTGACGGTAAGCTGACCGCAGGCGACATGCAGGGTGGATGCTTCACGATTTCCAGCCTGGGTGGCCTCGGTACCACGCACTTCGCGCCAATCGTTAACGCGCCGGAAGTGGCTATCCTTGGTGTGTCCAAATCTGCGATGGAACCGGTATGGAACGGTAAAGAGTTTGCGCCGCGTCTGATGATGCCGATCTCTCTTTCCTTCGACCACCGCGTGATCGATGGTGCTGATGGTGCGCGCTTTATCACCATTATCAACAACATGCTGTCGGATATTCGCCGTCTGGTGATGTGAAGTTAATCAAGGCCGGCAAATGCCGGCCTTGTTGTACGCATTCAGAGTTGCCGCGGTTGGCAGTTTATTAACAATTCTGTAAACTCTTGCGGTGAAATGTGCCGGTGGAATAAGGGCATCCAGAGCCTGGGACAGGTTCGCGTCTGGCCGCCGGAAATCTAATAAGAGGTCATGATGAGTACAGAGATTAAAACTCAAGTCGTGGTACTTGGGGCAGGTCCTGCAGGTTACTCTGCAGCCTTCCGTTGCGCTGATTTAGGTCTGGAAACCGTACTGGTAGAGCGCTACAGCACCCTCGGTGGTGTATGTCTGAACGTAGGCTGTATCCCGTCAAAAGCGCTGCTGCACGTAGCGAAAGTGATTGAAGAAGCGAAAGCACTGGAAGAACACGGCATCGTGTTTGGCCAGCCTTCAACCGACATCAACAAAATTCGTACCTGGAAAGAGAAAGTTATCACTCAACTGACCGGCGGTCTGGCGGGTATGGCCAAAGGCCGTAAAGTGAAAGTGGTGAATGGTCTGGGTAAATTCACCGGTGCTAACACGCTGGTGGTAGAGGGTGAAGGCGGTGCAACCACCATCAACTTCGACAACGCCATCATTGCTGCCGGTTCTCGTCCGATTGAACTGCCGTTCATTCCGCATGAAGATCCGCGCGTGTGGGACTCCACCGATGCGCTGGAACTGAAAGAAGTACCGAAGCGTCTGCTGGTGATGGGCGGTGGTATCATCGGCCTGGAAATGGGTACCGTTTACCATGCGCTGGGTTCAGAGATCGACGTGGTTGAAATGTTTGACCAGGTGATCCCGGCTGCCGATAAAGACGTGGTGAAAGTTTTCACCAAACGTATCAGCAAGAAATTCAACCTGATGCTGGAAACCAAAGTGACTGCCGTTGAAGCGAAAGAAGACGGTATCTACGTTTCCATGGAAGGTAAAAAAGCGCCGACCGAAGCCCAGCGTTATGACGCAGTGCTGGTGGCGATTGGCCGTGTACCGAACGGTAAAGGCCTGGATGCTGGTAAAGCGGGCGTAGAAGTGGACGACCGTGGTTTCATCCGCGTTGACAAGCAAATGCGCACCAACGTGCCGCATATCTATGCTATCGGTGACATCGTGGGTCAACCGATGCTGGCGCATAAAGGCGTGCATGAAGGCCACGTAGCGGCTGAAGTTATCGCCGGTATGAAGCACTACTTCGATCCGAAAGTGATTCCGTCAATCGCCTACACCGAGCCAGAAGTGGCATGGGTGGGTCTGACTGAGAAAGAAGCGAAAGAAAAAGGCATCAGCTACGAAATTTCCACCTTCCCGTGGGCGGCTTCTGGCCGTGCTATCGCTTCTGACTGCGCTGACGGTATGACCAAGCTGATTTTCGACAAAGAAACGCATCGTGTTATCGGTGGTGCCATTGTCGGTACCAACGGCGGCGAGCTGCTGGGTGAAATCGGTCTGGCCATCGAAATGGGTTGTGATGCGGAAGATATCGCGCTGACCATCCATGCGCACCCGACGTTGCATGAATCCGTTGGTCTGGCGGCGGAAGTGTTCGAAGGTAGCATTACCGACCTGCCGAACCCGAAAGCGAAAAAGAAATAAGCGCTGAGAAATAAACAGACGGCTCCTTAAGGGAGCCGTTTTTTATTACGCGTTCATTTTAATGGAATAATGAAATGGGCGCCTGAGCTAACGCCAGGACAATGACGGAAAAGCGGGGAAAAATCCCCGCTTAATGAAGTTTCTACGGTCTGCCTTCGCAGGCCATAACCGCTGATAATTCAGCTGTGAATATTCTCAATCGTAACTCACATAATGAATTGCGGTTGATGAGACAGAATCCTAATAAAATGATTCCGCTGATAATCAGTTTGCTGAATGTTGACCTCATCGTCACTTGCTCCTTGATTTAAAGCGAGCAAGCGACTACCCTGACATTGCTAGGTGTTTTGGGTAGTCGCTCGCTCGCGGTGGTTAAGTAAAATTAATCCCGCGAGCAAACTCTCCACAATCCACCTCAATATCATTTCTGATGCTTAAGACAGATTGTCTCAAGCGCCCGCAGGCAGTCTAATCTGTTTTTTATTATTTTCACCTTTTATTTTTATTCTTTTTTCTGAGGTTTGTTTTATTATTTAGTTGTTCTATTAACGATGTTTATTATTTATATTCATTTTTTCTTTAAGCCAGTCAATAAAATAGCGCAGCGGCGTGGGGATATATTTCCGGCTGGGATAATAAAGCCAGAAGCCTTCTTCTACCTGGGTGAAATCCGGCAGGATTTCTACCAGTTCCCCACTATTTAGCGCTTCAGCCACGGTGCCCTGATGTAAAAAAGCAATCCCCGTTCCCGCCAGTGCGGCTTGCAGAATCCGTTCGTTATTGTCCAGTATCAGGGAGCCGCGCACGGCCACCTCCTGTTTCTGCCCATCCTGCCAGAACTCCCAGCGATAGCGACGCCCGCTGGGAAAGCGTCGCTCAATGCAGGGAAAGTGCAGCAACTCTGCGGGAGTTTGTGGCACACCGTGGTGGGCAATGAATGCCGGGGTGGCGACCGCCACTGCACGCATCGGTTCGCCAAACGGCACCGCCACCATATCCTGCGCCAGCACGGCACCATAACGTACACCCGCATCAAAACCTGCGCTCACAATATCCACCAGCGAATCGTTACTGTCGATCTCCACGCTGATCTGCGGATAGCGCTGCATAAACGGCAAAATAAGTGACTGAAAAAACAGGGCTTCGGCTGAACGCGGGATACTGATACGCAGGTTCCCTTGTGGGTCGCTGCGCCAGTCATTCAGTTCATCAACCGCCTGTGCCAGATCCTGTAACGCGGGCTGGATACGCTGGAGAAAGCGCTCCCCGGCGGGCGTCAGTGCCACTTTGCGGGTGGTGCGATTGAGAAGTCGCATCCCGAGGCGTTGTTCAAAATTACGCATCGCATGGCTAAGTGCCGATGGCGTGATATTGCGTTCTCCAGCGGCTTTACGAAAGCTCAGATGCTGGGCAATAGCGGCAAACATCTCAAGTTCCTGTAGCGTGGCGCGATATTGGCTCATTACTGAATTTCACTCACTAAATCGGCAAAAATGCCTCAATTGTTGCGGTCATTGTTGAGGGTTATAACAATAACATCGACAGCGAAGAGGATGAAGCAATGCAACAACGTCAATTAGGCAATCAGGGATTACAGGTTTCGGCACTGGGGCTGGGCTGCATGGGGATGTCATTTGCCTATGGTCCTAATGATGAGCAGCAGGCGCTGAATACCCTGGCTCGCGCCTTTGAACTGGGCGTCGATTTTCTCGATACGGCTGAAGTCTACGGCCCCTTTACCAATGAAACTTTGCTGGCAAAAGCCCTGAAGGGGCGTAAAGACATTAAAGTGGCGACCAAGTTTGGCTTCCGTATCAACGATCAGGGGGAGGGCTGGGAGCGTGTGACGGGGGTAAACAGCGATCCGGCGCATATCCGTGTTGCGGTGGAAGGATCGCTCCAGCGTCTGGGAGTGGAAAGCATTGATCTCCTGTATCAACACCGCCTCGATCCGGCAGTCCCGATTGAAGAGGTCGTTGGCGTGATGGCCGACCTGGTACGCGAAGGGAAGGTTCAGTATCTCGGTTTGTCGGAAGTCTCCCCGGCGACGCTGCGCTGCGCCTGTGCGGTACATCCTATCTCTGCCCTGCAAAGTGAATATTCATTGTGGTCACGCGATCCGGAGCAGGGGATCTTTGCCGCCTGCCGTGAGCTTAACATCGGTTTTGTGCCTTACAGCCCGCTGGGACGCGGTTTCCTGACCGGTAAATTCCCTGCCGCGGAAACGCTGGCGGAGGATGATTTTCGCCGCTTTCTGCCGCGCTTCCAGCAGGACGCTCAGGCGCATAACCAGAAGTTAGTGAATCAGCTGACAGAGATGGCCACAGGTTATGACGCCACCCCGGCACAACTGGCGCTGGCATGGGTACTGGCAAAAGGCGAGTTTATTGTGCCGATTCCGGGAGCCAGCAAAATCAGTCATCTGGAACAAAACTGTGCCGCCGCAGCCTTATCATTACGCAGTGCCGACATCAGCGCGCTGGATACGCTATTCGATCCGCAACAGATTCAGGGTGAGCGTTATAACGCCACGGAGTTTGTGCTGGTCGATCGCTAAAGGTTAACCTGAGAGCGATAGCACATTTTGTAGCGGCGCAATTTATTGCGCTGCTCACATCAAATGACCAAACCTCCTGCCAAAAGCGCGCGATAAATCGCGCCGCCACGATTCGTGTCGGGATGCCCCGTACAATCTTCTGTTCCACAAAAGAATGTTGCTTTTTTGTAAACAGATTAACAATCAGCCGAAATGCTGCTATGCTGGCCGACGCGGAACCGGGCACCTCACCCTACTTTTGGACTGCGTCACAGGGTGCACCGGAAAGCTATACAATGAGAGCGAGGAGAACGTCGTGCTAGAAGAATACCGTAAGCACGTTGCCGAGCGTGCTGCCCAGGGAATCGTACCTAAGCCGTTAGATGCTTCCCAAATGGCCGCGCTGGTTGAACTGCTGAAAAACCCGCCAGCGGGTGAAGAAGAATTCCTTACTGACCTGTTGGTCAACCGTGTCCCGCCAGGTGTTGATGAAGCGGCTTATGTAAAAGCCGGTTTCCTGGCCGCTGTAGCAAAGGGCGAAGCCCACTCTCCTCTGGTTACTCCTGAAAAAGCAGTCGAACTTCTGGGCACCATGCAGGGTGGCTACAACATCCATGCATTGATTGAATCCCTTGATGATGAGACTCTGGCGCCGATTGCTGCAGAAGCCCTGTCCCATACGCTGCTGATGTTCGATAACTTCTACGATGTCGAAGAGAAAGCCAAAGCGGGTAACCCACACGCAAAAAAAATTATCCAGTCCTGGGCCGATGCTGAATGGTTCCTGAAGCGTCCAAAACTGGCAGAAAAAATCACCGTAACCGTGTTCAAAGTGACCGGCGAAACCAACACCGATGACCTCTCCCCGGCACCGGATGCATGGTCTCGCCCGGATATTCCACTGCACGCGCTGGCGATGCTGAAAAACCTGCGTGAAGGCATCGAACCCGATGATGCTGGTAACATCGGCCCGATCAAACAGATCGAAGCACTGCAGCAGAAAGGCTTCCCGCTGACTTACGTCGGTGACGTCGTGGGTACCGGTTCTTCGCGTAAATCCGCCACCAACTCGGTGCTGTGGTTTATGGGTGACGACATTCCGTATGTTCCCAACAAGAAGGGCGGTGGCTTGTGCCTCGGCGGTAAAATCGCTCCGATCTTCTTCAACACCATGGAAGATGCTGGCGCACTGCCGATCGAAGTGGACGTTGATCGTTTGAATATGGGCGATGTCATTGATGTCTACCCGTATAAAGGTGAAGTGCGTAACCACGACACCGATGAAGTGCTGGCGACATTCGAACTGAAAACTGAAGTGTTGCTGGATGAGGTGCGTGCGGGCGGTCGTATTCCGCTGATTATCGGTCGTGGCCTGACGTCTAAAGCACGCGAATCTCTGGGGCTGCCGCACAGCGATGTCTTCCTGCAAGCGAAAGATGTCGCCGCCAGCAACCGTGGCTTCTCGCTGGCGCAGAAAATGGTGGGTCGCGCCTGTGGTGTCGAAGGTATCCGCCCTGGCGCTTACTGCGAACCTAAAATGACTTCGGTCGGTTCTCAGGACACCACCGGTCCCATGACCCGTGATGAACTGAAAGACCTGGCCTGCCTCGGCTTCTCGGCCGATCTGGTGATGCAATCCTTCTGTCACACTGCCGCTTACCCGAAACCGGTAGACGTGACCACGCACCACACCCTGCCAGACTTCATCATGAACCGTGGTGGTGTGTCGCTGCGTCCGGGTGACGGCGTGATCCACAGCTGGCTGAACCGTATGCTGCTGCCGGATACCGTGGGTACCGGTGGTGACTCGCATACCCGTTTCCCGATTGGTATTTCGTTCCCGGCCGGTTCTGGTCTGGTGGCGTTTGCTGCGGCAACGGGCGTGATGCCGCTGGATATGCCGGAATCGGTGCTGGTGCGCTTCAAAGGCGAAATGCAGCCAGGCATTACCCTGCGCGATCTGGTGCATGCGATCCCGCTGTACGCGATCAAACAGGGCCTGCTGACCGTTGAGAAGAAAGGTAAGAAAAACATCTTCTCTGGCCGCGTACTGGAAATCGAAGGCCTGCCGAAACTGAAAGTGGAGCAGGCGTTCGAACTGACCGATGCCTCTGCTGAACGTTCTGCTGCGGGTTGCACCATCAAACTCGATAAAGAGCCGATCATCGAGTATCTCAACTCGAATATCGTGCTGCTGAAGTGGATGATCTCCGAGGGTTACGGCGATCGTCGTACGCTGGAGCGTCGCGTCGAGGGCATGGAGAAATGGCTGGCCGATCCACAGTTGCTGGAAGGTGATGCCGATGCCGAATATGCGGCGGTGATCGACATCGATCTGGCAGAAATCAAAGAGCCGATCCTGTGTGCGCCGAACGATCCGGACGATGCGCGTCTGCTGTCTGACGTGCAGGGCGAGAAGATTGATGAAGTGTTCATCGGCTCCTGCATGACCAACATCGGTCACTTCCGTGCCGCCGGTAAATTGCTGGATGCGCACAAAGGTCAGCTGCCGACCCGTCTGTGGGTGGCTCCGCCAACCAAGATGGATGCGGCACAGCTGACCGAAGAAGGCTACTACAGCGTGTTCGGTAAGAGCGGTGCGCGTATTGAGATCCCTGGTTGTTCACTCTGCATGGGTAACCAGGCGCGAGTGAAAGACGGTGCCACGGTGGTGTCCACCTCAACCCGTAACTTCCCGAACCGTCTTGGCACCGGAGCTAACGTCTATCTGGCGTCTGCGGAACTGGCAGCAGTCGCATCGCTGCTGGGCAAATTGCCGACACCGGACGAGTATCAGCAGTTCATGACGCAGGTTGATAAGACCGCGGCAGATACTTACCGTTACCTGAACTTTGACCAGCTGAATCAGTACACCGATAAAGCAGACAACGTGATCTTCCAGACCGCGCTGTAATCGGCGGCACAAGTAACAAGGGGCGATGCGAATCGCCCCTTTTTTTACGCCCTTTTTTCGTCGGCCGTGGCCTGACATAATGCGAGCGCGATCCCACTTTATTCAGCGTGTTGCGCACAAAATGAATTCAGGCAGTGCCACGCGGCGCGCCATTGGTAAGAGGTTATACACATGGAGTATGAATTTTTGCGCGATCTGACCGGCAAGGTCAAAGTGCGTATGTCGATGGACCACGAAGCGGTGGGGCACTGGTTCAACGAAGAGGTTGATGACAATCTGGCTTTGCTGGATGAGGTTGAAGCCGCCGCGCAGCAGGTAAAAGGCACCCATCAACAGTGGCAGCGTGTCGGCCATGAATACACGATTTGGCTGGATGAGGAAGAGGTGATGATTCGGGCCAATCAGCTGGCGTTGGAGGATGACGGGCTGGAGGAGGGCATGACCTATTACGATGAAGAGAGCCTGTCATTCTGCGGCGTAGAGGATTTTCTGGCGGTGATTGCGGCATACCGGCAATTTCTGGCAGGGAAATAACCGGCCACCGCATCTCACGTCATCTCAATCGGGCGTTTCAGCCCGATACAGCGTTCCAGTCTCTGTCGATGCCATAGTAAGAAATCAGATCGACATCGGACAGCAGCGCACCGCAGGCTGCCAGTTCTTTGCTTTCAGAGGCAAATTCAATGGTCAGATGCAGATCTTCGTGGGTATCGGGCAGTTTCAGGGCCAGAGCGTGATGACGCCATTGCGGATTCATTCTGGCATGTTTACGTTTGCCAACATGATCGATGACGAATTCAGCGCTGGTGCCAAGGTTATAGCGTTGCCGGGCAACAGGCTGCTCCTGACCTTCCAGCCTGACCGTCACTTCAACGTCCTGGCTCCCCGACAAAAACGGCAGGCTACCCTGCCATTGGCTGTCAGTGGGTTTAGCGCACCAGGGCTGGGTATTATTGCCTAAACGAAATAACAGCACCGACTTAATATGGGCAGACTTATTCTCGTCCGGTTTCATGAAGCTGACTTTTTGCGATATTTTACCGGGATACAGATAATAATTTTTTCCTTCATAGACGGCCCGACTCAGCTCGATCGCCTGAGAGGCACTTCCCGTATGTGCGCCTTGCGCGGAAAAAATAAATGCACCTCCCTCAACCTGCCATCCGCCATGCAGTCCTTCCGGCAAATATCGCAGGGAATAATCCTTTATATTGCCGGTATCGGTAAAGGTTCTGTCTTTGACTGGGATCAGCTCGGAACTGTTTGCCAGTAAACAGGGTTTATCACTGGCATCGGGCAGTGGCTTAAAGAACTTAACCGCCTGAGCAATAATCGTATTACTGTAACTCATGCCGCCGGGTAATTTAATGCAGGCGGGGTTTTCATCTTTACTGGCCGCGACGGCACCCAGTCCTGATATATACCAATACGATATTGGCTGATATTGCTGTGCCGCATCAACCGCTGCTAACGTCATCGTCTGTTTTTCTGGCAGACGCGTGATACCGGCGTTTATCGGCTTACCGTCCAGCAACAAATGAATGTTATCCGCTGTGTCGTCGCTGATGGCTGCCCGGCCAAACAACGCTCTGCCAGTGGCTGAAAGGATTAAATCGACCTGACCTGGCGCTATGGGCGCGAAGTTCCGATAGCCTGGATTCCGGTAATAATCGATGTCTGTCCAGGATCGGCCTGGCCAGTCTGATGATGATGACCCAATCACCCCATGAATATAGCCAGGCTGGATGCCGCCGGGAAAGGCAATTTCCCGTTCATTCACGCCAAATGAGTTATCAACATCAATGCCACCTGGGGCATCCAGAATATAAGTGTTAGCACCGAAGAAGCGGGTATGCATAATATTATAACTGGTGCTGATAATACCGGAGTCCTGGGCGGAAATACCACTCACCATCGCGAGATTACCACCGTCGGGTTGCCACGGGAAAAAACCTTTCAGGAAAATGTCGGGAATGGAAGGATAGGAAGTTAATGTTGATCCACTGGCACGAAAAAGTAATCCGGGTTCTTCACGCCAGATTATTTTTTCAAAGGGCCTTGTCTGATCGCTTTCGATATTCTTCAGGTTAACGCAGAAAGAAACGGTTGAGTTAAGCCAGTCCCGATACCACGGCTCAGATATAATATCGCCGTCAGCCCATGCGGGTGTTTTATTTTCTGCAGGAATACAGGCTTCCCGCAATTTACCATAATCAGCGTGTAAATCACCGGGCGGAGATTTCATTAATTGGGCAGAAGCGGAAGAGGTAAAAAACGTCGCGGTTAACGCACTTACGACAAAGGCGCTGAGTTTAATTCTCATTATTGTCACATCCTGGTGGGTTTGATTAATCCATTAAAGAGGGCTAAATCTACGTGTATATTTGAGAATATTCATTGATGGTTATCAAATCCTGATGACAGCGCTCAGCAGGTGGGAGGGAGGGGAACGCCGCATCAGGACGATGCGGCGGATCACGGCGTTTACGCGCCGCTGGTCAGGGTGCGTGGATGATGAATTTTTTCCTCATCCACGATCGGTTCAACTTTGCCCATCAGGAACAGGTAATTGAGGATACCAATCACCACCAGCACGGCAGAGAACACCAGTGCCCAGGTGAAGTGGCCGGTGGCACCGACGATGGCCCCGGTAATGATCGGACCTACCGCACCGCCCATATTGGAGACGGTATTTTGTAAACCGGCGACAATCGACACGCTATTTTTCGGCGCGACGTCACCTGGCAGTGCCCACACCTGAGAAGCCGCCACGGTGGTGCCGGATTTGGCGATACACAGCAGCAATACCGTCATAAATACCGAGTCGGTGAACGGGGCGAAACCGATACACAGCGCCATCAGCAGGCCAATGGTCAGGAACAGTTTGCGGGTGGCGGTGAGCGACAGCACTTTGTTATGCACCATACGGTCCGATGCCCAGCCTGCCAGCACTTCAATCACCATGCCGCAAATCAATGGCAGCGCAGCCACCATCCCCATTTTCAGGAAATCCATGCCTTTATCTTTCACCAGGTAAGTTGGCAGCCAGGTGATAAAGAAATAGGAGGTGTAGTTAATGGTGAAGAAACCAATACACATCGCCCAGATGTTGCGATAGCGCAGCAGCTTGTACCATTTCATTGGCAGCACACTTTTATCGCCGTGCTTGTTAGCCTGGCCATCGCGGATCATGCGAACTTCTTCGCGGCTGATCGCCTTATGATCTTCCGGATTTTCCGCGTAGATAAAGTACCAGGCGATCACCCAGATCAAACCGATCGCGCCGATGGCGAGGAAGGTGATGCGCCAGTCAAACATGGCGATCATCCAGACGATCAGCGGCATCGCGACGGCACCGCCGAACTTAGAGGCGCTATCAAACAGGCCAGAGACGGTGGCGCGTTCCCTGTCCGGGAACCAGCGTGCGGCGATTCCGGCATTACTTGGATAGGCGGCGGCTTCACCCACACCCAGCGCCAGACGCAACGCCAGCAGCGATTTAAAGCCCGTCGCGAGCCCCATTGCCATGGTAGCGATGGACCACCAGCCAACGGCAATACCGAGACCTTTTTTCTGGCCGAAACGGTCAGCAAACCAGCCTGCCGGGATTTGCAGCAGCGCATAAGACCAGAAGAATGCAGCCATGATCACGCCCATCATTTCCGGGTTGATCGACAGTTCTTTGATCAGGTGTGGGGCAGCAGCAGAGAGTACAGTTCGGTCAATATAGTTAATGGCAACCGCCAGCCACATCAGGCCTGCGATCCACCAGCGAATGCGAGAGGTGTTGTTCATAATAATAATCCACCAGACATTTCGGAGGTTGAACCGGGTGGCCTTTAGGCCAGCCCGTTCATCACGTTCACCGGGCGTTCACCCTGTTTAATGCATTGCACAATCTGCATCACGCAGCGCTCGCCGATGGCGCTGATCGCCCCGTCGGTGTAGCCCGCGATGTGCGAGGTTGGGATAAAGTTACTCAGGGTGAACAGCGGGTGTTCCGCCAGCGGTTCCTGTTCAAATACGTCAGCAGCGGCACCGGCGATCACGTTGTCCTGCAACGCGTGGAACAGGTCCTGTTCATTCACCACACCACCGCGTGATACGTTGATCAGGAAGGCGCTTTTCTTCATGCGTTTGATGCGTGCGGCATCAAACAGGTTGCGCGTTTCGTTGGTCAGTGGGGTATGCAGGGTGATGAAGTCGCTCGCCTCAGTCAGCTGATCCATGTCGACGAATGCAATGCCGTGTTCAGCAGCGAATTTTTCATCCGGGTAGAAATCAAAGGCGATCACGCGCATGTTGAATCCTTTGGCGCGTAGTGCGACCTGCTTGCCAATGTTGCCCAGACCGACGATACCGAGGGTTTTGCCATAGACATCGGTGGCAAAAATACGTGGCCAGTGACCGGCGCGAGTTTCTACGGCGGCCTGAGTGACCTGGCGTGCGCTGTTGAGAATCAGCGCAAAGGCGAAGTCGGCTACGGCGTGCTTATTGGCATCCGGTACGTTGGTGACGTAGATACCGCGTGCGCGCGTGGCATCGAGGTTGATGTTATCGACGCCAACGCCGTGCTTGCAGACAATCTTCAGCTGCGGCGCTTTGCTCAGCAGTTCTTCGTTAACGTCGGTAAAGGCGACAATCATCGCCACGGTTGCAGCCAGATGGGGTTCCAGCGCGCTGAGCGGGGCATCGGCTGGCAGGGTAATCAGCTCGAAACCCTGCTGTTGTAAGGTGGTAATGGGTGTGACGTCATATTTGGCGAATGACGGTGAGGTACAGATGACTTTCATAACGCTTCCCGGTGTAAAAAGTGGAACAGGCAAGGGCAGCAGCGGCTGCCCTGACGGCCGTTACTGCAAATACTGGTTCACGACCTGGCGGATCTTCTGCTCTTCTTCGGCAGAGAAGCGCACCGCATAGCGGCTGTCGCCCACGTCATAACCCAGCAGGGAGACGGCTTTCTTCACTGCTGCCGGGGAGAACCCGATGCTGTAAAGATCGGTACGCAGGCCAGTGACGTTTTCCTGTGCCAGACGCGAACCTGCAATATCACCGGCATGGAAGCGTGCCCAGATGGCGTTGATCTCTTTTGGTGCCACGTTGGCAAGGCCGGAGATACAGGCAGAGCAGCCATCGACGAAGCCCTGGTGGATTAAGGAATCCGGGCCGTTCAGCACGTCAAAGCTAGCGATACCTTCCGCTGCCTTGAGGAAACCGCTCAGGCTCTCATAGCTGCCCGCGCTGTCTTTGATGCCGATGATGTTGGGATGCGCGGCCAGTTTGCGCACGGTGTCTGGTTGCAACGTGTTACCGGTGCGCGCCGGAATGTTGTAGAGGAACAGCGGCACGCTCAGCGCATCAGCCACGGTCTGATAGTGATAAATCAGCTCATCCTGTTTCAGCGGCACAAAATAAGGGGTGATCACCGATACAGCATCCACGCCCAGCTTCTCAATTTGCTTACCGAGACGGATGGTTTCACGCGTGGAGATCTCGCCAATATGGGCCACGACAGGTGCACTGCCGTTGACTTCATTGACACAGGTTTCGGTGACTGCCAGCTTCTCCTGCTCATTCAGCACGAAGAATTCGCCGTTGGTGCCGCCGCAGAAAATACCGTTACCGGCGCTCAGCTGACGCCTGACCTGCTCACGCTGGGTAGCAGGGTTGAAGGCACCGTCGCGGTCGAAGGTGGTGACAATGGCGGTCAGTACGCCCTGGATTTTGTTACTCATGATTTCCTCGATAGTCCTTAGTGATTCAATGCCGGAAACAGCGTCAGGTAGACGTTTCGCACGTCATCGGCGCTCACTTTCATCGGTACATTCTTCATCAGGCGTTGCACGTCGAGCGCGGCTTCCACCAGATAGGGCAGGTGATCCGGGCCGATACCCAGTTCTTCCAGGCTGGCAGGCAACTTCAGGCGCTGGACCAGCGCAGCGAAATAGTCCACCAGCGCGTGCGACTTCGCCTCTTCATCCAGCTGGAGGTCGGCATCGGGCAGCAAATCGTAGGCCTGAGCAAATTTACTCACCGCCGCCGGACGCACGAAACGCATGCAGGGGGCCAGCAGGATGGCGTTGGCGACGCCGTGCGGGATGTGATATTTGCCGCCCAGCGGATAAGACATGGCGTGCACCAGGTGGGTACCGGCATGGGCAATCGACGCGCCGCCGTAATAAGACGCCCACAGCATATTCAGGCGGGCTTCGAGATTACCCGGTTCGGCAACGGCGGTTTCCAGGCTGGCAAACAACTTCTTCATGCCGATCATCGCGTAGTTATCGCTGACCGAATTCGCCACCGTGGCGGTGAAGCATTCAATCAGGTGACACAACGCATCAATACCGGTTGAGGAGGCAATATGCGGTGGCATGCTGGTAGTGAGTTCCGGTATCAGTGCCACGTAATCCGGCAGCATCACCGGGGTGATAATGCCCACTTTGGTCTCTTTCTCCGGGATCGCCAGGATGGCGTTCGGCGTGGCTTCAGAACCGGTACCGGCGGTAGTTGGAATCAACAGCGAGGTGGTGCGAGTCAGCGGTTTTTCCCCTGCCAGCAGCGCATCCAGGCTGGGTGCGCCAGATACGCACAGAATAGACAGCAGCTTGGCGACATCCAGTACGCTACCGCCGCCCACCCCAATCACCAGATCCACATCGGTGGTTGGCAGGGCCGCGACAATCGCCGCCACATCATGCTGGCTCGGTTCCGGCGGCACGCTATTGACCACGCTGAGGCTGACAATCTGCTGCTTCAGCTGGGCGATTAACGTCTGTACTGCCGGAATGCCCTCTATATTCTTATCAGTAACCAGCAGAGCTTTTTGCTTACCTTTCAGCAGGTAGCTGAGGTCATTAAGTGCCTGAAAGCCGCTGATCACGGTGCTGTTGATATTCATTTCGTACCCTTTTCCCGGTGTTATCGCACTGATTGATTGTTATTGCTCAATGCAATGCGATATCTGTCACTAACTGTGCCTGAATTTATAGGGCATATTGATTTCAATTAATTTGATCTTGCTCACATATAATCAATCATGATTGAATATAATCAATTTCAATACGGCAAGCTGCCCGTGACAGGAGAGAGAATGCGTTCACATCCATGGAAAACGCCGGTTCTGGTGATTGCCGATGATTTTACCGGCGCTAACGATGCCGGAAGCGGGCTGGCCCGGGCAGGCGCGCGCGTACATGTGCTATTTGATAGCCAGACACCACACGATGCCGATGCTGCCGATGTGCTGGTCATCAGCACTGACAGCCGGGCGGTTAGTGCAGCCGAAGCGGCCGAGCGCACCCGCCACGCCGTGCAGCAGCATCAGGCGATTGCGCAGGATGGCTGGCTGTTTAAGAAGATCGACTCGACGTTACGTGGCAACCCCGGTGCGGAGATCGCCGCCGCATTACAGGCCAGTGGCAAAACGCTGGCGCTGGTGGCACCAGCTGTGCCGAAACTCGGGCGTACCACGCGTA
Organism: Pantoea cypripedii; assembly: GCF_011395035.1. Classification (NCBI taxonomy): domain Bacteria; kingdom Pseudomonadati; phylum Pseudomonadota; class Gammaproteobacteria; order Enterobacterales; family Erwiniaceae; genus Pantoea; species Pantoea cypripedii. The sequence continues at coordinate 778,970 of NZ_CP024768.1, forward strand.
ACGGTGAAGTGTGGATCAACCAGCAGCGCCTGACTGACACCGAATTTGCCAGCGACCCGAAAACGCCGGTCACCAGCAGCCACGTGTTGACGCGTCTGCAAATGCAGAGCGACTTGCCAGGTGAGGTGATTGATCTCGCTACGTTGCGCAGCGGCAAACTGGCGCAGCGGCTGGCTACGATGCGCGGGCTGGTGGTGATTGATATTGAGCAGGATGCTGATCTGGCCCTGCTGATGCAGGCTGCCGCGACCCTGAACCCCCGCCCGCTGCTGGCCGGGGCTTCCGGTCTCGGTGATGCCTTAGGTGAGTATCTGGCCGGACGACCGGCGCGCCCGGTGCTGGCCATCGTTGGCTCGATGAGCGCCATTGCTCAGCAGCAGATTGACCGCCTCGCCAGCCAGCGCGCCATTCGTGTCATCGATATTGATATCCGCCAGCTGTTTGCTCAGCCCGCATGGCCGCAGGCCAGCATCTGGCAGCAGGAGATGCAGCAGGCATTGCAGGCAGGCATCCACTGCGTGGTGCGTACCACGCAACATGCCGGACAACGCCATGAGATTGAGGCGCTGTGTCAGCAGCATCAGCTATCACGCCAGCAGCTGGGCGAGAGGATTTGCCAGTTTCTGGCGCAGCTGACCAAAACGGTCTGCCGCGATCATCAACCTGCCGGGTTGTATCTCTCCGGTGGTGATGTCGCGATAGCCGTGGCGCAGGCACTCGGTGCCAGTGGTTTCCAGATTCAGGGCCTGGTGGCGGGCTGTGTGCCGCACGGGGTACTGCTTAATAGTGATTTACACCTGCCGGTGATGACCAAAGCGGGTGGCTTTGGTGACGAAAACACCCTGGTAGAAGCCATTCGTTTTATTGAGGAGAAGTCGAGTGAATAAAATTATTGCGGTGACCATGGGCGATCCGGCGGGCATCAGCCCGGAGATCATCATTAAAGCGCTGGCGGAAGGCGACCTGGCAGGCGTGCCTGCGGTGGTGGTCGGCTGCGCCAGTACGTTGCGTCGGGTGATGGGATTGAACATTACGCCGCAGGTCGAACTGCGCGTGCTGGATCAGGTAAAAGATGCGCACTTTGCACCAGGCATTATCAACGTCATTGATGAGCCGCTGGCGCATCCGGAAGCCCTGAAGCCGGGGGTGGTGCAGAAGGAAGCGGGCGATCTGGCCTGGCGCTGTGTGAAACGCGCCACCGAGCTGGCGCTGGCCGGGGAAGTTCAGGCGATTGCTACTGCGCCGCTTAACAAAGAAGCGCTGCATTCGGCGGGGCATATCTATCCGGGGCATACCGAATTGCTGGCGCAACTGACCAACACCAAAAATTACGCCATGGTGCTGTACACCGACCATCTGAAGGTGATTCACGTCACCACCCATATCGCGCTGCGTAAATTCCTCGATACCCTGAATCGTCCGCGTATTGAAACGGTGATCGGCATGGCGGATAGTTTCCTGCGTCGCGTTGGTTTCGATAAGCCGCGCATTGCGGTGGCAGGGGTGAATCCGCATGCCGGTGAAAACGGCCTGTTCGGTGATGAAGAGATCACCACGGTGACACCGGCTATTCAGGCGATGAAGGAAAAAGGGATTGATGTGTACGGCCCGTGCCCGCCGGATACGGTGTTCCTGCAATGTCAGCAAGGCCAGTACGATATGGTGGTCGCGATGTACCACGATCAGGGGCATATTCCACTGAAATTACTTGGTTTTTATGATGGCGTGAACATCACAGCCGGGCTGCCGTTTATCCGCACTTCAGCGGACCACGGCACCGCCTTTGATATCGCCTGGACAGGTAAGGCGAACTCTGCGAGCATGGCGATCTCCATCAAACTCGCGATGCAACTTGCATAGGGAAATATGAAGGGACAAAGTCGCCTCGACCAGATTATGGATTATCTGAAAAGCCATAATCTGGTTACTGTTGAACAACTGGTGAGTGCCATTTCTGCCTCACCGGCCACTATTCGCCGTGATCTGATTAAGCTGGACAAGGAAGGCGTGGTGAGCCGCAGTCATGGCGGCGTGACCTTAAATCGTTTTATTCCTGCTCAGCCCACTACGCTGGAAAAAATGCAGCGCAACCTGGCAGAAAAACAGGCGATCGCCCATTTTGCTGCCGGTTTTGTTCAGTCCGGCGATGCGGTGGTGCTGGATGCGGGCACCACCATGCTGGAGCTGGCGCGTCAGCTGACCCATCTGCAGCTGCGGGTGATTACCGCCGATCTGCATATCGCGCTGTTCCTGTCAGAATTCAAACAGATTGAGGTCACCATTATCGGCGGGCGTATCGATGATTCCAGCCAGTCGTGCATTGGCGAACATGGCCGCCGTCTGCTGCGCAGCATCAATCCGGATATTGCTTTTGTTAGCTGTAACTCGTGGAGTATTGAGCGCGGGATTACCACGCCAACCGAAGAGAAGGCCGGTCTGAAGATGGATCTGCTGGCCAATGCCCGGCGGCGGATTCTGCTGGCTGACAGCAGCAAATACGGTTCCTGGTCGCTGTTTTGCGCAGCACCGATCGATAGCCTGACCGATATCGTCACCGATGCGCGGCTGGATGAGACGGTGTGCCATAGCCTGCGTGAACGCGGCATTGCGTTGCAACTGACGGAATAAAACGATTTTCCTCCCTTGTCGTGGATCAGGAGTTCAGGCGCGAATGCGCCGGACTCATTCCTGAGTACAATTACCCAGACTATTTTCTGCATACAGTTTTGTATCACGTTAATTCTACAGGCGATGAACGGTGATCATTTCAGGGAAATTATCAAAAATAGACTCTGCTATATGCAAAGAATATCATCAGCGCCAGTATTATTACGGCCGTGATAAAAATAAGAAGATCGGCAAATAATTTACGCATTTTCGCCTCTTTATACAAAGTGATAGCGTTCTGAGTGGTATTTCGCTAACGGAACATGTAATGCAGAGAGTGTTTTTTCAATCTCATCCATCATTCTGTTCGGGCCGCAGATAAAGTATTCATGTTTTTCATAGGGCGCTGGAATATAACGCTCTATCAGCGCACTGGTAATGATGCCGGTCTCTCCCGTCCAGTTTTTCGGGGGATGTTCAAGAACATGTATGACCTGTAGATTTATCCTGCCTGATAAGGCTTCCAGTTCTTCTCTGAAGGTAATGTCATCCCAGTTTTTATTGCCATAAATCAGTATTATCGGCCGCTTATCACCATTATCGGCAAACGTTCTGATGATACTCATCATCGGGGTAATACCAATCCCTCCGGCAATTAACACATGCATATCCGCCGGATTACCCACAGTGAATGCGCCATAAGGACCATCAATGTAAACACGTTTACCCGCAGTCACATTTCTGATCTTCCTGGTGTAATCGCCAGCATCCTGTATGGTCATTTCAATCGACTGTTTCGCCATTTCCGCACTGGATGAAAAGGAGAAGGGATGCGATGTCAATTTGAAAGGACTGCCCCAGACGTTAAGCCAGCCAAACTGGCCAGGGACAAATGGAAATCCTGTATGACCAAGAGGTTGCATCACCAGCGTGGTACTGCCTCCCCGTTCATTGCGCGTTGCGATGACCTGGTAGGGCTTGCGCAGCATCAGAAAAGGCCGGACGATGCGTGTATAAATCAGCAGGCAACACCAGAGAATGGCTAATCCTGTCCACAAGGCGCGTTTTAATGGTGCATCTAAATAGAATCCCCAGGCAACCGTATGAAGTAAACCGCCACCAATCGCTAAAACCGCCAGAATAATATGCGTGTAGTGCCAGGTCTCATAGCTAATTTTTAGTTTTACACGCCAGAGTGCCATCACAATTAATGCAATAAGCGAATAGGTCGATATTGCCGCGAAGCGCGCCCGCCACGGAGCATCAATGAAATTGAGCAGCGCAAGCCTTTCCGGTCGTAAAATAAAAAGGATGACTGGGTGGGCAATAATCAGGGCCAAAGCAATAAAAGAAATTTGTTTATGAAAATGATAAATAATATCTTCCCCCCAGGGGCGCGTCACCGCGCGAAAGCGGGCGGTGAGACCAACCTGCAATCCAAGAATAGCCAGACCAGCATAACCTGCAGCAGCGGAAAATTCTGTCCAGAAATCCCTGGGGGGTGGGAGTGGGCCTATCAGGAGAACAAATAACGGACCGGCAGTGAAAAACAGATAGAATAATACCCAGAGCGTATTTCGCGTGAAAATGTTCATGTCCACAACCCCGTTCAGAGTTATTACGGATTATGTATCATTTATTCTGCCATCAGTTTATGTATATGAAATAATATTCAATCTGTTGCACATACGAAGAGTAGACGAACATTTCTGTTTATACAAAATGATAACGGATACCACGCGGGCGTGTGTTTATTAATGGGTGGTATTAAATTTTATCTGAATAATGAATTTTTTGATAAATTTTCGGGTATAAAAGTAGTGGCGGGCTGCTGCCCGCCACTTTCCGGGAAAGGTGTCAGAACGCTCCTGGCTTCAGGCCCACCGACGGAATATTGCGTCCGTAGTAAATCTCCCGCATCTCTTTCCACAGCAAGCTGGTAATACGCTTATGTTCCTGTGGGCTGAGATCTTCCGGTCTGGTATTGAACAGGTAATGCTTCAGGTCGAATTCTTTCAGCAACATCTTGGTATGAAAGATATTTTCCTGGTAGACGTTCACGTCCAGCATGTCATACATCGATTTCATATCGTCAGACATAAAGTTCTGGATCGAGTTAATCGCATGATCGATGAAGTGCTTCACGCCATTCACATCACGGGTGAAACCACGCACGCGATAATCAATGGTGACGATATCGGATTCCAGCTGGTGAATCAGATAATTTAACGCTTTCAGCGGTGAAATCACGCCGCAGGTCGAGACTTCGATATCGGCGCGGAAGGTACACAATCCGCCTTCCGGGTGGCTCTCCGGATAGGTATGCACGCAAATATGGCTTTTATCGAGATGGGCGACGACGGAGTTAGGCAGCGGGCCGGGATGCTCTGAATTATCGATATCTTTCGGATCGATTGGCTCCTCGCTCACCAGAATGGTGACGCTGGCGCCTTGCGGTTCATAGTCCTGACGCGCGATGTTCAGCACGTTCGCACCAATGATCGAGCAGGTTTCTGTCAGGATTTCGGTCAGACGGTTGGCGTTATATTGCTCATCAATATAAGCGATGTAACCGTCACGCTCAGCTTCAGTATTTGCATAGCAAATATCGTAAATACAAAAACTCAGGCTCTTTGTCAGGTTGTTGAAGCCATGTAGTTTTAGCTTTTGCAATTTCGTTCACCCCCTTATAAATGTCCGATCAGCGCGCGTCTGACAGGGCATTCAACAGATATTGCGGCAGGGCAAAGCTGCCAGTATGGATTGCCGGATTGTAGTAACGGCAGTTCAGGCCAGCGGCCACAAAACGTGACTGCAAGGTTGCGCTATCGAGCGTGCGCAGCGCCGGATTGTCGCTTGCCCAGGCAAAGGTCATGATGCCGCCGTAGTAAGTCGGGATCGCTGCCTGGTAAAAGCTGACATCGGAAAAGTAGTGGCTGAGTTTGCGATGGCTGTTAACCGCTTCATCCTGTTGCAGAAAGCATACGCCATTCTGCGCCACAAAAATGCCGCCAGCATTGAGGGCGTTTTTGCAACCAGCATAGAATTCCGAAGTGAACAGACTCTCTCCCGGACCGATCGGGTCGGTACAGTCGGAGATGATCACATCGAATTTTTCCTGCGTTTGATTGACGAAGTTGACGCCATCATCAATCACCAGTTGCAAACGTGCATCGTCGTATGCCCCTGCGCTGTGGTTCGGCAGGTACTGTTTGCAGAAGCTCACCACACCCGCATCGATTTCTACCATGGTGATATGTTCGATGCTGCTGTGACGTGAGACCTCGCGCAGCATGGCTCCGTCGCCACCGCCGATGATCAGCACGCGTTTCGCCGCCCCGTGCGCCAGAATCGGTACATGGGTCATCATTTCATGGTAAATGAATTCATCACGCTCGGTGGTTTGTACCACGCCGTCCAGCGCCATAACGCGACCGAAAGCCGCATTTTCGAAGATGACGAGATCCTGATGCGCGGTTTTGTCGCGGTAGAGTTCTTTATCAACCGTGAAATACTGTCCGAAACCGGCATGAAGGGTTTCATACCACATTTCATTTTGGGCCATGATGAGGCTCTCCTGTAATGACATCGCCATGAAAATGGGCGGCAAATCATAGCGAATTATGACCGTGGTTGCACGGTCAAATGTTCAGCAGGAGAGCGGGGCGGCAGGTCATTTCACGTAGGCGAGCAGGCTCAGAGAATCCCGTGCCAGCGACTTACATTTCTTGTCGTTGGTGATGGCGATGCCGCTCAGATCTTTGTAACTGTCTTCGCCGAGCGCTTTCATGTTGAAGGTGCTGTAGTTACTCAAATCCCAGCGATTTTGCTGGGCGAAAAACACCAGAGCCTTGCGAATCTGCGCATCGGGGAGATCCTGATAGCCGCAATCATTCTTCAGATAAACAAAAACTGCGGTCAGATCGGCCAGATCTTCCGCTTCGGATTCGCTCAGGGCAAAGCTGGTGGAGGAGAAGCCAAGGAGTCCCGCCAGCAGCAGGATCTTGATGCTTTTCGACATAATCATTCTCAACAGGTGGCAATAAAATGACGTTAGCACAGATATGGGCAGGATTCTGATAAATTTGCCGCCGTGGCGCCCGGCACAGTTTTTTTCGGTGCATTCTGTCGCAAGACTTGACCCTCCCGCAGGGGCAAGGTTTACGCTGTATGCCTATGCACAATAAGGATATGAATATGCAACGTCGTCATTTTCTGAAGCTGACTGCCGCCCTCAGCGCAGCAGGTGCCCTGCCCATGTGGAGCCGTTCGCTAATGGCCGCCACGCGACCGCTGCTGCCTGTCCCCAACCTGCTGGAAGCGGATGCACACGGTAGCTACAACCTTACCGCCCAGGCGGGCACCAGCCAGTGGAATGGCAAAGCAGTGCCGACCTGGGGCTACAACGGCAGCCTGCTTGGGCCTGCGATCGTGCTCCAGCGGGGCAAACCGGTCACCGTGAATATTCATAACCGTCTGCCGGATGCCACCACCGTGCACTGGCACGGGCTGGAAATTCCGGGCGCGGTGGATGGGGGGCCGCAGGCGACCATCGCGCCAGGGGCATCACGTCAGGTGACCTTCACGCCAGACCAACCCGCCGCGACCTGCTGGTTTCATCCTCATCAGCATGGCAAAACGGGCTATCAGGTGGCGCAGGGGCTGGCGGGGCTGGTGCTGTTGCAGGATGAGGCCTCAGGCAAACTGCGCTTGCCTGTGCAGTGGGGGGTTGACGATGTGCCGCTGATCTTCCAGGACAAACAACTCAGTACGGATGGTACGCGGATTGATTATCAGCTCGATATTATGCGCGCGGCGGTAGGTTGGTTTGGCGACATGATGCTGACTAACGGCGTGCAGTACCCGCAACACGCGGTGCCGCGCGGCTGGTTACGCCTGCGTCTGCTGAACGGTTGTAACGCGCGTTCAATGCATATTGCCACCAGCGACCAGCGTCCGTTGTATGTGATTGGCAGCGATGGCGGCCTGCTGGCCGAGCCGGTAAAAGTGGACAGCCTGCCACTGCTCCCCGGCGAGCGTTTTGAAGTGATGGTGGACACTTCAGACGGTAAAAGCTTTGACATGGTGACGCTGCCGGTGACGCAAATGGGCATGATGCTGGCACCGTTTGATCAACCGTTGCCGCTGGTGAATATCCTGCCGCTGCGTGTGATGGCAAGTGCTTCGCTGCCGGATAAGCTGGTGGATGTCCCGCCGCTGCCCGCCACCGAGGGTCTGCAAACCCGTTGGCTGCAACTGATGATGGACCCGCAGCTCGATAGCCAGGGGATGCAGGCGCTGATGGATCGCTATGGCGCGAAAGCCATGGGTAGCATGGATGGCCATCACGCCATGAGCATGCCTCAGGGGCAGAAGCAGGGCGATATGAAGATGGATATGGGCGACATGCCAATGGATCATAGCAAGATGGCGATGGATCATAGCGGCCACGGCAAGGCTGCCGCCGGTTATGACTTCCACAACGGTAATAAGATCAATGGGATCGCCTTTGATATGACCAAACCGATGTTTGATGTGAAGCTCGGCAGCATGGAAAAATGGACAATTTCCGGCGAGGGCGACAGCATGCTGCATCCGTTCCATATCCATGGCACCCAGTTCCGCATTCTGTCGGAAAACGGCAAGCCACCAGCCCCGCATCGTCAGGGCTGGAAGGATATGGTCAGCGTTAACGGCTGGCGCAGCGAAGTGCTGGTGCGCTTCGATTATGTCGCCAGCGCTGAACAGGCCTATATGGCCCACTGCCATCTGCTGGAGCATGAAGACACCGGCATGATGCTGGGCTTCACCGTGACTTAACCGGTCAGCGCCTGACGGATATCTTCAATCAAATCATCGGCATGCTCGATGCCGATCGACAAACGGACGGTGGCGTCAGTGATACCAATACGCTGACGCACCTCCGCTGCTACTCCGGAATGAGTGGTACTGGCCGGATGGCTGGCCAGCGACTCGGTGCCGCCCAGACTTACCGCCAGTTTGAACAGCGCCAGCGCATTCAGAAAACGAAACGCTGCGGCTTGCCCGCCGCGAATATCAAAGGAAAAGGTCGAACCTGCGCCGAAACACTGGCGGCGATAGGTTTCTCCTGCGCTGCTGTTTTTATCCAGATAAGGTAGCCAGTGCAGCTTTTCCACCTCGGGCCGATCGCGCAGGAACGCCGCGACCCGCGCCGCATTGTGCGCCGCTTTCTCCATGCGCAGCGCCAGCGTTTCCAGAGAGCGGCCAATCATCCAGCTGGAGTGCGGGTCAAGCTGGGTGCCGATAGCGCTACGCAACGACCGAACCTGGTCGATCAACGCTTTCCTGCCCAGCACCGCACCGGCAATCAGATCCGAATGGCCACCGACATATTTGGTCAGCGAATACAGTGACAGGTCGGCACCCTGTTCCAGCGGGCGCTGAAACAACGGGCCGAGCAGGGTGTTATCACAGGCGATAATCGGGCGCGATCCCTGATGCTGCGCAATCACCTCGGCCACCTGCACCATCAATTTAATATCCACCAGGCTGTTGGTGGGATTTGCCGGCGTTTCAATCAGGATCAATGCCACCCGCCCCCGTTGCCAGGCCAGTTTGGCCGCTTCGTGGACTTTCTCCTCGTCGGTGCCGTCGCTGAAGCCAACCGCTTTGATTTCCAGATTATGCAGCGTTTTACTCAGCAGGGTTTCGGTGCCACCGTAGAGCGGCTGGGAATGCAGAATCACCTCGCCTGGTCGGGCGAAAGTCAGCAGCGTGGTGGCAATGGCCGCCATGCCGGAGGAGAACAGCGCGGCCTTTTCTGCGCCTTCGTAAATCGCCAGCCGGTCTTCAACAATTTCGCTATTGGGGTGATTGAAACGTGAATAGACCAGCCCGCCGCTTTTACCTTCTGGCGGTTCACGCCGTCCGGCGACGAAATCAAAAAAATCTTTCCCCTCTTCGGCACTGTTAAACACAAAGGTGGAGGTGAGAAATACCGGTGGCTTGACCGCGCCTTCGGACAGACGCGGATCGTAACCGTAATTCAGCATCTGGGTTTCGGGGTGAAGCGAATGATGGCCAGCTGGCGTTTTTTTACTGGATGAAGAGGTCATAACGTCTCCGGTTGGCAGGGGATCGCTGTTGGGTGCTTTTCATACAGTTAACGTCAGAGCAATATTTTTCGCCACGGTAACGTTTGCGTTGTGTGCGCGGCGTCAGTGCTTAAATGGACTATGATAGACTGCGTGGCTTTCTGAGATATCAAACCCAGGCAGAATGCAATGAAACACACCGTAGACGTGATGATCTCTGAGCAGGAGATTGCAACCCGTATTGCCGAACTGGGCAAGCAGATTAGCGACCACTACCGCAACAGCGGCAGCGAAATGGTGCTGGTTGGTCTGCTGCGCGGTTCCTTTATGTTTATGGCCGATTTGTGCCGTGCCGTTGAGGTGCCACACGAAGTCGACTTTATGACCGCTTCCAGCTACGGCAGCGGCATGTCCACCACCCGTGATGTGAAGATCCTGAAAGATCTCGACGAAGACATTCGTGGCAAAGACGTGTTGATCGTTGAGGACATCATCGACTCCGGCAACACCCTGAGCAAAGTGCGCGAGATCCTGCGCCTGCGTGAGCCTAAATCACTGGCCATTTGTACCCTGCTGGATAAGCCGGAACGCCGTGAAGTCGATGTGACGGTGGAATACGTCGGTTTCTCCATCCCTGACGAATTCGTGGTGGGTTTTGGTATCGATTATGCCCAGCGCTACCGTCATCTGCCGTATATCGGCAAAGTGGTGCTGCTCGACGAATAACCGCACAATCTTCCAAAGCTAACCTTTCCCGCCTGCGATAAGATGCGCAGCCCGTCGGCCAGTGGCTGACGGGCATTCTGCTGCGTTTCCCTGCGGCGTGCAGAATGATAGACTCTGCCCGACTCCTTTGATTTCACAACCTTTATCCCAGCGAACGCGCACGTACCGCTCGCGCACACTATCATTTCAACAGGCAATGATGTCACTACAACAAGGTATGGACTCGCAATGACTTATGCACTGGAACTTTCCGGGCTGATCAAGACCTATCCTGGCGGCGTACAGGCGCTGAAAGGGATCGATCTCAGCGTGGAAGCAGGTGATTTTTACGCCTTACTGGGGCCAAACGGTGCCGGTAAGTCCACCACCATCGGCATTATCAGCTCGCTGGTAAATAAATCTGGCGGCAGCGTGCGCGTGTTTGGCTATGACCTGGAAAAAGATGTGGTCAACGCTAAGCGTCAGCTCGGGCTGGTGCCGCAGGAATTCAACTTCAACCCGTTTGAAACCGTGCTACAGATTGTGGTTAATCAGGCGGGTTACTACGGTGTGGAACGCCGCGAAGCGAATCTGCGTGCGGAAAAATACCTGAAACAGCTCGATCTCTGGGGTAAGCGCAACGAGCGTGCACGGATGTTATCCGGTGGTATGAAACGCCGTCTGATGATTGCCCGCGCGCTGATGCATGAACCCAAATTGCTGATCCTCGATGAGCCGACGGCAGGTGTCGATATCGAGCTGCGTCGCTCGATGTGGGTATTCCTGAAAGAACTGAACGCGAAAGGCACCACCATCATTCTGACCACTCACTATCTGGAAGAAGCGGAAATGCTGTGCCGCAATATCGGTATTATCCAGAGCGGTGAACTGGTGGAAAACACCTCGATGAAAGGACTGCTGTCCAAGCTGCAATCGGAAACCTTTATCCTCGATTTAGCGCCACGCAGCCCGCTGCCGCAGTTGGAGGGCTTCCAGTATCGTCTGGTGGATACTTCCACGCTGGAAGTCGAAGTGATGCGTGAACAGGGACTGAACAGCGTGTTCAGCCAGCTGAGCGCGCAGGGGGTGCAGGTGTTGAGTATGCGTAACAAGGCCAACCGCCTTGAGGAGCTGTTTGTCAGCCTGGTGCAGGGAAAAACAGGAGCAAAAGCATGACGCATTTGTATTGGGTAGCGCTCAAGAGCATCTGGACCAAAGAGATCAACCGTTTTGCCCGCATCTGGATTCAGACGCTGGTGCCGCCGGTGATCACCATGACCCTGTATTTTATTATTTTCGGCAATCTGATTGGTTCACGCATCGGTGATATGCATGGTTTCAGCTACATGCAATTTATCGTGCCGGGCCTGATCATGATGGCGGTGATCACCAACGCCTACGCTAATGTGGCTTCTTCGTTCTTCAGCGCCAAGTTTCAGCGCAATATTGAGGAGTTGCTGGTGGCACCGGTGCCGACGCACATTATCATCGCCGGTTATGTCGGTGGGGGTGTGGCGCGTGGCGTCTGCGTCGGGATTCTGGTCACGGCGATATCGCTGTTTTTCGTGCCGTTCCATGTGTATTCATGGTCGATGGTGGCGCTGACGCTGCTGCTGACGGCGATTCTGTTCTCGCTCGCTGGTCTGCTGAACGCGGTGTTTGCCCGCACCTTTGATGATATCAGCCTGATTCCGACCTTTGTGCTGACACCGTTAACCTATCTGGGCGGGGTCTTTTACTCGCTGACGCTGCTGCCGCCGTTCTGGCAGATGGTGTCAAAGCTGAACCCGATTGTGTATATGATCAGCGGCTTCCGCTACGGTTTCCTCGGTATCAATGATGTCCCGCTGGAGCTGACCTTATCGGTGCTGGTGGCGTTTATCGTGGTGTTTTACGCGGTGGTGTATGTGCTGATTCAGCGCGGACGCGGCTTAAGAAGCTAAGGTCGATAAGGTCGCCATCAATGGCGACCCTACATGTAGGGTCGGGATTTATCCCGACCTTTTTTTGTATCAGGATCAGGCGACCTGAACCGGCAACGCTTTGGCTATCCGCTTCATCTCGTTGTCACCCTCAAAATAGGCCACTTTCGGCTGCCAGCTACGCGCGACTTCATCTTCCACCTGCACATAAGAACAGATGATCATAATGTCGCCCTCGCAGGCACAGCGTGCGGCTGCGCCGTTGACGGAGATAATCCTTGAGCCACGCTCAGCGGCAATGGCGTAGGTAGAGAAACGCTGGCCGTTGGTCACGTTATAGATGTCGATGGCTTCATATTGCAGAATGCCAGACGCATCAAGGAAATCCTGGTCGATGGCGCAGGAACCCTCGTAATTCAAATCTGCCTGAGTCACTTTGACGCGGTGCAGTTTGCCCTGTAATACGGTACGAATCATGGCGGTACAACCTTATATAAATGATCCCTTACTGGGTCAGATCCACTTGCTGATTATCGATCAGGCGCGCATTGCCCAGCCACGCGGCCATCAGAATTACGGCACGGTTGCTATCGACGGTCAGCGCCTGCAAGGTTTCAGCATCGCAAATCGCCAGCCCATCCGGGCGGAAACCTTTCTCACTTAACGCCTGTTCGGCGTTTTCGATAATCTCTTCGACATGGCGCTCGCCGTTGCTGAGGCGCTCCGCCATGCTGTTCATCACCTGGCTTAAGCCGGGTGCCAGTTTACGCTCATCGGCGGTGAGATAACCATTACGTGAACTGAGGGCCAGGCCATCTTTGGCACGAACCGTGGGTACGCCGACAATCTCGATGTCGAAACCCATATCCGCCACCATTTTGCGGATAATAGCCAACTGCTGAAAATCCTTTTCACCAAAACAGGCAATGTCCGGCTGCACCAGGTTGAACAGCTTGCTGACGATGGTGGAGACGCCACGGAAATGCCCTGGGCGGGCGGCACCTTCCAGCAGCGACGACAGCCCCGGGACTTCCACGAAGGTCTGGGTGTCGAGGCCTTTGGGGTAGACATCTGCCGGGGCCGGGGCAAACACCAGATCAACACCATGGCGATTCAGCTTTTCGCAATCATCCTGCAAAGTACGCGGGTAGCGCGCCAAATCGTCAGGGCGATCAAACTGCATTGGGTTAACAAAAATCGACGTCACCACGATATCGGCACGCGCGCGCGCTTCATCGACCAGCGTCATGTGTCCATCATGCAGGTTGCCCATAGTAGGCACCAGCGCGATACGTTTGCCTGCCTGACGCCAGCGACGGATCTCGTGACGCAGCATCGGCAGTGTTTCAATGATCAGCACTGCACATCTCCTGATTTACTGGAAACTGTGTTCGGCGGCAGGGTAACTGCCCGCCTCAACTTCGGCAATATAGTGGCGAATCGCAGCGCGAATGTCGCCGGTTTCCGCGAGGAAATTTTTAGCGAATTTCGGGATATGGCCGCCGGTAATACCAAAAGCATCATGCATGACCAGAATTTGCCCATCGGTCACGTTACCGGCACCGATGCCGATGACCGGGATGGTCAGTGCCTTCGTCACGCGTTCTGCCAGGGCGACCGGCACGCATTCCAGCACCATCAGCTGTGCACCTGCCGCTTCCAGCGCCAGCGCATCGGCCAGCAGGCGTTCGGCTCCCGCTGCGTCCCGGCCCTGCACTTTATAGCCGCCGAAGATATTCACCGACTGCGGCGTTAAGCCGAGATGACCACATACCGGCACTGCGCGCTCGGTGAGCATTTGCACGGTTTCCGCCAGCCAGGCACCGCCTTCCAGTTTGACCATATTGGCACCGGCGCGCATCAGCTGGGCCGCGTTAGCAAAAGTCTGCTCCGGGGTGGCATAACTCATAAACGGCAGGTCGGCCATCACCAGCGCCTGAGGAGCACCACGGCGTACCGCTGCGGTGTGGTAGGCAATATCATTGACGGTCACCGGCAGGGTGGATTCGTGGCCCTGCACCGTCATGCCAAGTGAATCACCAATCAGCAGGACCTGGATGCCTTCGTCAGCAAACAGGCGGGCAAAGCTGAAGTCATAGGCCGTCAGGGTGGCAAATTTGCGGCCACTGGCTTTCCACTGACGCAGATGGGAGATAGTTGTGGGTTTCATCGCACGTTCTCAGTATTTTCTGATGGGCGCAGTGTACTGGATTGAAAGGGGAGGCGATATGATTGCCGTGCGATTCTGGGGTCACTCAGACCAGAAACGAATCTCGCTTTGATCGAGCTCAGCCAGCAGCGGTGCCAGCGGCGTGCCATCGGGGAAAGTCAGCTGGGGCGCGATCTCCAGCAGCGGTAACAGCATAAACGCGCGGTTATGCATGTCGTAATGCGGCACCGTCAGACGTGGCGTGTTAATCACGGCGTCACCAAACAGCAGAATATCCAGATCGAGAGTGCGTGGACCCCAGCGCTCGGCTTTGCGCACCCGGCCATGTTCCAGTTCAATGCGCTGGGTATGGTCAAGCAGGGTTTCAGCGGTCAGCCCGGTTTCCAGCGCAACCACAGCATTGAGGTAATCAGGCTGATCCGGCGGGCCGTAAGGCGGAGTACGATACAGGGATGACGTTGCAACGCGAGAGGTCTGCGGTAGCGCATCCAGCGCCGCCAGCGCTGCATCAACCTGATGCAGCGGGTCGGCGAGGTTACTGCCTAAGGCGAGATAAACACGGGTCATGGCGCGCTGTTGTTGCGTGGCGCGGCAGGACGGCGACGCGGACGGCGCGGTTTACGGCGTGGCGCAGGATCGTCGCCCAGGGTGTTCAGCATGTTTTTCTGCTGCGTCGGTGCTGCGGCCTGGAACTCGCCCCACCACTGGCTCAGACGTTGCAGCTCCGGGTTATTTTCCACATCGGCGCGCAATGCCAGCAGGTCATACGCCGCGCGGAACTTCGGATGCTCCATCAGCTTCCACGCACGTTTGCCGTGACGGCGCGACATGCGCAACTGCAATTGCCAGATATCGCGAATCAGCGTGGTAATACGCTTCGGAATGGCCAGCGCACGGCAGGCTTCATCCAGGGTTTCGTTCATCGCCAGCGCGAAGGCATCGTAATAGGTCAGGCCACTTTCCTGGGCAATCTGCTCAGCAGATTCCAGCTGCGGATACCAGAACATCGCGGCAAACAGGAACGCCGGATTGACGCGCATATCATTCTGAATGCGGGTATCGGTATTTTTCAGTACCTGCGCCAGCATATGTTCCATCGGGCTGTCGCTGTGCTCGGTGAAACCGCGCGTCAGCGTCGGGAACAGCGGCTGGAACAGCTGATATTCACGCATCATCTGATAAGTGCGGTAACCGTAACCGGCCTGCAACAGTTTGAGCGATTCTTCGAACAGACGGGCTGGCGGGATGTCATGCAACAGCGTGGCCAGGCGAGGAATCGGCTCTGCGGTTTCTGCGGCAATGCGCATTTCCAGCTTGGCGGCAAAACGCACCACGCGCAGCATACGTACCGGGTCTTCGCGATAACGCGTTTCCGGGTCACCAATCAGACGAATGATGCCCTGCTGCAAATCCTGTAAACCGCCGACGTAATCACGGACGCTGAAATCCGCCACGCTGTAATACAGGCTGTTGATGGTGAGATCGCGACGCTGGGCATCGTCTTCGATGCTGCCGAAGATGTTATCGCGCAGCAGCATGCCGTTTTGTGCACGCTGCGAGCTGTTACGATCTTCTTCTTCGGCTTCGTCTATCTGGTGATGGCCACGGAAGGTCGCAACTTCAATCACTTCCGGTCCGAACATGACGTGAGCCAGACGGAAACGACGTCCGACCAGACGACAGTTGCGGAACAGCTTACGCATCTGTTCCGGTGTGGCGTTGGTGGTGACATCGAAATCCTTGGGTTTTTTACCCAACAGCAAATCGCGCACGCCGCCACCTACCAGGTAAGCTTCGTAACCGGCTTTATTCAGGCGATAGAGCACTTTGAGGGCATTTTCGCTGATATCTTTGCGTGAGATGTTGTGGCTTTCACGGGGAATAACGGTCATCAGACTTTCGGTTTCCACCTCTTCAGGCGCCTCCTCGTCACGCTTGAGGACTCTCCGGCAAAAATTAGCGACTCGGGTAAAAATGGGACACCTCGACAGTGACAATTAGTGGTGTTAGTTAAATCAGCGGCTAATCATAGCCTGTTGCGAACCATTTGAGAATGGCGTTGTCATTTCATCTGGCATCAGGACGTTCTCCAGTGGGATCAAACGGATATTCCACTGGCTAATCGCCACCTTAAGCAGGGTTTCCAGCGATTCGTCCTGCCAGCCGGGTGAAACCGGTTGACCCAAAAAGTTTAACGCCTGCACCAGCAAAGGACGGGGGTCACCTGCAGGCAACGCAGGTGCATGGTTTTGCTTCGATAACTTGTTGCCATCGCTATTCACCGCCAGCGGCAGATGCAGATATTCCGGTACCGGCCAGCCAAATTGCTGATACAGCGCGATCTGGCGTACCGTTGGCTCAATTAAATCGGCACCGCGGACAATCTCGGTCATACCCTGAAAATGGTCATCCACCACCACGGCCAGATTATAGGCAAACAGGCCATCGCGGCGATGGATAATAAAATCCTCTTCCGCCAGCCGGGTATCGGCCAGCAGATGGCCACGCAGACCATCGTCAAAGCCATATACCGGCGTATGCTGACGCAGGCGCAGCGCGGCATTTTCCGCTGGCAGCTGCAAAGCGCGGCAGTGACCATCATAAAAACCACCCAGTTGCTGAATGCGGCTGCGCGTGCAGGTACAGAAATAACTCTGACGCTGTTCCCGCAGCCAGTTCAGGGCGGCGCGGTAAGCCTCATGGCGCTGTGACTGCCACAGCACCTCACCATCCCAGTGCAAGCCATAATGTTCCAGCTGTTGCAGAATACGGGTAGCGGCACCCGGCACTTCACGTGGTGGATCGATATCTTCAATACGCACCAGCCAGCGCCCTTGTTGGGCACGCGCACTCAGGTAGCTGCCTAACGCTGCAATCAGCGAGCCAAAATGAAGTTCACCAGAGGGGGAGGGGGCGAAACGCCCAATACAGGGAAGGTTTGACATTTTATGATGTGCACCGCACAGCGGGAAAACAGTGGTTTTCCCTGCCGTGCGGCGACAGTCTGTTCACGGCCATTAGCCTGCCATCTGTTTCTCGCGGATTTCTGCCAGCGTTTTACAGTCAATGCAGAGATCGGCGGTCGGACGCGCTTCCAGACGACGAATACCAATTTCAACACCGCAGGATTCGCAGTAGCCGAAATCGTCATCTTCCACTTTCTTCAGCGTCTTCTCGATCTTTTTGATCAATTTACGCTCACGATCGCGGTTACGCAGTTCCAGACTGAATTCCTCTTCCTGCGCGGCACGGTCAACCGGATCCGGGAAGTTGGCAGCTTCATCCTGCATATGCGACACAGTACGATCGACTTCATCCCTGAGTTGATTGCGCCAGGCTTCCAGAATCTTGCGGAAATGGTTCAGCTGGGCTTCGTTCATATACTCTTCGCCCGGTTTCTCCTGATACGGCTCCACCCCAGCGATGGCGAGGATACTCAGGGACGATGTTTTACGGTTTTGCCCTTCTTGCATGTTGTTTCTCCTGGATAACACGCACTACCCTTGATACTTCAGATTGCATGCGGCGAGGCCGTCTTCCTGCAATACGAACTACTTCGGGTTATCGATTCCCAACAGGGAAAAAAACAGGCCGCTATAAATAGCAGAAGCAATCAAGGTTGGCAATTATTCATGATCGCACCTTGACAAGCCTGTGAGGAACAGCGTATTTAGCGCACCGCTCGGAACATTCCTATCACACCAAATTGCTAAGAATATTACAACTCTACCCTTATCGGCCGCGTCAGTAACATTTTTAGCGGTGAGATGTGAGCCTGATACGCCAATACTTCCACGCCACGCCGCTGCGCCTGTACCAGTAGTTCCGCGTACTGCGCGTCGATATGGCGCGCCGGGGAAACGTCCTCAATCCCCGTATGCAGAACTGCAAACAACAAAACGGCCCGATGGCCCTCTGCCGCGATCTGTGTGAGTTCGCGCAGATGCTTTTGCCCACGAGCCGTCACCGCATCCGGAAAGTAGCCTTTACCTTGTTGTAAAAGTGTGACGGACTTGACTTCAATATAGCAGTTTGATCTGTCATCTGCCCGCAACAGAAAATCAATTCGGCTTTTTTCCGTGCCGTATTTTACCTCAGGCTGGCAGTGCTCATAAGAGGATAATTCTGGAATCGCAGCAGAGATCAGCGCTTCCTTCACCAGCTGATTGGCGCGCAGGGTATTGACGCAGATCCAGTGGCCCTGCTGGGTTTCGGTCAGTTCCCAGCTGTGCGGATACTTGCGCGTCACGCTATCAGAAGTGGAATACCACACGGTATCGCCTGGCGTGGCACAACCGGTCATGGCACCGGTATTCGCGCAATGAATGGTCAGGGTTTCCCCTTCGGGGGTGATCACATCCGCTAAGAAACGCTTATAACGGCTGATTAAACGGGCCGGTTTGAGTGGCGGGGAGAAAAGCATTCAGTCTCCTGTAGGGGCGGATAGCGGCCAACGGGCCAGCGCCTGATAACGGGTGCGGCCTTTCTCGAAGCGAGACGAAAACAGCGCAAAATGGCTGATATCGACACGCCAGTGAAAGCCGCGCGGCGGAAGTGCCACTTTTTGCGTGGCGTTACGCCACAGGGTGATGTGCGGATGAAACGACGGTGCGTTTTGTGCACAACCATGCCGTGCCGCCTGCGCTCGCAGCAGATTTGCCAGTTGCAGTAATCCGCGCGGCGGGCGCTGACAGCCCAGCCATACCACGCCGGGACGCGGCCAGTGGCCAGCATCATCCAGATCGAGCGCAAAGCCGGGTTGCGTGATACGCGCGGCCAGCTGCTGTAAACGCTGCGAAGTTTCATCGCTGACCTCACCGAGAAAGGCCAGCGTCAGGTGCAGATTCGCTGCCGCAATTGGCCTGCCAGTATCTTCAGCAAAATTCTCCGCCCGCCAGCGCACCAGCTGGCGTTGCAGCGCGGCGGGCAGTTCGAGAGCAAAAAACAGACGTTGCGTTGCCATGGTGGACTCTGCGGGGAGTGCTACAATGCGCGCCATCTTAGCACAGGCAGAAACGGAGTTGAGTGTGAGTGAATTACCGGTAAGTGAGGTGCTACCTGAACTGCTGGCTGCGCTGGCGCAGTCGTCACAGGTATTGCTGGCGGCACCCACCGGCGCAGGTAAATCCACCTGGCTACCTTTACAACTGCTGCAACAGGCGCAGTTACCCGGCCGTATCATCATGCTGGAGCCGCGACGGCTGGCTGCACGCAACGTGGCACAGCGGCTGGCAGAATTACTCGGCGAACAGCCGGGCGGCACCGTGGGCTATCGGCTGCGCGGAGAAAATTGCTGTGGTGCCGACACCCGGCTGGAAGTGGTCACCGAAGGGATTCTGACACGGATGCTGCAACGCGATCCGATGCTGGAAGGGGTTTCTCTGGTGATCCTCGATGAATTTCATGAGCGCAGCCTGCAGGCCGATCTGGCGCTGGCGTTGTTGCTGGATGTGCAGCAGGGGCTACGTGATGACCTGAAAATTCTGCTGATGTCAGCAACGCTGGATAATCAACGTCTGCGCAGCCTGCTGCCAGACGCCCCGTTTATCGCCTCCGAGGGCCGCAGCTTCCCTGTGACCCGTCGTTACGCCTCGCTGAATAACCAGCTGCGCTTTGAAGAAGCGGTGGCGCGGGAAGTGGCGCAGCTGCTGCGCGAAGAACATGGGTCGTTATTGTTGTTCCTGCCGGGTGTGGCGGAAATTGAACGCGTGAAGCGCGAACTGGAGACGCGGATAAGCGAAGACGTTGATCTCTCTCCTTTATATGGCGCGTTATCGCTCGATGCGCAACGCCGGGCGATTCTGCCGTCACCGCCGGGTCGCCGCAAAGTGGTGCTGGCCACCAATATCGCGGAAACCAGCCTGACGATTGAAGGTATCCGGCTGGTGGTGGATAGCGCGCTGGAGCGTGCGGCGCAGTTTGAGGTGCGCAGTGGCGTGACCCGGCTGCAAACGCAGCGCATCAGCCAGGCATCCATGACGCAGCGCGCCGGGCGTGCCGGACGCCTCGAACCCGGTATCTGCCTGCATCTGTTGCCGCAGGAGCAGGCGTTAAGGGCGGCGGCCCAGAGTGAGCCGGAAATCCTGCACAGTGACCTGGCCTCGCTGCAAATCGATCTGCTGCAATGGGGGTGTGCGGATGCCGCACAGCTCAGCTGGCTTGATGTACCACCCGCGCGCCATCTGCGTGCCGCGCGTGAGTTGCTGACCCGGCTGGCGGCGCTGGATGAGGCCGGTCGATTAAACGCGACGGGGCGCAAAATGGCAGCGCTGGGTAGCGATCCACGGCTGACGGCTATCCTGTGTGCTGCCGGGCAGGATAAGCATGCCATCGCCAGCGCCGCGTTACTGGTGGCGATTCTGGAGGAGCCGCCGCGCAGCGGCAGTGCTGACCTGCGCGATGCGTTGCATCGTCCACAATCGATGTGGCAACGGCGCGCCCGCCAGTGGCAGCAGCGTCTCAACGCCAGCGGCGGCAATGCCGATGCGGATCGTTTTCCGGCGCTGCTGGCTGCCGGATTTGCCGACCGGCTGGCGCAGCGACGTGGCGATAGCGCGCGTTATCAGCTGGCGAACGGCATCGGCGCGATGCTGGATGAGCAGGACGGCCTGAGCCGCAGCGAATGGCTGATTGCCCCTTCCTTATTACAGGGGGCCAGCGCGGCCGATGCGCGTATCCTGCTGGCGTTGCCGGTGGATATTGAGGCGTTGCGCCAGCTTTGCCCGCATCTGGTTGAGCAGCGTACCGATGTGGAATGGGATGAAGAGAAAGGGACGCTGCGCGCCTGGCGACGTGAAGTGGTGGGTGCGCTGGTACTCAAAGCACAGCCGCTGGCGCGCCCGGAACCGGAGGTGTTACATGCGGCGATGCTGCGCTGGATCCGCGAAAAAGGTCTGACGGTGCTGGGCTGGACGCCGGAAGCGGAACAGCTGCGCCTGCGTTTGCATTGTGCCGCGTTGTGGCTACCGGAGGAGGCCTGGCCGTCACTGGATGACGATACCCTGCTGGATACGCTGGAGAGCTGGTTGCTGCCGGAGATGAGTGCGGTGCGCGATTTGAAGGGGTTGCAGAGCGTCAATCTTGTCAGCGCATTATTACATTTGCTGACATGGTCACAACGTCAGCGGCTGGATAGTGTGTTGCCAACTCATTACACTGTGCCGACCGGAAGCCGCCTGCCGATCCGCTACGATGCAGAGAAGCCACCGGCGTTAGCGGTGCGTATTCAGGAAATGTTTGGTGAAGCGCGCAATCCGGCTGTTGCGGATGGACGGGTGCCGCTGGTACTGGAGCTGTTGTCACCGGCGCACCGCCCCTTGCAGATCACCCGTGATCTGGCGGCGTTCTGGCGTGGAGCATATCCTGAAGTACAGAAAGAGATGAAAGGGCGCTATCCCAAACATCCCTGGCCGGATGATCCGGCCAACGCCTTACCAACGAGGCGGACTAAAAAATTTTCATCGTGATCCTTTGGTATCGAATTCAGAGGGTTCTGCCATGCGCAGCACGAGAAAGCAGTTAGAGTAACGGCGCAGCCGTAGCTATGCCTGGAGAATAAAAGCATGTCTGGGAACGATCGCGAACCGATTGGGCGCAAAGGAAAACAGCCCAAACCACCGCGCAGCATCGCGCGCCGGGGTCGCCGCAGGGAACTTGATGATGATACACAGCAGGATGATGAGGAGAATGAGCCAGTGCCACGTAAAGGTAAAGGAAAACGCCCGCCGCGTGCGAAACGCCGCTGGTTAGGCTGGTTCATCAAGCTATTCCTGGTGTTTGTGGTGGTGATGGTTATCTGGGGCGTCTATCTCGACTCAGAAATCCGCAGCCGTATCGACGGTAAAGTGTGGCAATTGCCTGCTGCCGTTTATGGCCGCATGGTCAGCCTCGAACCGGGAATGCCTTACGACAAAAAAGAGATGATTGCGCTGCTGGAAGGCACGCAATATCGCGAAGTCTCGCGCATTACCCGCCCTGGCGAGTTTAGCGTGAAAGGTAACACCATCGATCTGTTACGCCGTCCATTTGATTTCCCGGACGGCAAAGAGGGACAGATCCGTGCGCGTATGAGTTTCAGCAGTAACGAGCTGAGCGAGATTAAAAACCTCGATACCGGGCGTGATTTTGGCATCTTCCGTCTCGATCCGCGGCTGATCACCATGTTGCAGTCCCCGAACGGTGAACAGCGCCTTTTTGTGCCGCGCGCCGGTTTCCCGGATCTGCTGGTTGATACGCTGATCGCCACCGAAGACCGCCACTTCTACGAGCACGATGGCATCAGCCCGTACTCGATTGGTCGTGCGTTCCTTGCCAACATCACCGCCGGTAAAGCGGTGCAGGGCGGCAGTACCCTGACGCAGCAGCTGGTAAAAAACCTGTTCCTCACTAACGAGCGTTCGCTGTGGCGTAAAGCGCGTGAAGCCTATATGGCGGTGATCATGGATGCGCGTTACAGCAAAGACCGCATTCTGGAGCTGTACCTCAATGAGGTGTATCTCGGCCAGGCCGGTAACGATCAGATCCGTGGCTTCCCGCTGGCGAGTCTGTACTATTTTGGTCGTCCGGTGGATGAGCTGAGCCTCGATCAGCAGGCGATGCTGGTGGGGATGGTGAAAGGTGCTTCGCTGTACAACCCATGGCGGAATCCGCAGCTGGCGCTGGAGCGTCGTAACCTGGTGTTGCGTCTGTTGCAGCAGCAAAAGATTATCGACGAAGAACTGTACAACATGCTGTCGGCACGTCCGCTGGGCGTGCAGCCGAAGGGCGGGGTGATTACCCCACAGCCTGCCTTTATGCAGATGGTACGTAACGAGTTGCAGGCCAAACTCGGTGATAAAGTGAAAGATCTCTCCGGCGTGAAGATCTTCACCACGCTGGACCCGATTTCCCAGGATGCGGCGGAGAAAGCGGTGGAAGAAGGTATTCCGACGCTGAAGAAACAACGTGGCCTGAAAGATCTGGAAACCGCGATGGTGGTGGTGGACCGCTTCAGTGGCGAAGTCCGCGCCATGGTGGGTGGCTCTGATCCGCAGTTCGCCGGTTATAACCGTGCGTTGCAGGCGCGTCGTTCCATCGGTTCACTGGCGAAACCGGCCACCTATCTGACGGCGCTGAGCCAGCCGAACAGCTACCGTCTTAACAGCTGGATCGCCGATGAGCCTATCGCGCTGAAACAGCCGAACGGCACCATCTGGAAACCGCTTAATGACGATCGTCGCTTCAGCGGCAAAGTAATGCTGGTGGATGCGCTGACCAATTCCATGAACGTGCCGACGGTCAACCTCGGTATGACGCTGGGGCTGAATTCGGTGGTGGATACCTGGGCCAAACTTGGCGTGCCGAAAGACCAGCTGAATCCGGTCCCGGCGATGTTACTGGGTGCGCTTAACCTGACGCCGGTGGAAGTGGCGCAGGCGTTCCAGTCCATCGCCAGTGGTGGTAACCGTGCTGAGCTGTCGGCGGTGCGTTCGGTGATTGCGGAAGACGGGACCGTGTTGTACCAGAGTTTCCCGCAGGCACAGCGTGTAGAGCCGCCGCAGGCCGCGTATCTGACGTTGTACAGCATGCAGCAGGTGGCGGACCACGGTACGGCGCGTGCGCTGGGCGCGCGTTTCCCGAATGCGCATCTGGCGGGCAAAACCGGTACCACCAATGATCTGATCGACAGCTGGTTTGCCGGTATTGATGGTAAAGAAGTGGCGATCACCTGGGTGGGCCGCGATAACAACCAGACCACTAAGCTGTACGGTGCCAGCGGTGCGATGCAGCTTTATCGTCGTTACCTCGATAACCAGGCACCGATGCCGCTGGTATTGACGCCGCCGGAAGATATCAGCCAGATGAATATTGATTCGGCCGGTAACTTTGTCTGCGGCTCCGGCAGCAGCACCTGGCGCACCTTGCCGGTGTGGACGCTTGATCCGAACTCCCTGTGCCAGCAGCAACAGCAGCAGGTTCAGCAGCAGCAACAGTTGCAACAGCAGCAGCAGGAAGAACAGAAAGACAGCAACGGCGTTGCTGGTTGGATCAAAGATATGTTCGGCAACAACTAAGTGGCTGAAATTTAAAAAGGGTGCTGCGGCACCCTTTTTTTATGGCAGTTTTTTCGTAACAAAAATGAACGAACTTGCGGCAAACGCACCGCCATCAGGCTTTATATCTTGCGGATCTTGCGAGATATCGCCTAAAATCCAACCTTTCTAATAATCATTCTCGTTTACATTCGCCTGCACCGACTTTTTTTCGAGAGACCCTGATATGAATGCGCGAAATGTTTCCTTCCCGCGCGGTACGTCTACCAAACGTCCGCTCGCTTTACTGATTTCCTTAACCCTGGGCACCCTGAGCGCGCAAGCGCTGGCTGAAGATACGGTGGTAGTCACCGCCGATGGGGGGTCTGCTGCCTCCCAGGAAAGCGCCTGGGGTCCGGCACCGACTATCGCCGCGAAACGCAGCGCCACGGCCACCAAAACCGATACGCCTATCGAGAAGACGCCGCAGTCGGTTTCTGTGGTGACGCAGGAAGAGATGGCGATGCACAATGTCCAGTCGGTCAAACGTGCCTTCAGCTATACCCCCGGCATCAGTGATAACCGCGGTAGCTCCGATGTCATCGATGCTTTCTCCATTCGTGGCTTCAGCGAAACGAATACCAACCAATATCTCGATGGCCTGAAGTTGCAGGGCGATAACTACTCCGAGTTCGCCATCGATCCTTACTTCCTTGAGCGCGCCGAATTGCTGCGTGGCCCGGCTTCTGTCCTGTACGGTAAAAGCAACCCGGGTGGTGTGGTGTCGCTGGTGAGTAAGCGTCCGACGCAGGAAACCTTGCGCGAAGTGCAGTTCCAGATGGGGACGGATAACCGCTTTTCCACCGGCTTCGATTTTGGTGGCGCGCTGGATGATGCTGGCGTCTATAGCTACCGTCTGACCGGGCTGGCGCGCAGCCAGGATGCGCAGCAGGAGATGAACAAAGAAAAGCGCTACACCATCGCGCCTTCCTTTAGCTGGCGTCCTGATGCCAATACCCGTTTCGATCTGCTGACCTATTTCCAGAACGAACCCGAAACCGGTTACTACGGCTGGCTGCCGCGTGAAGGCACCGTGGTACCGATTATTCGTGCTGACGGTAGCCAGTACAAACTGCCGACCAACTTTGATGAAGGCGAACCGAGCAACAAGATTTCGCGCAACACCAAAATGGTGGGCTACAGCTTTGAGCACAGCTTCAACGACACCTGGACGGTGCGTCAGAATCTGCGCTATGCCGACCTGCGTACCGATTATCGCAGCATTTACGGCAACGGTTATGATGCCGCAACGCAGGAAATCACCCGTGGTTCGGCCATTTCAAATGAGAAGCTGAACCAGTTCGCGGTGGATACCCAGGCACAGGCTAAATTCGCTACCGGCGCGGTGGATCATACGCTGCTGATGGGTGTGGATTACCAGCGCACGCGCAATGATATCGATGCGGCTTTCGCCAGCGCCGATCCGATCAGCGCGGTGAGCCCGCAATATGGTAACAACACCACCGGCACACCTTTCCTGTATCAGTATCTGAATCGTCAGGAGCAGACCGGCCTTTACACGCAGGATCAGATGGAGTGGAACCGCTGGGTGCTGACGCTGGGTGGTCGCTACGATTATGCGATGACTTCAGCGCTGAACCGCAATGGCAACACCGAAGTGAAAAGCCACGATCAGGCATTTACCTGGCGTGGCGGTCTGAACTACGTGTTTGATAACGGAATCGCCCCGTACTTCAGCTACAGCGAATCCTTTATTCCGACGCCGGGCACCACTTCAGGCGGCCAGCCGTTCGATCCTTCCCGTGCTAAGCAGTATGAAGCGGGCGTGAAATACGTACCGAAAGATCGTCCGATTGTGTTGACGGCGGCAGTGTATCAGCTGACCAAAACCAAAAACCTGACCGCCGATCCGAACAACGTTCTGTTCAGCATTCAGAGCGGTGAGATCCGTTCACGCGGTGTGGAGCTGGAAGCGAAAGCGGCGCTGAACGCCAATATCAACCTGACAGCGGGTTATAGCTACACCGACGCGGAATATACCCATGATACGCAGCTCCAGGGCAAAACCCCGGTGCAGGTACCGAAACAAACTGCGTCCGTGTGGGGAGATTATACCTTCCACGAAACCGCACTTTCTGGCCTGACGCTGGGTGCTGGTGTGCGTTATACCGGTGCCAGCAAAGGGCTGTATAGCACGGGCGATAATGCCAACCAAAACTTCGATGTGAAGGGCTATACCGTGGTTGATGCGGCAGTGAAATATGACCTCGCACGTTTCGGCCTGCCGGGTTCATCGCTGGGTATCAACGTCAACAACCTGTTTGATCGCGAGTATGTCGCCAGCTGCTACCGCGAATATGCCTGCTACTGGGGCACCGATCGCCAGATTGTTGGTACTGCAACCTTCCGTTTCTGATAGCAAAGGGCGCGGAACGCGCCCGTAACGCCAGGGATTACCATGCAGCATCCGCACCACCAGGAAACAACCTTTACGCTGGATAACGTCAGTTTTCGCGTGCCTGGGCGCACGCTGCTCCATCCGCTTTCTCTCACCTTCACGCCGGGCAAAGTGACGGCCCTGATCGGCCATAACGGTTCCGGCAAATCGACACTGCTAAAAATGCTCGGACGCCATCAGGCCGCCAGTGAAGGCCGCGTGTTGCTGAACGATGAAGCGGTGGAACAGTGGGGCAGCAAGGATTTTGCCCGTCAGGTGGCGTATTTGCCGCAGCAGTTACCGGCGGCAGAAGGCATGACGGTGCGCGAGCTGGTGGCGATTGGGCGCTATCCGTGGCACGGGGCGCTGGGTCGTTATGGTCAGGAAGATCGTGACCGCGTGGAGGAAGCGATTGCGCTGGTGGGGCTTAAACCCTTTGCCGGGCGTCTGGTGGATAGCCTGTCAGGGGGTGAACGTCAGCGTGCCTGGCTGGCGATGCTGGTGGCACAAAACAGCCGCTGCCTGCTGCTGGATGAACCGACCTCGGCGCTGGATATCGCCCATCAGGTGGAAGTGCTGGCGTTGATTCAACGTCTCAGCCAGGAGCGTGGTTTGACGGTGATCGCGGTGCTGCATGATATCAATATGGCGGCGCGCTATTGCGATCAACTGGTGGCATTACGTGGCGGTGAAATGATTGCCGAAGGTGGACCTGAAGTGATCATGCAAGCTGATGTGCTGGGCAGCATTTACGGCATTCCGATGGGCATTCTGCCCCATCCGCAGGGCGGTGCGCCCGTCAGTTTCGTCTATTAAGGCTGGCTATGCTGGATATTTCACGCCGTCGTTTGCTGGCGGCGCTGGCGCTAACGCCGTTAATGAAAATGTCGCCGTTACAGGCGGCGTTACCGGATACCCAGCGCATTCTGGCGCTGGAGTGGTTACCCACTGAATTGCTGATGGCATTGGGCGTGCCCCCGCTGGGCGTCGCGGATGTGTATAACTATCGGGTATGGGTGGGGGAACCGCCCCTGCCTGCCGGGACGATCGATCTCGGCCTGCGCACTGAACCCAATCTGGAGCTGATGACTCAGCTCAATCCTTCGCTGATCCTGCATTCCAATGGTTATGGCCCTTCAGCCGCTAACCTGGCGCGCATCGCCCCCACCATGGGCTTTGATCTGAACAGTGGCGATGGCAAACCCCTTAGCACCGCACGCAAGTCATTGCATGCGCTGGGGGCGCGTATTGGCCGTGAAGCGCAGGCCGTGCAGCATTTAGAGTACGTCGATGGCGTGCTGGCGGCGGCGCGCGAACGCCTCAAACCCTGGGCCGGGCGACCGATCCTGCTGATGTCGATCCTCGATAGCCGCCATGCCATTACCTTTGGTAAAGGCAGCCTGTTTCTGGAGGTGATGGATCATCTGGGGCTGCAAAGCGCCTGGCAGGGCGAAACCAACTTCTGGGGCAGCGCGGTGATTGGCATCGAGCGACTGGCTGCCGTGGGAGATGTCCCGGTGATTTGCTTCGACCACGATAATGAATTGCAGATGCAGGAGATGATGGCAACGGCACTCTGGCAGGCGCTGCCGTTTGTGCGCGCCGGGCATTTTCAGCGTGTCCCTGCCGTCTGGTATTACGGTGCCACTTACTCGGCACTGAAATTTGTCCGCGTGCTGGAACACGCGCTGGAGTCGCACTGATGCGCAACCGTCTTTTTCCCGTCGCGCTATTAAGTGCCCTGTTTCTGCTGGCGCTGGCGTTAACCCTGGTTAACCTGCGTCAGGCGCTGCCGATGGCGCAGTGGGCGCAGGCGTTTGTCGCGCCGGACGTCAACAATATCCAGCAGGTGGTGTTCCATCACAGCTTGTTGTCTCGCCTCGCGCTGGCGCTGCTGGTCGGTGCCGGGCTGGGGCTGGCGGGTTTGTTGTTTCAGCAGGTGCTGCGTAACCCGCTGGCAGACCCCACTACGTTGGGCGTTTCTTCCGGTGCCCAGCTTGGCATTACGGTCGCTACTCTGTGGCAGTTACCCGGCGGAGCGCTGACGCAACAATTCGCTGCGATGGGCGGCGCGGTGGTGGTGGGGATTCTGGTGTTTGGCGTAGCCTGGGGCAAACGCCTGTCGCCGGTGACGCTGATTCTCGCCGGGCTGGTGCTCAGCCTGTATGCCGGTGCGGTCAACCAGATCTTTGCCATCTTCAACCACGATCAATTGCAGAACATGTTTCTGTGGAGTACCGGTGCGCTCAATCAGCTGGATGGGCGCAATGTGGCCTTGTTGTGGCCGCGTCTGCTGTTGGCCTTTGTGCTGGCGCTGGCGTTGCTGCGTCCACTTACCCTGATGGGACTGGATGATGGCGTTGCCAAAAACCTCGGACTGGCGCTGTCACTGGCGCGGGTGGCAACGCTGGCGCTGGCGATTCTGCTTAGCGCCCAACTGGTCAACGTGGCGGGTATTATAGGTTTTATTGGCTTGTTTGCTCCACTGCTGGCGAAGATGCTGGGCGGCCGCCGTCTGTTGAGCCGGATGCTGCTGGCTCCGCTGATTGGTGCGTTATTGCTGTGGCTGGCGGATCAATGCGTGTTGTGGCTGACGACGCACTGGCGTGAAGTGTCCACCGGCACGGCGACCGCGCTGATTGGCGTGCCGATTCTGCTCTGGCTGCTGCCGCGCTTGCGTACCGGCTCGGTGCCTCCGCTGCTGAATCAGGGAGACAACGTGCCGGCTGAACGTCAGGCGGTGGCGCGCTGGTGCTTGTCTGGCCTGCTGATACTGGCATTGCTGGGGGTGATCGGCGTGACCTTTGGCCGTGATGCGCACGGCTGGGCCTGGGTCAGTGGCGATATGCTGCATCAGCTGCTGCCGTGGCGCGCGCCGCGTGTGCTGGCGGCGCTGGTAGTCGGGCTGATGCTCGGGGTGGCCGGGGCGCTGATACAGCGTTTAACCGGCAATCCGATGGCCAGCCCGGAAGTGCTGGGGATCAGTTCCGGTGCTGCCTGCGGCGTGGTGGTGATGATGTTTTTCGTGCCGGGTAATGCGATTGCCTGGTTGCTTCCAGCCGGTGCGCTGGGTGCAGCGGTCACCCTGCTGACCATTATGCTGGTGGCCAGTCGCGGCGGCTTTTCGCCGGAACGCATGTTGCTGGCGGGGATGGCGCTGAACAGCGCCTTCGTCACCTTACTGATGTTGTTAATGGCAAGCGGCGATCCGCGTATGGGCGGCCTGCTGAGCTGGATCTCGGGTTCTACCTACAACATTACTATGCAGCAGGCGCTGCAAAGCGCGGTTTGTGGCGTGGTGCTGGTGGCGCTGGCACCGCTGGCGAGCCGCTGGTTGACGTTACTGCCACTGGGTAGCGCGACGGCACGCTCGGCGGGCATGGCGCTGACAACATCGCGTCTGGCGCTGTTGTTGCTGGCTGCGGCGCTGACGGCTACCGCCACCTTAACCATCGGGCCGTTAAGTTTTGTCGGTTTGATGGCTCCGCATATCGTGCGCATGCTGGGCTTCCGCCGTGCCTTACCGCAGGTGTTAATGGCGGGGCTGCTGGGAACGGGGTTGATGGTGTTTGCCGACTGGTGTGGTCGTATGCTGGCGTTTCCGGATCAGATTCCGGCGGGGTTGATGGCCACCTTCTTTGGCGCGCCGTATTTTATCTGGCTGCTGCGGCGGGTGCGATGACGTAGGGTGCGCACTGATGCGCACCGCTTGTTTTATTACAGCTGCGCGAAGCAGCGGCGTGCTGCATCGATGGTGCGCTGAATATCTTCCTGGCTGTGTGCCAGCGACATAAAGCCCGCTTCGAACGCAGACGGAGCCAGGTAGACACCTTCCTCCAGCATCAGATGGAAGAAACGTTTGAAGCGCTCCACATCACACTGGGTGACGTCCTGATAGCAGGTCACGCTGTCGGCTGCGGTAAAGAACAGGCCAAACATGCCGCCCACATGGTTAATCACCAACGGGATGTTTTCCGCTTTGGCGGCCGCCAGCAAACCTTCTGATAATTGGGTGGTCAGCTCGGTCAGGGTTTCATGAGTACCCGGCTGGGCAATCTGCGACAGGCAGGCAAAACCGGCTGCCATGGCAATCGGGTTTCCGGACAGGGTTCCCGCCTGGTAAACCGGGCCAGTCGGTGCCAGCGCTGCCATCACATCACGACGGCCACCAAAGGCACCCACCGGCATACCGCCACCGATGATTTTACCGAGGCAGGTCAGATCCGGGGTGACATCGTAATACGCCTGCGCGCCGCCCAGCGCGACACGGAAGCCGGTCATCACTTCGTCAATAATCAGCAGAGCGCCAAACTCGTCGCACAGCGCCCGCAAGCCAGGCAGGAAGTCCGGCTGCGGTGGAATGCAGTTCATGTTACCCGCGACCGGCTCAACGATGATGCAGGCAATATCCTCAGGATATTGCTCGAACGCGCTGCGCACGGTGGACAAATCGTTGTAAGTGCAGGTCAGGGTATGTTTGGCGAAATCAGCTGGCACGCCCGGCGAGTTCGGCTGGCCGAGGGTCAGTGCGCCAGAACCGGCTTTCACCAGCAGGCAGTCGGCATGGCCGTGATAGCAGCCTTCAAATTTGATGATCTTGTCACGATGGGTGAAACCACGCGCCAGACGAATCGCGCTCATGGTGGCTTCGGTGCCGGAGTTAACCATACGCACCATATCCATGCTCGGCACCAGCTCGCATACCAGCTGCGCCATTTTCACTTCCATCTCGGTCGGCGCACCAAAGCTCAGGCCACGTGAGGCCGCTTCAATCACCGCATTACGGATGGTGGCGTTGTTGTGGCCGAGCACCATCGGACCCCATGATCCGACATAGTCGATATAGGCTTTGCCGTCGGCATCATACAGGTAAGCGCCATCAGCGCGTTCAATGAACAGCGGCACGCCGCCCACACCGGTAAACGCACGTACCGGGGAGTTCACACCGCCAGGGATCAGGCGCTGTGCTTCGGCATACAGGTTTTCTGACTTACTCATTCTTCGGCTCCGGCTGTGTCTTAAAAAAACTCGCGTCATTCTACGGGAAGATAGCGGTCAGGTGAAAGGCACCCGCGCCATGTGGCTATACTTTAAAGCATAACAGGCGGCACGCAGTGCGAAGGGCAAGACTTGATTGCACTCTGCGGCTGGCAGATAATAGCGTGATTGAGGTCGTTTTCTGACCTGGACGTTTACCCGGAGTAAAACATGAGTGACGATGTAGCAGCACTGCCTTTGCAATTCACCGATGCAGCAGCGAAAAAAGTGAAAAATCTGATCGCGGATGAAGAGAACCCGGATCTGAAATTGCGTGTTTACATCACCGGTGGTGGCTGTAGCGGCTTCCAGTACGGTTTCACTTTTGATGACCAGATGAATGACGGCGACATGACCATCGAGAAACAGGGAGTGGCGCTGGTGGTTGACCCGATGAGCCTGCAATATCTGGTGGGTGGTTCGGTTGACTACACCGAAGGGCTGGAAGGCTCACGTTTTATCGTGACCAACCCGAATGCCAAAACCACCTGTGGCTGCGGTTCTTCCTTCAGTATCTGATTTATCAGGCCGCCGTTCTGGCGGCCTGTTACCACTCTATCGTAACTAATCGTGACGTTTCGTGGCGCATCGCATCGCGAGGCAATGTGCTTTGCGTAATCCGTGGCTGCGCGCTGAAATGGCGGCCACAATCTACCGCAGGCAGCGATTGAACGCCGGGGCGTGAAATATCACAGCGGGAGAAGATAGTCAGCGTAGCGACGATAGAGCCGGTGGTGGTGGCCGCACCGATGGGTGCCGCGATCACAAGCCCTATGGCCAGCAGCAGAGCTCTGGTCATGTTGATTTCCTGGTGTTTTTAAAATTGCGCTAAGCGCAAAAAGGGCACAGAGCATACATGGCTGCTGTGCTTTGTTACCTGATTAACGACAATCTTTGGTGATTCTTTAATCGTTTTTGGTACTGATTTTCGCCGGATGCAGCGCCGCGCACAGCTGTTGCGCTGCCAGCAGCAAACGTGGCCCCGGTCGGCTTAGCCAGTCATCATTAAGCGCAATTACCGGCACCGATAACTGCGGTTGCCAGAACTGCCCGATAGCACTGGCCTGTGCGGCAGTACCGCCCATGACAATCGCCTGGGGATGACGCGCCAGGACCTGCTCGCGGCTGACCTGCGGCCAGCTCACCGTGCTATCGGCAAAGATATTACGGCCTCCGCACAATTCGATCACTTCATTTTGTAATGTGTTGCGGGCGGCGGTGAACAGCGGCTGCTGACCAAACTGCAAAAACACCCGGACGGGCGTCTGTGCCTGATACTGCTGACGTAGCTGCGCTTCCTGGCTGCGCAGTGCCTGGGCGGCATCACGCGCCTGCTGCGGATGTGGGCTCCAGCGTTGCAGTGACGCCAGCGCATCAATCATCTGATCAAGGGTTTGCGGATCGATCCACTCCACCTTAATGCCTAAGCGTTGCAGTTGATCAATTTGCCGCTGTGGGTTGCCGCCACGCCACGCCAGCACCACATCCGGTTTGAGCTGCACAATGCGCTCAATGCGGATGCCCTGCCAGTTCGCCACCTGCTCCAGCGCTTTGGCACTGGCCGGGTAATCAGACCAGGCGCTCACCGCCACCGGCGTGATACCGGCGGCGAATGCCAGTTCCGTCAGATGCGGGGCAAGGGTAATCACGCGCGGCGTGGCAGCCAGCAGGCTGCTGCAAAACAGCAGCAGCCCGGCCAGCCAGAACGATTTAGCCACGTGCCAACTGTGCCAGCAGGTTTTCTACCATCAGGGAAGATTGCTGCGCGGCGACGCTGAGAAATTCATCAAAGCTGAGATGCGATTCCTGATCGGCGACATCAGAGATGGCGCGAACGACGACAAAAGGCACCTTGAATTGGTGGCACACGTGACCAATCGCCGTGGCTTCCATTTCGACGGCAATCGCCTGCGGGAAAGTGCTGCGGATGCGCGCCAGCGGTGCGGCACCATTAATAAAGGCATCGCCGCTGACCACCAGGCCACGTACCGCGTTGAGATCCAGCTGTTTGATCACCCGCTCAGCGGCGGCGATCAGTTTTTCATCGGCGACAAAAGCGGCCGGACAACCGGCCATCTGGCCTGGTTCGTAGCCAAAAGCGGTCACATCGGCATCGTGATAACGCACTTCGTCAGAAACCACGATATCGCCGACCTTCAGGGTCGGGGCCAGGCCACCGGCCGATCCGGTGTTGATCACCACGTCTGGCTTGCACAGTTGCAGCAGCAGCGTGGTGCCGAGGGCAGCTGCGGTTTTACCAATGCCCGATTTCAGCAGGGCAACCTCAACACCATTCAGCGTGCCAGTGTAAATTTCGCACCCGGCCAGCGTCAGCGTCTGACGGTTTTCAATCTTGTCACGCAGCAGGGTGACTTCCTGCTCCATCGCGCCAATAATGCCTGCTTTCATAAAAGAGTCTCGCTAATGTTGTGGATGTAAACGGTAAAAGTGAGGCATAGTCTAACATGGCTGTCAGAGGAAGAATTCACGAAAAAATAAGGGGTAATTATGGCGACGATCAATTTCAGGAAGAAGATCAGCTTCACCCGTCCCTATACCAGCCGCAAAGATCCCGAAGGGGAATACTTTATTACCCGTCATTTTGAAAGCGATCGTGGACGTATTATTAATTCTGCCGCTATCCGCCGTCTGCAACAAAAAACCCAGGTCTTTCCGCTGGAGCGCAATGCAGCCGTGCGCTCGCGTCTGACCCACTCGCTGGAAGTGCAACAAACCGGACGCTACATCGCGAAAGAGATCCTGCAATGCCTGAAAACCCAGGGCGGCGGGCTGGCGAAATACGGGCTGGATGAGCTGGAAGGCGCATTTGAAAGCCTGATCGAGATGGCTTGCCTGTTACATGATGTGGGAAATCCGCCTTTTGGTCACTTCGGTGAGGCGGCGATCAATGACTGGTTTGATGACAATTTGCCCGCTGAACTGGTTGATCCGCTGGTGGCGGGGGTCGAAGATGATGCGCAACGCGCCGCTTTTGACCAGCTGAATGCAATGATTCGTCAGGATTTGTGCCACTTCGAAGGCAATGCGCAGGCGATTCGCATGGTCCATACCTTGCTGCAACTGAACCTGAGTTATGCTCAGGTGGCCTGCATTTTGAAATATACCGCCCCGGCCTGGTGGCAGGGAGATAAACCGGCTGAGTTCAGCGTATTAATGAAAAAGCCGGGTTTTTATTTATCAGAGCGGGAATATGTCGCGAATCTTCGGGTGGCTACCGATATAAAAGAACATCATCGTTATCCGCTGACCTGGATAATGGAAGCCGCCGATGATATCTCGTATTGCATCGCCGACCTTGACGACGCAGTGGAGAAAGATATTTTCAATGTTGATACCTTATATGACTATTTGCTGAAAGCCTGGGGAGGGGTGAAACCGGGTGATGCATTTAGTCGCACCATTGGTGAGGCCTGGAAAGAAGCCTGCCAAAAGAAATGGCGCACCAAAGGCGATCAATTTTTTATGGCGCTACGTGTTAACGTACAAAACGTGTTAGTCAGCCATGCGGTACGGCGCTTTATCGATAACTTACCCGCTATTTTTACAGGTAATTTTAATCATGCCCTGCTGGAGGATGATGGTGAGGAAGGTCGCTTGCTGATGTTATTTAAAACGGTCGCGCGTCAGCAAGTGTTTAATCATCCGGAAGTCGAACAGCTGGAATTACAGGGTTATCGCGTAATTAAAGGATTACTGGAAATTTATCAGTCATTAATGCAGCTGGATTATGAGCAGTTCACCACGCTGATGAATGATGATTTCTTAGCCAGACATCCGATTGAAACGCGTCTGTTTCATAAACTTTCTGGCAAACATCGCAAAGCGTATCAGCAATCAATGCGCACGTTGATTGTGGAACATAAATATGAGCGTCTGCTGTGGGAACGCTATTATCGTTCACGCCTTATTCAGGACTATATCAGTGGTATGACCGATCTTTATGCCTGGGATGAGTACCGTCGTTTGATGGCGGTGGAATAAGCGAAGTTTTGTAAAGAAGAGGAATAATTTTTTACTTTTACCCAAAACTTTATCAGGAACTTCGCGTTTACAATTTAATCTCATCATCACGACCACAGCAATGGTCCGGACGTAAATCTTATATGAGACACAGATGAATGAAAAAAAGCACATTAACGTTAAGTGCGCTGGCACTTAGTCTGGGCATGGCATTCAGCCCTGTCAGTGTTTTCGCGGCGGAGACAGCTTCCTCCTCCAGTCAACAGCTGCCTAGCCTTGCACCCATGCTGGAAAAAGTGATGCCTTCGGTGGTGAGTATCAGCGTGGAAGGTAGCACGACGGTGAAGACGCCGCGCATGCCGCAGCAATTCCAGCAGTTCTTTGGTGATAACTCCCCGTTCTGCCAGGACGGCTCGCCGTTCCAAAGCTCACCGATGTGTCAGGGCGGCGGCGGCGGCGATAACAGCGGCGGCGGTAGCGACACGCAGCAGGAGAAATTCCGTGCGCTGGGTTCTGGCGTGGTGATCAATGCGGATAAAGGCTACGTGGTCACCAACAACCATGTGGTTGAAAACGCGACAAAAATCCAGGTGCAGCTGAGCGATGGCCGTCGCTACGACGCGAAAGTGATCGGTAAAGATCCGCAGTCGGATATTGCGTTGATCCAGCTGAAAGATGCGAAAAACCTGACGGCGATTAAGATTGCTGACTCCGACAATCTGCGCGTGGGTGATTACACCGTGGCCATCGGTAACCCGTATGGTCTCGGCGAAACCGTTACCTCGGGCATTGTTTCGGCACTGGGTCGTAGTGGCCTGAATGTCGAAAACTATGAAAACTTCATCCAGACCGATGCCGCGATTAACCGGGGTAACTCGGGTGGTGCACTGGTGAACCTTAACGGTGAACTGATCGGTATCAACACCGCGATTCTGGCACCGGACGGTGGCAACATCGGTATCGGTTTTGCTATCCCGAGTAACATGGTGAAAAACCTCAGCGCGCAGATGGTCGAATATGGCCAGGTGAAACGCGGTGAGCTGGGTATTATGGGCACCGAGCTGAACTCTGAGCTGGCAAAAGCGATGAAAGTCGATGCACAGCGCGGTGCGTTCGTCAGCCAGGTACTGCCAAATTCAGCGGCGGCGAAAGCCGGTATCAAAGCGGGTGACGTCGTGGTTTCCATGAACGGTAAACCGCTGACCAGCTTCTCAGCACTGCGTGCGGAAGTCGGTTCGCTGCCGGTTGGCACCAAACTGCAACTGGGTCTGCTGCGTGACGGCAAGCCGGTGAGCGTCACCGTGGAGTTGCAGCAGAGCACCCAGGATAAAGTGCAGTCAGCCACTATCTACACCGGCATTGAAGGCGCTGACCTGAGCAATGTCGACAGCAATGGCCAGAAAGGCGTGCGTGTCGATAGCGTGAAAGCGGGGAGTGCTGCGGCGCGCATCGGCCTGAAAAAAGGCGATGTGATCCTCGGTGTGAACCAGCAGGGCGTGGCGAATCTGGGCGAATTACGCAAGATCCTCGACACCAAACCGTCGGTTCTGGCGTTGAATGTACAGCGCGGCGACAGCAGCCTGTACCTCCTGATGCAGTAATCTCTGTAGCGTTAAACTCAAGGCGGACTTCGGTCCGCCTTTTTTGTAACAATGGGGTCCGGTCAAATATTCAGCGAGTGTGACCTCCCCCGCAATTCCCGCATTATTCCTGCGGCTATGTGCATTTGCACAATGTCAGCTGTCTGATGGGCGCGTATTCTGTCTTCTCGTCTTTTTTCTGGAGTGATTGATGGCCACCTATCATCTCGATGCGCGCCTGGCTCAGGATATTGTTGCCCGCACCATGAAAATTATTGACAGCAATGTCAACGTGATGGATGCCCGTGGCCGCATTATTGGCAGTGGTGACCGTGAGCGTATTGGCGAATTGCACGAAGGTGCGTTGCTGGTGCTGTCGCAGGGCAGGGTGGTGGACATTGATGAGGCTGTTGCCAGACATCTGCATGGCGTCCGCCCTGGTATTAATCTGCCGTTGCGTATTGATGGTGAAATCGTCGGCGTGATCGGCCTGACCGGGCAGCCGGTCGCACTACGTCATTACGGCGAGCTGGTTTGCATGACAGCTGAAATGATGCTGGAACAGGCACGTTTGCTGCATATGCTGGCGCAGGACAGCCGTCTGCGTGAAGAACTGGTGCTAAACCTGGTGCGGAGCGAAAGCCTGTCACCGGCGTTGAGTGAATGGGCGCAGCGGCTGGGTATCGACCTCAATCAGCCACGCGTTGTGGCGGTGGTGGAGGTCGATAGCGGCCAGCTGGGCGTAGATAGCGCCATGTCGGAATTACAGCAACTGCAAACCCTGCTGACCACGCCTGAGCGCGATAACCTGATCGCCATTGTGTCGCTGACCGAAATGGTGGTGTTGAAGCCCGCGCTGAATACGCATGGCCGCTACGATCAGGACGATCACCGTCGCCGGGTGGAACAACTGCTGCACCGGATGAAAGAGAGCGGTCATCTGCGGATGCGCATTGCGTTGGGCAACTACTTCACCGGGCCGGGCAGCATCGCGCGATCCTATCGTACTGCCCGCACCACCATGATGGTGGGCAAGCAGCGTATGCCGGAGCAGCGTAGCTATTTTTATCAGGATTTGGTGCTGCCGGTGCTGCTCGATAGTTTACGTGGCGGCTGGCAGGCGAATGAGCTGGCCCGGCCGCTGGCGAAATTAAAAAATATGGATAACAACGGTTTGCTGCGTCGGACCCTGATCGCCTGGTTCACGCATAATGTGCAGCCGAGCGCTACGGCGCGTGCGTTGTTTATCCACCGCAATACGCTGGAATACCGTTTGAACCGTATCTCGGAATTGACCGGCCTGGATTTGGGTAACTTTGACGATCGCCTGCTGCTGTATGTGGCACTGCAACTGGATGAGCAGACCTGATGAGGCTGGCAGGGCTACTGGCATCACTACTGTGGTTGTACAGTGGTGTGGGTATGGCGACTGAGCTGGCTTTTCTCTCCCTGACCGACTTACAGCAGGTCAGGCAACAGCTGGCCCAGCATACTGCGCCAGCACCAACCCGCGCAGCGTGGCAGCAATTGCAGCGGGAAGCGCAGCAGGCGCTGAAGCATCCTGACCCGAGCGTCACCGATAAAGGGCTGCTGCCACCGAGCGGTTCAAAGCATGATTATCTCAGTCTGAGCGCCTATTGGTGGCCAGACGATACCCACCCGGCAGGTCTGCCCTGGCAGCGGCGCGATGGGGTGGTCAATCCAGCCAGCAAAAATGATCAAAGCGATGGTGTCCGGCTGGCGCGTTTTACCGCCGATTTGCAGGTATTGACCCTCGCCTGTTACTTCTCGGGCGAGCAGCGTTATGCCGATAAAGCGCAGGCGATGGTGCGGCATTGGTTCATTGATGCCGCCAGTCGCATGAATCCTAATCTCAATTTTGCCCAGGGCGTGCCAGGTGTGGCGGAGGGGCGTCATACCGGGGTGCTTGATGGGCGTTATTTCGCTACCCGGGTGGTAGATGCGCTGACGCTATTGCGCAGTGCGCCGGGCTGGCGACGCACGGATGAGCAGGGCGTGCAGCAATGGTTTCACGCGTATCTGCACTGGCTGCAACAGAGCCCGCTGGCGCAGCAAGAGGCCGCAGCAGCTAACAACCACGGCAGCTGGTACTGTACGCAGGTGGCGGGCATTGCCTGGTATCTTGGCGATCGCACGACGGTGCAGGCGATGGTGGCATTGGCGCGCAGTAAGATCGATCAACAGATTCGTGCTGATGGTACGCAACCGGCTGAACTGGCGCGCACGCGATCCTTTCATTACAGCTTTTTTAACCTGCAGGCACTCAGCAACCTTGCCCAACTGGCGCAACGAAGCGGCACCGGCGATCTCTGGCATTACCAGAACCCGCAGGGCGGATCGTTGCTCACAGCGCTGGCAGCCATGGCACCTTACAGCGATCCGGCGAAAGCCTGGCCATGGAAAAACCGTGATCGCGTCAGCCAACGGCTGATTCCTTTATTATCGCTGGCGGATAACAGCTTGCAGCAATCACGCTGGCAGCAGCGCATTGCTCAGGCTGACTGGACAGCATCGACAGTTTCTGAACGTGGCGCGGTACAACAGGCACAGCGCGATACCTGGCTGTTTTCACTGCCTTATGCGCAGAAAAAAGGCCAGCATTAGCTGGCCTGAGCAGAGCGGGAAGAAAGGATTAACGACCGCTGCGGGTCAGTTTATCGAGGTCAGATTCGATCTCGGCAATCTTGTTAGATACCACGTTTTCCAGGTGGCGCAGGTCATCAAGGATTTTGCGTTTCAGATCGACTTCAACCTGGTCACGCTGGCAAATCTGATCCAGCTCATCAATCACATAACGCAGGTTAGGGCTGATTTCCTGAACTTCTTTATATCCCTGGCTGCTGTGGTCGGCCACCACGGTTTTGCGCTGACGCGGGTATTTGAATTTCACGCTTTTCGCGAAGAATTCACCTTTGTCTTTGCGGAAGTAGATTTTCAGGATGTCGTTATTGGCTTCCTGACGCAGGCTGTAACGGTCAATGTCGTCAGGGTTGCTGATACCTAAGCTTTTCAGGTTGTCGTACATAGCTTTATATTCCATCAAAAGTGGGAGAGCGCGCAGGACCATCATCATTCAGGATGCAGCTGAAACGCAGCAACCAGCTTAAACAACTGTAGACATAAAAAACCGGGATGAACATTGCGCGGCCTGAGTTAACTGGCGCGGATTATGACCTGTTTGAAAAACAAACGCACTTGTTAATTCGCGGTGAGAAACAGGTTGTCAGGTGGGATGTGTAAAGAAAAAATTACGGGCCTGAATACAGGCCCGTCGGATAAGTTTATTTAAGGCAAATTCGCCTTAGTCGATGGTGCGCAGCAGCTCATTAATGCCGACTTTGCCACGGGTTTTCGCATCAACTTTCTTCACGATAACCGCGCAGTACAGGCTGTAGCTGCCATCTTTAGAAGGCAGGTTACCTGAGACCACCACAGAACCCGCTGGTACACGGCCATAATGAACTTCGCCGGTTTCGCGGTCATAAATTTTGGTGCTTTGGCCGATGTAGACGCCCATGGAGATCACGGAACCTTCTTCAACGATCACGCCTTCTACGATTTCTGAACGCGCGCCGATAAAGCAGTTGTCTTCGATGATCGTCGGGTTAGCCTGCAATGGCTCCAGTACGCCACCGATGCCGACACCGCCAGACAGGTGAACGTTTTTACCGATCTGCGCACAGGAACCCACGGTTGCCCAGGTGTCGACCATGCTGCCTTCATCAACGTAAGCGCCGATGTTAACGTAAGACGGCATCAGCACGGTGTTACGTGCAATAAATGCACCCTGGCGAACCGCTGCCGGAGGAACAACGCGGAAGCCTTCTTTTTTGAAGCGCGCTTCGTCCCAGTTGGCGAATTTCATCGGTACTTTGTCGTAGAAACGGGTTTCTGCGCCTTCCATGACCTGGTTGTCGTTGATGCGGAACGACAGCAGCACTGCTTTCTTCAGCCACTGATGCGTTACCCACTCACCGTTGATCTTTTCAGAAACGCGCAGTTCACCGCTGTCCAGCAGACCGATGACCTGGTTGATGGCTTCACGAGTGGCGCTGTCCACGCTGGCTGGCGTGATGTCAGCGCGACGCTCAAAGGCAGATTCAATAACGCTCTGTAACTGTTGCATGATAATTTCCTGAGTCTGTCATACTAAATTGATTGTTTAAGGCACATTCCGTAGCGGCGCGATTTATCGCGCGGGTTTAACAAACCCTGAAAATGCCTGAAAACAGCGCGATAAATCGCGCCGCTACAAATCCGTGCAAGCACGAGTAATAAATCGATTGCGGTCACACTTTATCGTTTGGATTAAGGGCCTCTGTCAACCGTTGTTGCAATACATTGCGCATTTCGGCATCAAGCGCGCGTCGCTCGCTGTTCGCCAGGATGAAAAGATCCTCAACCCGCTCACCAATTGTACTGATACGTGCGCCATGCAGCGACACACCTAAATCGGCAAAAACCTCTCCCACCCGCGCCAGCAGACCCGGTTGATCGAGTGCGATCAATTCCAGATAGCTGCGGCGATCGGTATGGGTCGGCAGGAAGCTGACTTCGGTATCCACGCTGAAGTGCTTCAGACGTGATGACTGACGACGCACGCGCGGTGGTACCCACTGCGTTTGGGTGATCGCCTGTTCCAGCGCCTGGATGATCATCGGGTGACGATCGGCGGCAAGCGGGTTGCCATCCGGCTCCAGCACGATAAAGGTATCCATTGCCATGCCGTCGCGGCTGGTAAAGATTTGCGCGTCGTGCACGCTAAGGTTGCGCCGATCCAGCTCGCCCGCCACCGTAGCGAACAGGTAAGGACGGTCCGGGCTCCAGATAAAAATTTCGGTGCCGCCACGGGTGGCCTGCGGGCTGACCAGCACCAGCGGTTTGCTTAAATCATGGTTAATCAGATGACGCGCATGCCATGCCAGCTGATTAGGGGTGTGCCGCAGGAAATAGTCAGAACGGCAGCGGCTCCAGATATGCTGCAACCGTTCTTCGTCGAGATTTTCCATGCGCAGCAGGGCCAGCGCCTGCAACCGATGATGGCGCACGCGCTCGCGCAGGTCCGGGCTGTTTTCCATACCGCGGCGCAGCTGTTTTTCCGTGGCAAAAAACAGTTCACGCAGCAGGCTCTGCTTCCAGCTGTTCCACAGGCTTTCGTTGGTGGCGCAAATATCCGAAACCGTTAAGCACACCAGATAACGCAGGCGGTTTTCGTTCTGCATCACCTCAGCAAATTGCTGAATGACGGTGGGGTCCTGAATATCACGACGCTGTGCCGTGACCGACATCAACAGATGGTGGCGTACCAGCCAGGCAACCAGTTGGGTTTCGCGTGAGTTGAGACCATGCAATTCGGCAAAATCCAGCGCATCCTGCGCCCCAAGAATAGAATGATCGCCGCCGCGGCCTTTGGCGATGTCATGCAGCAGTGCTGCCATCAGCAGCAACTCCGGTTGCGGCAGACGTGGCCAGAGTTCAACGCACATGGGATGCATCGGACGCGTGGCTTCGTCGGCAAAGCTCTCCAGCTTCTGCAATACACGGATGGTGTGCTCATCCACCGTGTAGGCATGGAACAGGTCAAACTGCATCTGGCCGACGATATTGCCCCACAGCGGTGTATAGGCCCACAGCACGCTATGGCGATGCATCGGCAACAGCGCGCGTTTCACGGCCCCGGGGTGGCGCAGAATCGCCATAAATGTCTGGCGCGCTTCCGGAATCTGGCACAACGGCTGTTTCAGATGGCGGCGTGAATAACGTAGCTGGCGCAACGTGGTGGAATAGATGCCTTTAATGTCTTCGTTGCGTACCATCACGTAAAACATACGCATAATCGATTGTGGCTCACGATCGAACAACGTTGGGTCGCGCAGGTCGATCAAATCGCCTCGTAGCTGGAAATCGTCATCAATGCTACGCGGCTTTTCGGTTGAGGAAAGCCCAAGAATGGCTTCATCAAACAGTTGCAGCAGCATCTGATTCAGCTCACCAATCCGTCGCGTGACGCGGAAAAAGTCCTTCATCATGCGCTCAACGGGTTCATTCCCTTCGCCGAGATAGTTGAGGCGCTGCGCAACGTTTAACTGGCGATCAAACAACAGCCGGTTATCGTAGCGCGTTAACGTCAGATGCAGGGCAAAGCGGATGCGCCAGAGAAATTCCTGGCATTCATTCAGCTCGTTGCGTTCTGCCTCGGTGAGAAAGCCGAAACCGACCATCTCATCCAGGGTCGTGGCCCCGAAATGGCGGCGCGCTACCCATTGCAGCGTGTGAATATCGCGCAGGCCACC
Organism: Pantoea cypripedii; assembly: GCF_011395035.1. Taxonomy (NCBI): domain Bacteria; kingdom Pseudomonadati; phylum Pseudomonadota; class Gammaproteobacteria; order Enterobacterales; family Erwiniaceae; genus Pantoea; species Pantoea cypripedii. The sequence goes on from NZ_CP024768.1 coordinate 822,830, forward strand.
TGGGCTGCTTTTAATATCCGGCTCCAGGTTGTAGCTGGTGCCGTGATAGCGCTTATGGCGCTCCTGTTGTTCTTCAATTTTGGCGGCAAAAAATTGCGCCGAGGGCCAGAAGCCATCACTGAAAATGTTCTTTTGCAGTTCGAGAAACAGCGCCACGTCACCCGTCAGCATGCGCGACTCAATCAGGTTGGTGGCCACGGTCAGATCCGACAGCCCTTCCAGCAGGCACTCTTCCAGCGTACGGACACTATGGCCGACTTCCAGTTTGAGATCCCACATCAGCGTCAGCAGTTGGCTGGTACGCTGTGCCGCCTGCTCATCCAGTGGGCGACGGCTGAGGATCAGTACATCGATGTCGGATAGCGGATGCAATTCGCCACGGCCATAACCACCGACCGCCAGCAGGGCGATCTCTTTCATCTGATCAAAGCCAAAGAAGCGCCATAAGCGGCGCAACAGCCGATCGATAAACAGCGTGCGTACATCAATCAGCGATTCAACATCGGTCCCGGCATCAAAAGCCACGCCCATATGCTGCTGAAATTGTTCGAGATAGAGTTTGAGGTTCTCGCGGGTTAAGGCTTCATCGGGCCAGTCGGCAGGGGAATCGGTCAGGCCCTTGTGTACTGCTTCGGTCACGCTACCACTCATCGACATCGTCTCGTCTGCACGCCATAAAAAAGCCGACACTAAGTCGGCGAGGTCATTATTAGAAAGAGATTTACGCTACGTTTTCCAGCACCGCTGGAATGGTGTCGTCTTCACGCAGGGTCAGAATCTCACAGCCGTTCTCCGTCACCACAATAGTATGCTCATACTGCGCGGACAAGCTGCGATCTTTGGTTTTTACGGTCCAGCCATCCTTCATGGTACGGATGCGGTAATCACCGGCGTTAACCATTGGCTCGACAGTAAAGGTCATGCCAGCCTGCAATACCACGCCACTGTCATCGGCATCGTAATGCAGCACCTGGGGTTCCTCATGGAAACCTTTACCAATGCCGTGGCCGCAATATTCACGCACCACGGAGAAATCCTGCGCTTCAACATACTTCTGAATCGCACGGCCCAGCTCGCGCAGGCGAATGCCTGGTTTTACCAGACGCAGCGCCAGATACAGGCTTTCCTGCGTGACCCGGCACAGACGCTCCCCCTGAATGGTTGGCTTGCCAACAATGAACATTTTCGAGGTGTCGCCGTGATATTCATCTTTGATCACCGTGACATCAATGTTGACGACATCGCCATCTTTCAGCAGACGGTCATCGCTGGGAATACCGTGGCACACCACTTCATTGATTGAGATGCACACCGATTTCGGGAAACCGTGGTAGCCAAGACAGGCAGAAATGGCCTGCTGCTTTTGGGTGATGTGCTCGTGGCAGAGGCGGTCCAGTTCACCGGTAGAGATACCCGGCACGACGTGCGGTGCAATCATTTCCAGCACCTCAGCGGCCAGACGGCCCGCAACACGCATTTTTTCGATTTCTTCAGGGGTTTTGATTGAAATTGCCATTAAATTAATCCGCGGCTGTCGAAAATTTCGACGATAATTGAATTCTGTGCAGTCATGTTAGCAGCAGCGATTTAGGCTGCCAAATCGGGAAGTGGTAAGCCTTTTCCCACTAACTACTATTGGCGTATTCCTGCGCATTATGGTATAAAGCGCGCCGACGATTCTCTGTCAGCCTCAAGGCCGGCAGGAAACGCATAAATCTCATTATGTGTACTAAAACACACATGTATCGACACATACGCCGGGGTGCCTTGTAAGAGGTCGGTTGTATGGGATACATGGAGGCCCAACCCCAATCAAACTTTAGAGGTAATCATGGCAACTGTTTCCATGCGCGACATGCTCAAGGCTGGTGTTCACTTCGGTCACCAGACCCGTTACTGGAACCCGAAAATGAAGCCGTTCATCTTCGGTGCGCGTAACAAAGTTCACATCATCAACCTTGAGAAAACTGTACCGATGTTCAACGAAGCCCTGGCTGAGCTGAACAAAATTTCTTCCCGTAAAGGTAAGATCCTGTTCGTCGGTACTAAGCGCGCTGCTGCCGAAGCGGTAAAAGAGTCTGCACTGAGCTGCGACCAGTTCTTCGTTAACCACCGCTGGTTGGGTGGCATGCTGACCAACTGGAAAACCGTTCGTCAGTCAATCAAACGCCTGAAAGATCTGGAAACTCAGTCTCAGGACGGTACTTTCGACAAACTGACCAAAAAAGAAGCGCTGATGCGCGCTCGTGAACTGGCCAAGCTGGAAAACAGCCTGGGCGGTATCAAAGATATGGGCGGTCTGCCGGATGCACTGTTCGTTGTTGATGCTGACCACGAGCACATTGCAATCAAAGAAGCAAACAACCTGGGTATTCCGGTATTTGCTATCGTTGATACCAACTCTGATCCGGACGGCGTTGATTTCGTTATCCCGGGTAACGACGATGCAATCCGTGCTGTAAGCCTGTACCTGACTGCCGTTGCCACTACCGTGCGCGAAGGCCGTTCACAGGATCTGGCTGAGCAAGCTGAAGACGCGTCTTTAGAGAACGCCTGATAAGGTCTGCTCTTTCACAGAGCCCTTAGACATCAGATGTAATCTGTTAAGGGGGCCGCACAGGCCCCTTTATTATATCCAAGTTTGTCACGCTGGCCTTTCAGGTGAGCGGGGCAGAGTAAATTTTCCGCAACAAGTTTCTGGCAGTGTGCAAACACTGAGAAACGAATCGAGGATTCTGGAATGGCTGAAATTACCGCTGCACTGGTAAAAGAACTGCGCGAGCGTACTGCCGCTGGCATGATGGATTGCAAAAAAGCGCTGACTGAAGCGAATGGCGATATCGAGCTGGCCATCGAAAACATGCGTAAGTCTGGCGCAATCAAAGCAGCGAAAAAAGCGGGTAACGTTGCTGCTGATGGCGTGATCAAAACCAAGATCGTTGACGGCTATGGTGTGATCCTGGAAGTTAACTGCCAGACCGACTTCGTCGCAAAAGATGCCGGTTTCCAGGCGTTTGCTGACAAAGTGATCGACGCTGCTGCCGCTGGCAAAGTGACCGACGTTGAAGTTCTGAAAGCGCAGTTCGAAGAAGAACGCGTAGCACTGGTTGCGAAAATCGGTGAGAACATCAACATCCGTCGTGTTGCGATTCTGGAAGGTGCTGAGCTGGGTAACTACCTGCACGGCGCACGTATCGGCGTTCTGGTTTCTACCAAAGGTGCTGACGAAGAGCTGATCAAGCAGGTTGCAATGCACGTTGCAGCGAGCAAGCCGGAATTCGTGAAGCCGGAAGACGTGTCTGAAGACGTGGTAGCTAAAGAGTACCAGGTTCAGCTGGACATCGCGATGCAGTCTGGTAAGCCGAAAGAAATCGCAGAGAAAATGGTTGAAGGCCGTATGAAGAAATTCACCGGCGAAGTTTCTCTGACTGGTCAGGCTTTCGTTATCGACCCGAGCAAAACCGTTGGCCAGGCTCTGAAAGAGAAAGGCGCTGACGTAATCAACTTTATCCGCTTCGAAGTGGGTGAAGGTATCGAGAAAGTTGAGACTGACTTCGCAGCAGAAGTTGCTGCAATGTCCAAACAGTCTTAATTGGTCCGAAAGAACCGCCGGAAGGCGGTTCTTTTTTGTCTGCATTTTGTTGCGGACGCATTTTCAGTCACTTCCCAATAGCTTTTCTCTCTCGCTAAGCGGATGATTGATCAGATTTAACTTCTCCTTTTCATCATATCTTCCAGGAAGAATTGACCATGGCGACCAACGCAAAACCTGTATATCAACGTATCCTGCTAAAACTGAGTGGCGAAGCACTGCAAGGTGCCGAAGGTTTTGGTATTGACGCGAGTGTGCTTGACCGCATGGCGCAAGAGGTAAAAGAGCTGGTTGAGCTGGGTATCCAGGTAGGTGTGGTTATTGGTGGCGGTAACCTGTTCCGTGGCGCGGGTCTGGCACAGGCTGGTATGAACCGTGTGGTCGGCGACCATATGGGTATGCTGGCAACCGTGATGAATGGCCTGGCGATGCGTGATGCGCTGCACCGTGCCTATGTCAATGCGCGTCTGATGTCAGCGATTCCGCTGAATGGCGTATGTGATAACTACAGCTGGGCCGAAGCGATTAGCCTGCTGCGCAATAACCGTGTTGTGATTTTCTCTGCCGGTACTGGCAACCCGTTCTTTACCACCGACTCAGCCGCCTGCCTGCGTGGCATCGAAATCGAAGCGGATGTGGTGCTGAAAGCCACCAAAGTCGATGGCGTCTATTCTGCCGATCCGGTGAAAAACCCGGATGCAACGCTGTATGAACAGCTGACCTATGCTGAAGTGCTGGATAAAGAGCTGAAAGTGATGGATCTGGCCGCCTTTACGCTGGCCCGCGACCATCAACTGCCGATCCGCGTCTTCAATATGAACAAACCTGGCGCGCTGCGCCGCGTAGTGATGGGTGAAAAAGAAGGTACCCTGATTACGCATTAATACCCGAGGCAAGATAAAATAGGGTATATTCTGTTGGCGCGGCGCTGTGGCGCTGCGCACCATTCAGGATGATCGATGATTATCGATACCGCTTCCGGTTAGCCCGGAAATGGCCAGGTCAAACCGAATCCAAGGGTTTCAACGTGATTAACGAAATTAAAAAAGATGCTGAAACGCGCATGGACAAATGCGTGGAAGCATTCAAAAACACCATTAGCAAAGTGCGCACTGGTCGCGCTTCTCCCTCTCTGCTCGACGGCATTGTTGTTGAATACTACGGTACACCGACGCCGCTGCGTCAGCTGGCTAGCGTCACTGTAGAAGACTCCCGCACGCTGAAAATCAACGTCTTCGACCGTTCCCTCGGTCCGGCCGTTGAGAAAGCGATCATGGCATCAGATCTGGGCCTGAACCCAAGTTCGGCAGGTAGCGACATCCGTGTTCCGCTGCCGGCGCTGACGGAAGAACGTCGTAAAGATCTGATCAAAATCGTTCGTGGTGAAGCGGAGCAGGGTCGTGTGTCAGTACGTAACGTACGTCGTGACGCGAACGACAAAATCAAAGCGCTGCTGAAAGATAAAGAGATCAGCGAAGACGACGAACGTCGTACGCAGGATGAGATCCAGAAAATGACCGATGCGCGCATCAAGAATGTTGATGCAGCACTGGCAGAGAAAGAAAAGGAACTGATGGAGTTCTGATTCCATCTTTATCCGACCAACGCCGTCAAGAGAGGTATACCCATTTGGGAATGCACAATCTTGCGGCGTTTTATTTTTGTCCCTGCGGAAGAGGGCATTTTCTATCTGCCTTCTCCTGAATACACACGGAAAGCGTCATGAAGCGATTAACTCTGCTGGGTTCTACGGGTTCGGTGGGTACCAATACACTGGCGGTGGTGCGAGAAAATCCTGAGCAATATCAGGTAACAGCGCTGGTGGCTGGTCAGAATGTGGCGTTAATGGCCGAGCAATGTCAGCAGTTTAAGCCGCGCTATGCGGCGATGGCGGATGACATCTCCGCCCAGGCGCTGCGTGAGCGACTGAGAGCACTCAACATCAAAACCGAAGTGCTCTCCGGCGTTCAGGCAGCCTGTGAATTGGCTGCGCTGGATGAAGTTGATCAGGTGATGGCGGCGATTGTCGGTGCATCGGGTCTGCTGCCGACGCTGGCGGCCATCCGCGCCGGGAAAACCGTTCTGCTGGCGAATAAAGAATCTCTTGTCACATGCGGCCGCCTGTTTATGGAGGCCGTACAGCGCCATCAGGCCCAGTTGTTGCCTGTCGACAGTGAGCACAACGCCATTTTTCAGAGTTTACCGGCTTCCATACAGCAACAGTTGGGGTACGCTGATCTGCAGGAGAACGGCATTGAGTCGATTATCCTCACGGGATCAGGTGGCCCTTTTCGTGACACGCCATTAGCTGAGTTAGCGGCTATGTCGCCGGACCAGGCATGTGCGCATCCGAACTGGTCAATGGGGCGTAAAATCTCTGTTGATTCAGCCACCATGATGAATAAAGGTCTTGAATACATTGAAGCCCGCTGGCTGTTTAACGCAACTGATGCTCAGATGGAGGTGATCCTGCACCCGCAGTCGGTCATCCATTCTATGGTGCGTTATTGCGATGGTAGCGTGCTGGCGCAACTGGGATCGCCTGATATGCGTACCCCGATTGCCCACAGCATGGCATGGCCAGCACGTATTTCTGCCGGCGTGACACCGCTCGATTTCACCCGAATGAAAGCGCTGACCTTCGCTGAGCCAGATTACGCGCGCTATCCCTGCCTGAAGCTGGCAATTGACGCCTGTGCCACTGGCCAGGCCGCCACGACGATGCTGAATGCAGCCAACGAAGTGGCGGTCGCCGCATTTCTGCAGCATCAGATCCGCTTTACCGATATCGCTGTACTGAACAGTGAAGTGCTGGCATCGCTGAGCTGCGGAGAACCCGATAGCGTTGAGGCGGTCGTGGAGATTGATCGGTTAGCGCGGGTGTGTGCCAATGAAATGTTGCCACGTTTGCGCATAGCAGGTTGATTGTCCCCGCTATTTGTTAGCTCAGGGCGAAAATGGTATAGTCGCTCGCTCGCGTTTCACGGCCTGGCATTGTTTCGATGCCAGCCGACTGAAAGGTCGGTGTTTGCTGCAGGCGCAATGTATTCAGAAACCACAGCATTTCTGATTAAAGGAATTATTACGCGTTATGTCGTCCAACAATCACAACACATTCGATGACCGGTTCGATTGTACGCCGCGTCACGTGGCCATCATTATGGATGGTAATGGTCGCTGGGCAAAAAATCAGGGCAAACTGCGTATTTCAGGCCACAAAGCCGGGGTAAAATCAGTACGCCGGGCCGTCAGCTTTGCGGTCAGCCATAAGCTGGAGGCGCTCACGCTTTACGCGTTCAGTAGCGAGAACTGGAGCCGACCGGTACAGGAAGTGACGGCCTTAATGGAATTGTTTGTCTGGGCGCTTGATAGTGAAGTCAAAAGCCTGCACAAACACAATGTACGTCTGTGTGTGATTGGCGACATTAGTCGTTTCAATTCCAGAATTCAGGAACGCATTCGTCGCGCCGAGGAACTGACTCAGCAAAATAATGGACTGACTCTCAACATTGCTGCCAACTACGGTGGCCGTTGGGATATTATCCAGGGTGCCAGAAAACTGGCCGAGCAGGTTCAGGAAGGTCTGTTACGTCCTGACCAGATAACCGAAGAGAGTCTGGCTCCATACCTTTGTATGAATGAGCTGGCGCCGGTGGATTTAGTGATAAGGACCGGGGGAGAGCATCGGATTAGCAACTTCCTGCTGTGGCAAATAGCCTATGCTGAGTTCTGGTTTACCGATGTTCTTTGGCCTGATTTTGATGAACAAGTTTTTGAAGGTGCACTGAATGCTTTCTCTCTGCGGGAGCGTCGTTATGGCGGCGCTGCACCAGGCGGCGCCTGAGCAACCTGGGGGTAACCTTTGCTGAAGTCTCGTTTAATTACCGCGTTTATTTTAATTCCGCTGGTGATTGCTGCGCTGTTCTGGTTACCACTGTCCGGTTTTGCGATAACAACTATCGTCATCTGTATGCTTGCCGCCTGGGAATGGGGGCAGCTGGCGGGTATGGCGACCCGTCAACAACGCATCTGGCTGGCTGTACTTTGTGGTTTACTGCTGGCTGTGATGCTCTTCACGCTTCAGCCCTACCAACGCGATTTGCACCAACTCCAGATGGAAAGCTCCCTGTGGGCGTCGCTGATCTGGTGGGTTGTGGCATTGGTGCTGGTGCTTTTCTATCCCGCCTCGGCTGCTGTCTGGCGTCACTCACGTCCGTTACGTCTCCTGTTTGGTGTGCTCACCGTGATCCCCTTCTTCTGGGGCATGATGGCATTGCGCCAGTACCATTATGATACCGATCATTTTGCCGGAGCCTGGTGGCTGCTGTTTGTCATGTTTCTGGTGTGGGGTGCCGATTCGGGTGCCTATATGTTTGGCCGGTTATTTGGCAAACACAAGCTGGCACCTAAAGTCTCACCAGGTAAAACCTGGGAAGGTTTCCTCGGCGGGTTAGTTTGCTCTGCCGTGATTGCCTGGCTGTTTGCTCTGTTCGCACCGCTAACCATTGCCACGTCAACCCTGATTATTTGTGCCGTTATCGCCGCTCTGGCGTCGGTACTGGGCGATTTGACAGAAAGTATGTTCAAACGTGAGGCCGGTATCAAAGACAGCGGTAACTTAATTCCGGGTCACGGTGGTATCCTCGATCGTATTGATAGCCTGACAGCAGCGGTGCCGGTCTTTGCCTGCCTGTTGCTGCTGGTGTTCCGCACCCTCTGAGGATAGGCGACGATGTTGAGCATACTCTGGAGTTTTGCAGCCTTTATTGTGGCGCTCGGCGTGCTAATTACCGTGCACGAGTTCGGCCATTTTTGGGTTGCGCGCCGCTGCGGTGTCAAAGTTGAACGTTTTTCGATTGGTTTTGGCAAAGCGCTGTTCAGTCGCCGCGATCGTCAGGGCACGGAATATGTCATTGCTCTGATCCCCCTTGGCGGCTACGTCAAAATGCTGGATGAACGCGTTGAAAGCGTCCCCGCTGAACTGCGTCATCAGGCCTTCAATAACAAAGCTGTCTGGCAGCGAGCATCAATTATTGCTGCCGGACCGATCGCTAACTTCATTTTTGCCATTTTTGCGTACTGGGCGGTGTTTATTCACGGCGTGCCCGGTGTACGCCCGGTAATTGGTGAAATTCTGAACGGTTCTATCGCGGCGGAAGCGCAAATTGCCCCCGGTATGGAACTTAAAGCGGTAGATGGTATCGAAACGCCTGATTGGGATGCGGTACGCATGGCACTGATTGGCAAAATCGGCGACCAAAGTACGACGCTTACCGTCTCGCAGTTTGGCGAACAGGCTACGCAGCAGAAGCAGCTGGATTTGCATGACTGGCAGTTTGAGCCAGACAAGCAGGACCCGGTAGTTGCGTTAGGTATTCGTCCACGTGGACCGCAGATTGAAACGACCCTCGCCGAAGTGCAGGCTAACTCTCCGGCGAGTGAAGCCGGTTTGCAAGCGGGCGACAGGATCGTTAAAGTCGATGGTCAGCCGTTAACACAATGGCAGGCTTTTGTGGTTCAGGTGCGTGATAACCCCGGCAAAAACATGGCGCTGGAAGTGGAGCGGAACGGCGAATCTCTGGCGTTAACGCTGACACCTGAAGCGAAACCGGGTAACAAAGCGGAAGGTTTTGCGGGAGTCATCCCGCGGGTGATTCCGCTGCCTGACGAGTACAGAACGGTAAGGCAGTATGGGCCTTTCGCCGCGATTGGTGAAGCCAGTGTAAAAACCTGGCAACTGATGAAGCTGACGGTCTCCATGCTGGGCAAGTTGATAACCGGGGATGTGAAGCTGAATAATCTGAGCGGGCCGATTTCGATCGCGCAGGGTGCCGGGTTATCAGCAGAATATGGGGTGATTTACTACCTGATGTTCCTGGCGCTTATCAGCGTCAACTTAGGGATAATTAACCTGTTCCCACTGCCGGTTTTAGATGGTGGACATTTGCTCTTTCTGGCGATCGAAAAGATCAAAGGTGGACCTGTGTCCGAGCGAGTTCAGGACTTTAGTTATCGCATTGGCTCAATTCTGCTGGTGCTGTTAATGGGGCTTGCACTTTTCAATGATTTCTCACGTCTGTAATAGCTGGAATGCAGACAGACGTGGGATGTGTTAGGAAAACGCATAACAACGATGGCGATGAAAAAGTTGCTCATAGCGTCGCTGCTGTTTAGCAGCGCCACCGTTTACGGTGCAGACGATTTCGTGGTGAAGGATATTCATTTCGAAGGGCTACAGCGAGTCGCCGTCGGCGCGGCTCTGCTTAGCATGCCGGTTCGTGTCGGCGATACAGTGAATGATGATGACGTCAGAAATACCATTCGCTCACTGTTCGCCACCGGTAACTTTGAGGATGTTCAGGTTCTGCGCGACGGTACTACGCTGATTGTCCAGGTGAAAGAACGCCCGACCATTGCCAGCATCACTTTCTCCGGTAACAAAGCGGTGAAAGAAGATCAGCTGAAGCAAAACCTTGAAGCATCAGGTATCCGCGTCGGTGAAGCCCTTGACCGCACCACGCTCTCTTCCATTGAGAAGGGACTGGAGGATTTCTATTACAGCGTCGGTAAATATACCGCCAGCGTCAAAGCGATTGCCACGCCGCTGCCGCGTAACCGTGTCGACCTGAAGTTTGTCTTCCAGGAAGGTGTTTCTGCACAGATTCAGCAGATCAACATCGTGGGCAACAAAGCGTTTAGTTCAGATGAACTGATCTCCCGCTTCCAGCTGCGTGACGAAGTACCGTGGTGGAACGTGGTGGGCGATCGTAAATACCAGAAACAGAAACTGGCCGGGGACCTCGAAACCCTGCGCAGCTTCTATCTGGATCGCGGTTATGCGCGTTTCAACATCGATTCAACGCAGGTGAGCCTGACGCCGGACAAAAAAGGTATCTACATCACCGTAAACATCACCGAAGGCGATCAGTACAAGATTGCTGGCGTGATCGTGAACGGCAGCATGGCAGGTCATTCGGCGGAAATTGAACATCTGACGAAGATCCCTGCGGGTGAGCTGTATAACGGCACCAAAGTCACCCAGATGGAAGATGACATCAAGAAACTGCTGGGCCGCTACGGCTATGCCTACCCGCGTGTGGTGACACAGCCGGAAATCAATGATGCCGATAAGACGGTAAAACTGCATATCAACGTTGATGCAGGCAACCGCTACTACGTGCGTAAAGTCCGCTTCGAGGGTAACGATACATCGAAAGATTCGGTACTGCGTCGTGAGATGCGTCAGATGGAAGGTGCCTGGCTGGGTAGCGATCTGGTTGAGCAGGGCAAAGAACGTCTGAACCGTACCGGTTACTTCGAAACCGTAGACGTTGATACCCAGCGTGTGCCGGGTTCGCCTGATCAGGTAGACGTGGTCTACAAGGTGAAAGAACGTAATACCGGTACCTTTAACTTCGGCGTGGGCTACGGCACCGAGAGTGGCGTGAGCTTCCAGGTCGGTGTGACCCAGGAAAACTGGCTCGGCACCGGTAACACCGTGGGTATCAGCGGTACCAAAAACGATTATCAGACCTATGCTGAATTCTCACTGACCGATCCGTATTTCACGGTGGACGGTGTCAGCCTGGGTGGTCGTATTTTCTATAACGACTTTAAAGCTGACGATGCTGACCTTTCTGACTACACCAACAGAAGTTATGGTGTTGATGGTACGCTGGGCTTCCCGATTAACGAGAACAACTCCCTGCGTGTTGGTTTAGGTTACGTACATAACGACCTGTCCAATATGCAGCCGCAGATTGCGATGTGGCGTTATCTCGACTCGGTAGGGCATCAGCAGGGTCTGAATAGTGACGGTGATTATTCTGCGAATGATTTCACCTTCAACTATGGCTGGACATATAACACCCTGGACCGCGGGTTCTTCCCAACGTCGGGTAACCGTACCAACCTGAACGGTAAGATCACCATTCCGGGTTCAGACAACAGCTTCTATAAAGCGACGCTGGATACGCAACAATACGTGCCGATTAACCAGGATCGTACCTGGGTGCTGTTGGGTCGTGGCCGTATTGGATATGGTGACGGACTCGGTGGTAAAGAGATGCCGTTCTATGAGAACTTCTACGCGGGTGGTTCCAGCACCGTTCGTGGCTTCCAGTCCAACACCATTGGTCCGAAAGCTGCGTATCTGAACGATGGCTCGTCCACCTGTACGCTGTCCGATCCGAATGGCGTTTGTAAGTCAGATGATGCGGTGGGCGGTAACGCGATGGCAGTGGCCAGCCTTGAGCTGATCACACCAACGCCGTTCCTGAGCGAGAAATACGCTAACTCAGTGCGTACCTCATTGTTTGTTGATGCGGGTACGGTCTGGGATACTAAATGGCAGAATACTGCCGAAACACGTGCGGCAGGGATCCCGGACTACAGCGATCCAAACAATATTCGCGTATCCAGCGGTATCGCACTACAGTGGATGTCACCGTTGGGGCCGTTGGTATTCTCATATGCCCAGCCGGTCAAGAAAGTCGAGGGAGACAAGTCAGAGCAGTTCCAGTTTAACATCGGTAAAACCTGGTAAAGCTCTGAGCAGGGAAGTGTATACCCAACGGGTATAAATAGCGTCTTGCAAGCGTGTAGCTCTGCTACACGCTGCAAACACACATGTTGAGGGTAAGGAGTTTATAGTGAAAAAGTTGTTCTGTGCCGCTGCTCTGGGTGTTGCATTAGCTGCTTCTGCTGGCGCCCAGGCGGCAGACAAAATCGCCGTTGTTAACCTGAGCCAGGTTTTCCAGCAGTCTCCGCAGCGTGCTGCTGTTGCTAAGCAACTTGAGAGTGAGTTCCAGGGCCGCGCCTCCGATCTCCAGTCTCAGCAGCAGAAAATCCAGCAGGAAATCCAGGATCTGCAGCGCAATGCTTCTACCATGAAAGCAAGCGACCGTACCAAGAAAGAGAAGCAGATTTCTTCTGAGCGTGCGGCTTTCGAATCAAAAGCTCAGGCTTTTGAAAAAGACAACCAGACCCGTCAGATGCAGGAACGCAACAAGCTGCTGGCTAAAATCCAGACCGCAGTTCAGTCTGTAGCGAAAAGCGAAGGGTACGATCTGGTTCTGGACTCTCAGGCCGTGCTGTACACTTCTTCCGATGCTAAAGACATCACTGCAGACGTTGTAAAACAGGTTAAATAATCGATGTCATCTATTCGACTGGCTGATTTAGCCCAGCAGTTGGATGCAGAATTGCACGGAGATGGCGATATCGCCATCTCCGGCATTGCTTCTATGCAATCCGCCACAACTGGCCAAATCACTTTTCTTGCAAACAGCCGTTACCGCGAGCAGCTCGCCCAGGTTCAGGCTTCGGCCGTGGTGCTGACGGAAGCGGATCTGGAGTGGTGTAATACGGCTGCGCTGGTGGTAAAAAATCCTTACCTGACTTACGCCCGCATGGCACAACTGCTGGACACCACGCCTCAGCCCGCGCAAAATATCGCGCCCAGCGCGGTGATCGACCCGACCGCGAAGCTGGGAAACAATGTATCGGTAGGCGCGAATGCGGTGATCGAGTCCGGTGTTGAACTGGGCGATGACGTCGTTATCGGTGCCGGATGTTTTGTAGGTAAGCAGACGCATATTGGTCGCGGTTCACGTTTGTGGGCTAACGTGACGATTTACCACGAAATCGAGATCGGTCAGGATTGTCTGATTCAATCGGGCACCGTCATTGGTGCGGATGGATTCGGATACGCCAACGATCGCGGCAATTGGGTGAAAATCCCCCAGCTGGGAACGGTGATAATCGGTGATCGGGTGGAAATTGGTGCCTGCACGACCATCGATCGCGGTGCGCTGGATAACACTCTGATCGGCAATGGTGTTATCATAGATAACCAGTGTCAGATTGCACACAACGTTGTGATCGGCGATAACACCGCAGTTGCTGGTGGTGTGATCATGGCGGGTAGTCTGAAGATTGGTCGTTACTGTATGATTGGCGGCGCCAGCGTCATTAACGGGCATATGGAAATCTGTGACAAAGTGACCGTGACCGGAATGGGCATGGTAATGCGTCCGATCACAGAGCCTGGGGTATACTCTTCGGGTATTCCGTTGCAACCCAACAAAACCTGGCGTAAAACGGCAGCGCTGGTGATGAACATCGATGACATGAGCAAACGTCTCAAAGCCATCGAGCGTAAAGTCGGCAAAGACGACTGACGCCATCCCGCGAGACCCGCTTCATAATAAGTAGCGTACCTTCTTACCACCTCAGGAGCCTTTTGAGGAAGTGCAGCAGGTATCGCAAAGAAGCGAAACGCCACCGAACTGATTTGCGGCCTGCAGATGATCATTTTGATCGATGCAGGCCGTGTTATTGTTGCCATCAGATTTTTTTAGGACAGGAAGAGTATTTTGACTACTGAAACGCATACTCTGAAAATTGAAGAGATTTTAGAATTGCTGCCGCACCGCTATCCATTTCTGCTGGTTGACCGCGTGCTGGAGTTTGAAGAGCATAAATATTTGCGTGCGGTGAAGAACGTTTCCGTTAACGAACCGTTTTTCCAGGGACACTTCCCTGGTAAACCGATTTTCCCAGGCGTATTGATCCTGGAAGCAATGGCGCAGGCGACGGGCATTCTGGCGTTTAAAAGCGTTGGAAAACTGGAACCGGGCGAACTTTACTACTTCGCAGGTATTGATGAAGCTCGTTTCAAGCGTCCGGTCGTTCCGGGCGATCAGATGATCATGGAAGTCACTTTCGAGAAAACCCGCCGTGGTCTTACTCGCTTCAAAGGTGTTGCTACCGTAGACGGTAAAATTGTCTGTGAAGCGACCATGATGTGTGCCCGTAGCCGGGAGGCATAATTAGTGATTGATTCAACCGCCAACATCCATCCCAGTTCTGTTATTGAAGAGGGTGCCGTAATCGGTGCCAATGTTCACATCGGTCCCTTTTGCTTTATTGGTGCCAACGTGGAAATTGGTGAAGGTACGGTGCTTAAATCGCACGTGGTGGTGAATGGCCATACGCGTATCGGTAAAGATAATCAGATCTATCAGTTTGCTTCCATTGGTGAAGTGAACCAGGACCTGAAATATGCCGGTGAGCCGACTCGCGTGGAAATTGGCGATCGCAATCGCATCCGCGAAAGCGTCACTATTCACCGTGGAACGGTGCAGGGTGGCGGTTTGACAAAAGTCGGTAGTGACAATTTGCTGATGGTGAATGCCCATATCGCACATGACTGTGTGATTGGTAATCGCTGCATTTTCGCCAACAACGCCACGCTGGGTGGCCATGTCACCGTTGATGATTTTGCGATCATTGGTGGTATGACCGCCGTTCATCAGTGGTGCACCATTGGCGCACACGTGATGGTTGGTGGTTGTTCTGGCGTAGCTCAGGATATTCCTCCTTATGTCATCGCGCAGGGTAACCATGCGACGCCTTTTGGTATCAATATCGAAGGCCTGAAGCGTCGTGGTTTCAGCAAAGAAGCACTGCATGCGATTCGCAATGCCTACAAATTGTTGTATCGCAGCGATAAAACGCTGGAAGAAGCCAAGCCGGAAATTGAAGCACTGGCAAAAGCTCACAGCGAAGTGCAGCCTTTCTATGACTTCTTTGCCCGTTCTACCCGTGGGTTGATTCGTTAATCCATGTCAGTGCGTCCCCTGACTATTGCCCTGGTCGCCGGAGAAACCTCCGGCGATATTCTTGGTGCCGGACTCATCCGCGCGTTAAAGGCGCGCCATCCTGATGCGCGTTTTGTTGGTGTTGCGGGTCCGCGTATGCAAGCTGAAGGTTGCGAAGCCTGGTATGAGATGGAAGAACTGGCGGTGATGGGCATTGTTGAAGTGCTGGAACGTCTGCCACGCTTGCTGAAAATCCGTCGCGACCTGACGCAGCGCTTCACTGAACTGCAACCGGACGTGTTTGTTGGTATCGATGCACCAGATTTTAATATTACGCTGGAAGGCCGCCTGAAGCGTGCTGGCATCCGTACCATCCATTATGTCAGCCCGTCAGTGTGGGCCTGGCGTCAAAAACGTGTCTTTAAAATTGGTCGTAACACCAATCTGGTGCTGGCATTCCTGCCGTTTGAAAAAGCCTTCTACGATCGTTTCAACGTGCCATGCCGTTTTATCGGGCATACCATGGCGGATGCCATGCCAATGCAACCCGATAAGCTGGCGGCGCGGCGTGATTTAGGTATTGCCGACGATGCGATTTGCCTCGGCCTGCTGCCGGGTAGCCGTGGTGCGGAAGTCGAAATGCTGAGCGCCGATTTTCTGCGAGCTGCGCAGCTGCTGCGCCAGCGCTATCCGACTCTGGAAATTGTGGTGCCGCTGGTTAACGCCAAACGACGCGAACAATTCGAACAGATCAAAGCCGAGGTTGCCCCCGAGCTGCCGATGCATCTGCTCGACGGTAAAGGCCGTGAGGCGATGATCGCCAGCGATGCGGCGATTCTGGCATCCGGGACGGCGGCACTGGAATGCATGCTGGCAAAATGTCCGATGGTGGTAGGTTATCGTATGAAACCCTTCACTTTCTGGCTGGCGAAACGGCTGGTGAAAACCCCCTATGTTTCATTGCCAAATTTGCTCGCGGGACGTGAACTGGTGAAGGAGTTGTTGCAGGATGAGTGCCAGCCGGAGGCATTGGCCGCCGCACTGGAACCCTTGCTGCATGCTGGCCCGGAGCGTGATGCGTTGCTCAGTACCTTTAACGAGCTACATGCACAGATTCGCTGGAATGCCGACGAGCAGGCCGCGGATGCTGTATTGGAGATTGCCCATGGCTGAGTTTATTTATCCGGATGCGCGTTTGATTGCGGGTGTTGACGAAGTGGGACGCGGTCCGTTGGTGGGGGCGGTAGTGACTGCCGCGGTGATCCTCGATCCGGCAAAACCGATCGTGGGTCTGGCCGACTCCAAAAAACTGTCAGAAAAACGTCGTCTGGCGTTGTATGAAGAGATCAAAGAGAAAGCGCTGGCGTGGAGCCTGGGGCGCGCCGAACCGGAAGAGATCGATCAGATCAACATCCTGCACGCCACGATGCTGGCGATGCAGCGCGCGGTTGCTGGTTTAGCGCTGGTACCCGATTTTGTACTGATCGACGGCAATCGTTGCCCGGCGTTGCCGATGCCTGCGCAGGCCGTGGTCAAAGGGGATAGCCTGGTGGCGGAGATTAGCGCTGCGTCGATCCTGGCCAAAGTGACGCGCGATCGTGAAATGGCCGAGCTGGATCTGCTGTTCCCGCAGTATGGTTTTGCACAGCACAAGGGTTATCCTACGGCGCTGCACATGGAAAAACTCACCCAGCATGGTGTCACACCCCATCACCGTCGCAGTTTTGCGCCGGTACGCAACGCCCTGATTGATGCCGACGTGCTGGCCGCGCGTCAGCCGACTACGCTTTAATAGCCTGACACTGTTTTAACCGGAAACTGATATGGCTGAACCTCGTTTTATACATCTGCGTGTCCACAGTGACTACTCAATGGTTGATGGCCTGGCGAAGACCGGGCCGCTGGTAAAAAAAGCGGCCTCATTAGGTATGCCCGCCATTGCCATTACTGATTTTACCAACCTGTGTGGGCTGGTGAAGTTCTATGGCACAGCGCATGGTGCCGGGGTGAAACCGATTATCGGTGCTGATTTTAACGTTGCCAGTGAGCTGATGGGTGATGAGCTCTCTCAGCTCACCGTGCTGGCCGCCAACAACGACGGTTATCAGAACCTGACGTTGCTGATTTCACGTGCTTATCAGCGAGGTTACGGCTTTGCTGGCCCGGTGATTGATCGTGACTGGCTGGTTGAGCATCAGGAAGGTTTGATCCTGCTTTCCGGTGGTCGCCGTGGTGATGTAGGACGTAGCTTGCTGCGCGGTAACAATGCGCTGGTGGCACAGTGTCTGGCGTTTTATCAACAACACTTCCCCGATCGCTACTACCTCGAACTGACGCGCACGGGTCGCCCGGATGAAGAAGCCTATCTGCACTCCGCAATCGAACTGGCGATAGCGCAAGGCGTGCCGGTGGTGGCGACCAATGAAGTTTGCTTCCTGAATGAAGACGATTTTGACGCACACGAGATTCGTGTGGCGATCCACGACGGGTTTACGCTGGACGATCCTAAGCGCCCGCGTAACTACAGCCCTCAGCAATATATGCGTAGCGAAGCGGAAATGTGCGAGTTGTTCTCGGACATCCCGGAAGCGCTGGAAAATAGCGTAGAAATTGCTAAGCGTTGTAACGTGACGGTGCGTCTCGGTGAATACTTCCTGCCGCAGTTCCCTACCGGCGATATGACCACCGAAGACTTCCTGGTGATGAAATCTCGCGAAGGCCTGGAAGAACGCCTGGAATTCCTGTTTCCCGATCCGCAAGTTCGCGCGGAGAAGCGGCCGGAATATGATGAGCGTCTGGAGATTGAACTCAACGTTATCAACCAGATGGGGTTCCCCGGTTACTTCCTGATCGTCATGGAGTTTATCAAGTGGTCGAAAGATAACGGCGTGCCTGTGGGGCCGGGACGTGGTTCCGGTGCCGGTTCGCTGGTGGCCTATGCGCTGAAAATCACTGACCTTGATCCGCTTGAGTTTGACCTGCTGTTCGAACGTTTCCTTAACCCGGAACGTGTGTCGATGCCTGACTTTGACGTCGACTTCTGCATGGAAAAACGCGATCAGGTCATCGATCATGTCGCGGAAATGTATGGTCGTGACGCCGTATCGCAGATCATTACTTTCGGAACGATGGCAGCGAAAGCGGTTATCCGTGACGTAGGCCGCGTGCTGGGCCATCCCTATGGTTTCGTCGATCGCATCTCCAAACTGGTGCCGCCCGATCCGGGCATGACGCTGGAAAAAGCCTTTGCTGCCGAACCGCAACTGCCGGAAATCTACGAGGCTGATGAAGAGGTTAAGGCGCTGATCGATATGGCGCGTAAGCTGGAAGGCGTAACGCGTAACGCGGGTAAACATGCCGGTGGCGTGGTGATCGCGCCGACCAAAATCACCGATTTTTCCCCGTTGTACTGCGATGAAAACGGCAATCATCCGGTGACGCAGTTTGATAAGAATGATGTGGAATACGCGGGTCTGGTGAAGTTTGACTTCCTCGGCCTGCGAACGCTCACCATTATCGACTGGGCGCTGAAGATGATAAACCCGCGCCGTGAGAAGCAGGGGCTGGAACCGATTGATATCGCTGCCATTCCGCTCGATGACAAAAAGAGTTTTGACATGCTGCAACGCGCGGAAACCACCGCGGTGTTCCAGCTTGAATCGCGCGGCATGAAGGATCTGATCAAACGTCTGAAGCCGGACTGCTTCGAAGACATGATCGCTCTGGTGGCTTTGTTCCGTCCTGGTCCGTTGCAGTCTGGCATGGTGGATAACTTTATCGACCGTAAACACGGGCGTGAAGCGATCTCTTATCCGGATATTGAGTGGCAGCACGAGTCGCTGCAACCGGTACTGGAACCCACCTATGGCATCATTCTTTACCAGGAACAGGTAATGCAGATCGCCCAGGTGCTGTCCGGTTACACCCTCGGTGGCGCAGATATGTTGCGTCGTGCGATGGGTAAAAAGAAACCGGAAGAGATGGCGAAGCAGCGCTCGGTGTTCCAGGAAGGCGCGGAGAAAATGGGCGTCAACGGCGAGCTGGCGATGAAGATCTTCGACCTGGTAGAGAAATTCGCCGGTTATGGTTTCAACAAATCGCACTCCGCTGCTTACGCACTGGTGTCTTACCAAACGCTGTGGCTGAAAGCGCACTACCCGGCTGAGTTTATGGCAGCGGTGATGACCGCTGATATGGATAACACCGAAAAAGTGGTGGGACTGGTGGATGAGTGCTGGCGTATGGGCCTCAAGGTTCTGCCGCCGGATATCAACGCCGGGCTGTACCCGTTCCATGTCAACGATGACGGTGAGATTGTTTACGGCATCGGTGCGATCAAAGGCGTGGGTGAAGGCCCGATCGAAGCGATCCTTGAAGCGCGTAATCGCGATGGTTACTTCAAAGAACTTTTCGATCTCTGTGCGCGTACCGATACCAAAAAGATCAACCGCCGCGTGATGGAAAAACTGATCATGTCCGGGGCGTTCGATCGCTTAGGCCCGCATCGTGCCGCGTTGATGAGCTCGCTTGGCGATGCGCTGAAAGCGGCCGATCAGCACGCGAAAGCGGAGGCCATCGGCCAGGCGGATATGTTTGGTGTTCTGGCGGAAGAACCCGAGCAGGTGGAGAAATCCTACGCCAGCGTGACGCCGTGGCCGGAACAGATTCAGCTGGATGGTGAGCGTGAAACGCTGGGTCTGTATCTCACCGGCCATCCGATCAATCAGTATTTGAAAGAAATTGAACGTTACGTCGGCGGCATGCGCCTGAAGGACATGCATCCGACCGATCGTGGTAAAGTGACCGTCGCGGCGGGGCTGGTCATTGCAGCCCGGACGATGGTTACCAAGCGCGGCAACCGAATTGGTATCTGTACTCTGGATGACCGCTCTGGTCGTCTGGAAGTGATGTTATTTACCGATGCATTGGATAAATACCAGCAATTGCTGGAGAAGGACCGAATCCTGATCGTCAGCGGACAGGTCAGCTTTGATGACTTTAGTGGCGGCCTTAAAATGACCGCCCGTGAAGTGATGGACATTGACGAAGCGCGGGAAAAATACGCGCGTGGTCTTGCTATCTCGCTGACGGACAGGCAAATTGATGACCAGCTTTTAAACCGTCTCCGCCAGTCTCTGGAACCTTATCGTTCCGGGACTATTCCGGTGCATCTCTATTATCAGAGAGCAGATGCGCGGGCGAAGCTGCGCTTTGGTGCAGCGTGGCGTATTTCGCCCAGCGATCGTTTACTCAACGATTTGCGGTCGTTAGTTGGGTCGGAGCAGGTGGAACTGGAGTTTGACTAAAACAGGAACATTATGAGTCTTAATTACCTGGATTTTGAACAGCCAATCGCAGAACTGGAAGCGAAAATTGATTCGCTGAAATCGATTGGCCGTCAGGATGAGAAACACGATATTAATCTGGATGAAGAAGTGCAGCGTCTGCGTGAAAAAAGCGTCGAGCTGACCCGTAAAATCTTCTCCGATTTGGGTGCATGGCAGGTCGCGCAGTTGGCGCGTCATCCGCTGCGTCCTTATACGCTGGACTATGTCCGCAATGCCTTTGACGATTTTGACGAGCTGGCAGGTGATCGCGCCTATGCTGACGATAAAGCCATCGTTGGCGGTATCGCGCGTCTCGATGGTCGCCCGGTGATGATCATTGGTCATCAGAAAGGCCGTGAAACCAAAGAAAAAATTCGCCGTAACTTCGGGATGCCAGCACCAGAGGGCTACCGCAAAGCGCTGCGCCTGATGGAGATGGCGGAACGCTTTAAGATGCCGTTGATCACCTTCATCGACACACCGGGTGCCTATCCGGGCGTGGGTGCTGAAGAGCGCGGCCAGTCTGAAGCGATCGCGCGCAACCTGCGTGAAATGTCTGGCTTGAAAATCCCGGTGATTTGTACCGTGATCGGCGAAGGCGGTTCGGGCGGTGCGCTGGCGATTGGTGTGGGCGATAAAGTCAACATGCTGCAGTACAGCACCTATTCGGTGATCTCTCCGGAAGGCTGTGCTTCTATCCTGTGGAAAAGCGCCGACAAAGCGCCGCTGGCAGCAGAAGCGATGGGCATCACCGCCGATCGTCTGAAAGAGCTGAAGCTGATCGATTCCATCATCCCGGAACCATTGGGTGGTGCGCATCGTCACCCGGTCGATATCGCTGCTACGCTGAAAAAACAGCTGCTGGCCGATCTGGCCGATCTTGATGTGCTTAGCACGGAAGAATTGCTGAACCGTCGTTACCAGCGTCTGATGAGCTACGGCTACGCCTGATTCTCATCTAACACGCATCTGTAAATCACGGAGAGTGTCGCAGGACATTCTCCGTGATTTCATTCCCTGATTTCAGGCTACTGGCCTGATACTTCCATATTTCTCCCGCTATTCTCAGAAAAAAAACTGAATTGCCTGCTTATAGGCATTGCTATCCTTATGGTTCCTTATATTCAGTCTTAGGCGGTGCAGGGTGCCAAATAATGATTGTTTCAGTTACCGTGCGCCGATTGTCAGCACATCAAATCCATTAACGGTATCCGATCCTTCCACTGTAGCCAGCCAGCACGCGATCAGGTTTACACAAAATACACCGTTACTTCCCTCCAGTTCCGGAACCGAATCGTTATTGCCTGAGGGACCCTCTTTATCACGGGTGACACAACAATTTCAGTCCCTGTCTATTCACAGGAAGATGAAGAGGGTAACCGAGACCGTCTGTGGCAGTGTCAGTCACCATTCCCGAGCCGCTTATCAGTGGTGTTTTTCCGATAAAACCACAGAACAACACCGTAATATCAAGCAGAAAGCATCAGCGACCGGGGCGGGTGGAACAGTAAGTAAGATACTGGAAGCCTGTAAAATAAAAAAAAATCCAGCGAAGAAAAAATGCATTACTACGAAAAGACCATTAAGTGCCTCAGGGATCACGGAAGAATATCCCGGCAACGCAGGTAGCATAAAAGATCACCTGATAAAAGCGATCAGCAAACCGGGTAACTGGAATACGGATGCAATGGATATTGCTGTTACGGGGGTTGCAGATTTATTAAACGTTATTCTGGATATTGAAGATGTAGAGCTCAATACTCATTTCCAGGTGGGACATACGCAATGCCCTGAAAAAATTATTCATTTACGTAGATCCAGACCGTGCGGTTTAGAACATTACCAACTTATCGAAAGCAGCGGAAATATTCGTAATGTGATGGCGGATGGGAATTGTCTGTTTCGTGCTATATCCCTCGATAGATATGGTAATGAAGTACATTGGCAGCGGCTAAGACAGGGTACGGCTGACTATATCAATGACCATTGGGATAACTACGTTGATTTTATTCCGACGCAGACGTTCCCGAGGAAAGCCGCAACCGTTGAGATGCTGCCAAAAAATTATCCACTGAATAAAATGATGCCCTATCTTTCTACTGCGGCTCCAGATATCAGTGATGCGATTCTGGATTATACAGTCGCGAGTATGAAAACGGATTTAACAGCATTATTTAGTTCTCCTCTCACGAGAGAGCAAAAAAAATCCAGAAAAGTAAAAGAAAGTTTTAACCATCTGGTCTCTCACTTTGTTAGCGATATCAGTCGGGAAAGGTATCAGGAGATCAGAGGAGTGATAAACGACTGGGAAATTGGCCCGGTTGTTAAACACCGGTTATTAAAAAGATTGCATTATCTTAAAAACCATCTGAATAATAAATGCGAAGATTATGTAAAACTCTGTACGTCCCGATTAAAACAAAAAGACTTCTCACCATGGGCCGTATTCTTCAAGTCAACGAATAGAGAGCTTCAGTATATTTTAGAGAATACGGGGATGTTGGCACAGCAGTTCTCTAATTTCTTAGTGCTGTCAGAAACAGTTGATTTAATACAATTGGTTCATCAACGCGGCCTCCGTTTGGAGGAGCAGCTGATGACTGAGACGTCTTTTATTGAGAATAACGAACTGAAAAATATCAGAAGTGAGTGCATTGGTGGTCTGATAGATATTTTAACGTCGTACTTTAGTGATCATTGCTCTTTACTGCCACCCTTTGATAATGGTTTTCATATGTTAGCTGGCTATGATCTGATAAAGATGAAGAGCGATCATTATTACAAAGTGGATCTTGATAACCTTATTGAAAATGAAATATGGGATGACAGAAATGTTGTTATCAGGCATCGAGTTTGCCGGCTAATGGTAGAACGATTTTATCAACGTGTTCCCGGAATAAATCTATATCAGGAAACGATTGATAATTCACCACTGGTATTAAAGAGAAGTATGATCAACAGTGAGGAACGAAAGTTATATGATATCCACACTGATCTTCCCTCCGGGAAGATTGTCAGGGATTTAATTTGTTTTAATCGTGGAGCCAGGTTGCATGTTGTTAGTGAACATATGCATATTTTTCCATTTGTTATAGGCGATGCATATCCGATCAATAGCGTGAATTTAAAAGGGCTTCCCTATGGGGAAAGAGGGTTAAGCTTTGAGAAGCTTAATCATCAGTTTATTGATAATCCCGCTATTTCCAGAGGACATCTTAAATGTATCGCTATTTGTGCCAACCGCCTGTTTCCAGAAATTACCCTCACCGGAGAACTTAAAGTTTATGTGGAATGGTTGAATGTTCTCAGCGACGATAGCAAGCGCTTCTTATTTCGCTATACGCCAGGTTATGATGGTGGTGACTATTTTTTAGTGGATGGTCTGGACTGTATTTCTAAAAAAATATATGGCAATGGGGCGTATGGCAGTAAAATTATTACGATGATAGAGGCATGCCTGAAGTCATTTGCTGATAAAATTGCCAATACTGATGAGCTGGCTTATGTGATTTTTGTATCGCCATTAATACTTAATGGTATTAACGAAATCATCAAAAAAATCATTGAAAGAGGCAATCTTTATCATCCCCGTGATGATTGGAATATGCTGGTGGAGAAAATAGTTAATGAGGTGAGTTGCAGGCAGTCACTGGAAATGCGAGAGGAAGTCAGGAAATTAGATAAATCATTGCAGTCATATGTTGAAAAAATACCGATGAGAGACCTTTATTGTTATCTTTCACAACAGGGTAATTACTGGATTTTGAGAGAAAATGAAACAGGAAAGTTTATTGGTTGTTATGGGCCTGCGGGAGAGGCTTTTAAAACGCTGCCTGAGGATGGTGTCAGAGGGTGTTATCTGGTCCTTCGCCCCTCCAGCGTAGAAGTTTTCATTGCAGATGAAAATACGCATCATTCTTGTGGTATATATTTCCTTGATAATGAAGACAATAAAAGTTTAATTATGGTCGTTATTAATATGCGTGGTATCAGTTTTATGCCAGAAGCAAGATCTACATATCAGATGTTTTTGTCAGGATTGGAGACGCTGGCTGAGCAATATAATCACATATCAGAGAATACGGAAGAGCGTTGAACTCATATATGATGAGTTTTAACTGGTGGAATTCTGTGGCTATAACGCCAGAACATCGGATCAGTGCATTTTTAAAAAATAAATTTCTGGTGAGTATAGTTATATGTCATAAAACAGGAGGGCAAGATGCCAAATAATGATTGTACTGCTTACCGTGCACCCGTTGGCAGACCACCGGGTTTATCAAATACATCGTTGTCCTCAAATCCTGTCAGCCAACAGGTTGTCAGTTTTGTGAAAAACACGCCTCAGATCCCCAGCTCGGAGATTAAATTATCATTACCGCAGAGATCTCCTTTACCACGAGAAAAACAACATTTCCGGGATCTGTCAGTTCATGGCAAGGTAAGATCAGTTGCCGAAAATTTTTGTGGTTGCGTCAGTAATCATTCCAGAGCAGCATATCAGTGGTGCTTTTCGGCTACAACCAGGGAAAATACATCTTATACGCGCCTGGATAAATCTGAACCTTATGCAAATAAAACCGTCAGTGAAATTCTGGAATCACGCAAAAGCAGAAAAAACGCTTCCGGGAAAAAATATATTTCGAAGAGTCATAAAGCTGAGGTTACGGCTACAGCGAAAGAGCAGCATGATAGTTTAATAATAAAAAACCGTCTGATAAGCACTATCAGAGAACCTGATATCTGGAATAATGAGGCAATGGATATTGCCACTTATGGGGTTGCGGATTATTTGAATGTTCTGCTGGATATTGAGGATGATCAATGTGGTACTCATTTTCAGGCAGGAAATACGACAAATCCTGAAAAAGTAATATACCTGCGCAGATCGCGGCCTGATGGTTTAGAACATTATCAACTTATCGAAAGCAGCGGAAATATTCGTAATGTTATGGCGGATGGAAACTGCCTCTTTCGTGCTGTTGCTGCTGGTTATTATGGGAATGAGCAAGCCTGGCAGGATTTAAGGCAACAAACGGCAAATTATATCAATAATAACTGGGAGCATTATGCTGCGTTTGTGCCAAAGGGAGACAGTGTTGCTCTCAAAGGGGAAACTGAACTCCCTCAAAAAAATCCCCTGGAAAATATCTCTTTGAGTTCTCAGTATCCCATACTCAGTGAAATGATTCTTAATCATATTGCTATGGCACTGCGACGTGATCTTGAAGCATGTTTCGATTTATCGCTTTCATCTGGGGAAAAAGACATGCAGAAAAAGAGGGACAGAGTTTCGAATGCCTTCTCTCATTTCATTTCCTGTAAAAGTGCTAAAAAAATCAGTGTGGTAGAAGAATATATTAACAGCTGGGAAATATCGTCTTTGGTTAAAAAAGATATGATTAATAGATTGCATGATCTCAGCAAAAATATTGATAATTTACATATAAGAACCACTCTCGTACCTTGTGCGCGTGCGAATGAAGGAGATTTTGATAAATGGGGGGTACTGTTCGATGCTGCCAACCAGGAACTGGCTTATGTTTTATGGAAAGCAGGCCCCACTCAGAAACAGCTCTCTTGCTACCTGGCATTATCTGAAGCAGCAACACTGGTCCAGGCTATTCATAAGCGACCTGTCATGTTAATGAATCTACTATCAGCTCCAGGATATTATCCTTTAAACCTCAGTTTTAGAAAAATCAGAAATTCGTTAGTAGCTGAAATGATAAATGGCATGGTGTATAACTTTAGAGAAGTAGCCGGTAAAATATGGCAAAAAATATATCAATACAACAATATGTTATCACACTTGATTCATGGTGATATCCTCGGGATGAGAAGTGAGTTTTATTATACTGCTGATTTTGAATATGTGGCTTATCAAACAAGAGAGGATATAGATGAAATTATTAAAGAGAGGGCCAAACGATTAATGATTGAGCGTTATTATAAACGGGTGCCTATTATGACCCTTTATCATAACACTATTGATAATTCTCCTCTGGTATTGAATCGCAGTGACATCAACGCGGATACAAGGAAACTAATAAAACTGGAAGATGGAGAGATTAGAGAAGATGTGATTAAATCAATACTTTCTGCTAATCGGGGGAACAGAATAAAAATTTTGTTTGATAATATGTTTATTGCTCCGTTAGTGGTTGGCGATGGATTTCAGATAACCAGTGTTGATTTACAAGGTCTCCCTTTTGGTATCAGAGGTTTAAGTATTGAAGAGATAGATCGATTATTGATTGATAATGCGGAGATTTCAGATGGACAGCTTCGGGCGATAGCCATTTACAGTAACCGATTGCTCAGAGAAATCACAACCACCGGTGAACTTTTCCCTTCTGTAAAGTGGCTTCTTTCTTTCGACGGTGACACGCTCTTATCTTTCTTTGTGAAATATAAAAATTTACCTGAAGATTTGGGTTATGCTTATTTTTTGGTGGACAAGTTACAAATTATTGCGCAAAAGCTTTATGGGCATAAATCTTTTGGTGAGGATATCATTACATTACTGGAAAATAGTCTGGAATTTTGTCATGGTGAAATCACAACCATTGACGAACTGGCATATTTACTCACCTCACCCAGCAATAACAAACTCAGGATTATCAGTATTGCTGACCGGATAAATACCGGAATCAGCGACCCCGAAAATGCCAATGAACATTATAAGGCGTGGCGAAAGTTTGTCATATCTTCCATTCGGGATGAGAACTCACGGGGAAGTCTCGATGAGCGCCAGCAGCTGCATCAGCAGGCCGCTACAACGTGATGTAATTCAAACCATCAGTTATCTCAGCAACAGTGGAGCATTCTGACAGTAAGCCACCCTCGCTTTTCGCTATCATTATTCAGTGCCACAACACCACAGGAGGTGAGCATTGAATATTCTTGCGATCATGGGACCGCACGGCGTTTTCTACAAAGATGAACCGATCCGTGAGCTGGATGCTGCGCTGAAGCTACAGGGCTTTCAGACTGTCTATCCCACCGATGCCAGCGATCTGCTCAAGTTAATTGAGCATAACCCGCGTATCTGCGGCGTAATTTTTGACTGGGATGACTACAGCCTGGAATTATGCAGCGAGATCAATCAACTCAATGAATATCTGCCGCTGTACGCCTTTATCAACACCCATTCGCAAATGGATGTCAGCATCAACGAGATGCGCATGGCGCTGCATTTCTTCGAGTATGCGCTCAGTGCCGCCGACGATATTGCACTGCACATCCGCCAGTACACCGATGAATACATTGATAAAATCACCCCACCGCTGACCAAAGCGCTGTTTACCTATGTTAAAGAGGGGAAATACACCTTCTGTACGCCAGGCCATATGGGCGGTACGGCGTTTCAGAAAAGCCCGGTTGGCAGCCTGTTCTACGATTTCTTTGGTGCTAACACGCTGAAAGCGGATATCTCGATTTCGGTTACCGAGCTGGGTTCATTGCTCGACCATACCGGCCCACATCTGGAAGCGGAAGAGTACGTGGCGCGTACCTTTGGTGCCGAGCAAAGTTACATGGTGACCAACGGCACCTCGACTTCGAATAAGATCGTCGGTATGTATGCGGCACCGGCGGGCAGTACGGTATTGATCGATCGCAACTGCCATAAGTCACTGACGCATCTGCTGATGATGAGCGATATTATTCCTCTGTGGCTGAAGCCGACGCGTAACGCCCTTGGCATCCTCGGCGGTATTCCACAGCGAGAGTTCACACGCGATAGCATTCAGCACAAAGTTGATGTGACGCCCCGCGCCAGCTGGCCAGTACATGCGGTGATCACCAACTCAACCTATGACGGCCTGTTGTACAACACGCAATACATCAAACAGACGCTGGATGTACCCTCGATCCACTTCGACTCTGCCTGGGTTCCCTACACCAATTTTCACCCGATCTACGCAGGCAAGAGCGGCATGAGCGGTGACCGTGTGCCCGGCAAGGTTTTTTATGAAACGCAGTCAACGCATAAACTGCTGGCTGCCTTTTCACAGGCTTCGCTCATTCATATCAAAGGGGATTACGACGAGCAGACCTTCAACGAAGCCTACATGATGCATACCACTACCTCGCCAAATTACGCCATTGTTGCCTCAATTGAGACGGCAGCGGCGATGCTGCGCGGCAATCCGGGTAAACGGCTGGTGAATCGTTCGGTGGAGCGGGCACTGCATTTCCGTCGCGAAATCCAGCGTCTGCGCGAGGAGTCAGACGGCTGGTTCTTTGATATCTGGCAGCCGGAGCAGGTTGATGAAGCAGAGTGCTGGCCGATCCAGCCAGGAGACGAAGCGTGGCATGGTTTTACCCAGGCCGATCGCGATCATATGTACCTCGATCCGATCAAGGTGACTATCCTGACCCCGGGAATGAGTGAGCTGGGGGTGATGGCGGAGGAGGGGATCCCTGCGGCATTGGTGGCGAAATTCCTCGATCAGCGCGGCGTGGTGGTGGAAAAAACCGGGCCTTATAACCTGCTGTTTCTGTTCAGTATCGGCATCGATAAAACCAAAGCGATGAGCGTGCTGCGTGGCCTGACAGAGTTTAAACGCGCCTACGATCTCAACCTGCGGGTGAAAAATATGCTGCCGGATCTGTATGCCGAAGATCCTGATTTCTATCGCAACATGCGTATTCAGACGCTGGCACAGGGGATCCATCAATTGATCCTGCAGCATGATCTACCCCGCCTGATGCTGAAGGCGTTTGATGTGTTGCCGGAGATGAAGATGACGCCCCATCAGGCGTTTCAGCAGCAGGTAAAAGGACAGGTGGAAACGGTAGATATTCGCGAGCTGGTGGGCCGTATTTCAGCCAATATGATTTTGCCGTACCCACCCGGTGTACCGCTGGTGATGCCGGGGGAAATGATCACCGAACAAAGCCGCGCGGTGCTCGATTTCCTGCTGATGCTCTGCACCATCGGGCGGCACTATCCCGGCTTTGAAACCGATATCCACGGTGCCACGCTGACGGAGGATGGGCGCTATCTGGTGCGGGTATTAAAAGGCGAGAACGATCATTAACTTCGGACAAAAGCCTCTTTTCAGCTGGCCGCCTGCCGCGTAAGGTAGGCGGCAAATCAGACAACCGGAGCCGCTATGCTGCAAATTAAACAGATCCACCACATCGCCATTATCGCGACTGATTATGCGCGCAGTAAGGCGTTCTATTGTGATGTGCTGGGCTTTGAATTGCTGGGGGAGTTTTACCGGGCGGAGCGTGATTCCTGGAAGGGCGATCTCGGCCTGAATGGAGTGTACACCATTGAACTGTTCTCCTTCCCGTCGCCACCGGCACGTGTCAGCCAGCCGGAAGCTTGTGGTTTGCGCCATCTGGCGTTCTGTGTTGAGGATGTTGAGCAATCGGTCGCTGCGCTGGCAGAGAAAGGCGTGGTATGTGAACCGATTCGTATCGATGCCCTGACCGGTAAAGCCTGTACTTTCTTCTCAGACCCGGATGGTTTGCCGCTGGAGCTGTATCAGGCGTAAAATAGCCGCCGTCGCGAGCCACAATCAGGTAGCTCGTTTTCACGGAATGCGCCATGTCTTTGTCCCATCTTGCTGCACTGCTGACACCCGACGCCCGCTATGTGCTGGCGTTCAGCGGTGGGCTGGATTCCACCGTCCTGCTGCACCAATTGGTTTGCTGGCAACAGCAGCACCCGCAGGTCCATCTGCGCGCCTTACATGTTCATCATGGTTTAAGTCCCAATGCGGATAGCTGGGCGGCGCATTGCCTGCAAATTTGCCAGCAATGGGGGATTTCCTTAGCGATATTGCCTGTGTTGGTCGATGGTCGTGAGCAGGGGATAGAAGCCGCAGCCCGTGAGGCGCGTTATCAGGCATTGTTTCAGCAGCTGCAACCCGGTGAGTGCTTACTTACCGCCCAGCACCTGGATGATCAATGTGAAACCCTGTTGCTGGCGTTAAAACGTGGCAGTGGCCCGGCGGGGCTGGCGGGGATGCCTGCGCAGCGTTCCCTGGGGGAAAAGCGGCATCTGCGTCCGCTGTTGGGGATCAGCCGTCAGCAGCTGGAAGCCTGGGCGGCAGAACATCAACTGAGCTGGATTGAAGACGAAAGCAACGCCGATTGTCGCTACGATCGCAACTTTCTGCGCCAGCGGGTGATCCCTGAGTTGCAGGCGCGCTGGCCGCATTTTAGCGCTGCAGCGGCACGCAGTGCCGCGCTATGCGGTGAGCAGGAGCAACTGCTGGATGAGCTGCTGTCGGAACAGCTCACACAGCTTACGGATGAGCAAGGGCGGCTGGCCTTCACGTCTCTGTTGAGCATGAGCGAAGCACGTCGCCATGCGCTGCTGCGTCGCTGGATTGCCGGGCAGGGAGGGGTGATGCCTTCGCGTGATGCCTTGTTACGTATCACCCGTGAAGTCATGCAGAGCCGGGAAGATGCACAGCCCTGCCTGAACTTTGGTGCTTTCGAGCTACGCCGTTATCGCCAGCACCTTTACTGGCTGCCGCCGCAGACTTCCCTCAGTCAGCACTTACTTACCTGGGATGACCGTTCACAAGCGCTGCAATTACCTGATCAACTGGGTGAATTGCTGGCGCGTTCTGACGTTCCACAGTTACGTTTTCCCGCTGCAGATGAGCAGGTGAGCGTGCGTTTTCAGGCCCAGGGTTATTTTCACCTGCAGGGCCGGACGGGCGGACGCGAGATGAAAAAGCTGTGGCAGGAGGCCGGTATTCCACCGTGGCAGCGCGAACGCATCCCACTGATTTACTACAACCAGACGTTAATTTGCGCGCCGGGATTGTTTATCACCCGCGAAGGCGCGGCCAGTAATGAGCAAGGCTGGCAGGCGATTTGGTTAAAACAACAATAAAACGGAGAGCAATGATGAAACACTGGATCGCGGCGGCGCTGTGCGTCGTGGCACTACCGGCACTGGCCGACGGTGATATCAAGGCAGGTGCGCAGAAAGCCGCCAGCTGTCTGGCATGCCACGGCGCTGAGGGAAAAAGCGCCGTTCCTTTGTATCCTAATCTGGCCGGGCAGCATGCGCCTTATCTGCTGCATTCCCTGCAGGCATACAAAAAAGGCGAGCGGAGTGGCGGTCAGGCTGAAGTCATGAAGGCGTTTGTGGCTGGGTTAAGCGATGAGGATATGGCGGATTTGGCGGCGTATTACAGTTCGCTACAGCCGTAGATGAGGGGGGCGGGATGTGAAACTTCCCGCCCGTTGGCAGGTTACTCGTCTTCGCTGACGATGACGGTGCCCAGCTCAGGATGACTGAAGCTGGCGATGTGATCGAGCCGCAGCTCGCGTGTTTCACCGGAGAGGTCGACAGCAAGATACTCAACGTTTTTACGTGAGACCATGTCCACGGCTTTCGCCTTGAGCTGTTCGCCGCTTTTCAACTCCAGCGACAGCGTCCAGTGTTTTTGGCAGGCGAGTTCCAGGTTGTCGTAGTCATCGCAGTTGATGGGTTTGTAGGCTTCATTCGTCAACATAGTCGCTCACCAATAAGTTCGCAGCGGCATAGGCTGCCTGTTCCCTGACAGAAGAGTTTAGCGCAGAATTAGCGGCAATATCATTGAGTGCATTCAGCGCACATCCAATGGCGTCTGGCACATACCCCAGGTCGCCGCTGCCAATCTCGGCATATTTCTGGCGAACTAACTCACAATACTTTTGCACATTCACCTCCTCAGCAGAGTATCAATACTCTGGTTGATAGGTGACTATATCACAGGCATTTCATTGAAATCAGCCAGGCTGCAGCGTGAAGCACGCAGAGAAAACCATGAAAGTGACAAAATTCGCTGGTCCTGAGCATAAGTAGATCGCACAAAAGGTTAAGTTGATGAACAGGTTATTACGCGGTATCGGCGCGCAGCCGACAGCAGGTGACAGATGATTGTATTGTCACGCTCCGTTTCACTGCCGGAAAATGAGGTGGAGCTGACTGCCATTCGGGCGCAGGGCGCTGGTGGGCAGCATGTTAATAAGACTTCCACCGCCATTCATCTGCGTTTTGATATTGCAGCATCGTCATTGCCTCCGTTCTACAAAGAACGTCTGCTGGCGGCCCGCCACCATTTGATTACCGACGAAGGGATGGTGATCATCAAAGCTCAGGAGTACCGCAGCCAGGAAATGAATCGTGAGGCAGCCGTGCAGCGATTGATTAACCTGATTCGGGAACTGACCACGGTGGAGAAGGTACGGCGTGCCACTCGTCCAACCCGTGCGTCGAAAGAACGGCGGCTGGAAGGCAAAGCGCGGCGGAGTAGTACCAAGTCGTTACGGGGAAAAGTACGTTAAAAAAAGCGCCTCCGGAGGGAGGCGCCTGGGCTGTTACTTATTCAGCGCTTTTGCCAGGAAATCAACGATTTCGCTGTGCTTAATCATCTCTTTCTCACTGGCTGAACGCGCTTTGTACTCGATCTCTGCATTGTCGAGGTTGCGGTCGCCAATGACGATGGTGTGCGGTACACCAATCAGTTCCATATCGGCAAACATCACGCCCGGACGCTCTTTACGGTCATCCAGAATCACGTCAATGCCTTTGGCACGCAGCGTGTTGTACAGTTCTTCCGCCACTTCTTTCACACGGAAAGATTTGTGCATATTCATCGGCAGAATCGCGACTTCAAACGGTGCCAGTGCGGCTGGCCAGATGATGCCACGATCGTCATGATTCTGCTCAATGGCAGCTGCGACAACGCGGGTAATACCGATACCGTAGCAACCCATGGTCATGACCTGGTTACGGCCATCTTCGCCCTGGACTGCCGCTTTCAGTGCGTCTGAGTATTTGGTGCCGAGCTGGAAAATGTGACCGACTTCGATGCCACGCTTAATCAGCAGCGTACCTTTGCCGTCAGGGCTGGGATCGCCAGCAACAACGTTACGGATATCTTCCACGCGCGGTTCTGGCAGGTCACGGCCCCAGTTAATACCGCTCAGGTGTTTACCATCGATGTTGGCACCCGCACAGAAATCGCTGGTTTTCGCTACGGTGCGATCGGCGATAACCGGCATAGTCAAACCCACCGGTCCGAGGGAACCCGGGCCTGCGCCCAGCACGGCACGAATTTCGGCTTCAGTTGCCATCTCCAGCGGAGCAGCGACGATATCCAGTTTCTCGGCTTTGACTTCGTTCAACTGGTGGTCGCCACGCAACAACAGGGCAACCAGTGCATGGCCACTCTCTGCAGTGCCTTTGACGAACAGCGTTTTAACGGTTTTCTCAATCGGCAACTGATGCTGCTCAACCAGTTCGACGATGGTTTTGGCGTTCGGCGTGTCGAACTGCACCATCTCCTGCGTCGGCTGCGGACGTTCACCCGCCGGTGCCAGTGCCTCCGCTTTTTCAATGTTGGCCGCGTAATCAGACTCGCTGGAGAAGATCACATCATCTTCACCGCTCTGCGCCAGTACCTGGAACTCATGCGAAGCGCTACCGCCAATCGAGCCGGTATCTGCCTGCACGGCGCGGAAATCCAGCCCCATACGGCTGAAGCTCTGGCTGTAGGCGCGATACATCGCATCGTAGGTTTCCTGCAGCGATTCCTGCGAAACGTGGAACGAGTAGGCATCTTTCATGATGAACTCGCGCGAACGCATCACACCGAAGCGCGGACGAACTTCGTCACGGAATTTGGTCTGGATCTGATACAGGTTGAGCGGCAGCTGTTTGTAGGAGCTTAACTCGTTGCGGATCAGGTCAGTCACCACCTCTTCATGCGTCGGACCCAACACGAACGGACGATCATGACGGTCTTTAATACGCAGCAGTTCGGGACCATATTGCTCCCAACGGCCACTCTCTTCCCACAGATCGGCTGGCTGAACCACTGGCATGGAGATCTCAATCGCGCCAGCGTTGTTCATCTCTTCACGCACGATGTTTTCAACTTTTCTCAGTACGCGGATGCCAGTCGGTAACCAGGTGTAGAGTCCTGAAGCCAGTTTGCGGATCATCCCGGCGCGCAGCATCAGCTGGTGGCTGATCACTTCCGCATCGGAGGGCGTCTCCTTCAGAGTGGAGAGCAAATATTGAGTAGTACGCATTGATTACGATTCCAGTTATACGGAAGGTCACTGACAAAAAATTTTGCTGGCGGCTAGTGTACCAGCGAGATCCGCCACTCAAAAGCGGGTTTTAGCGTGGATCGATCGCCACTACCTCAGTACCTGCCTCATCAATCCGCCAGCGCACATTAAAATCGAGCAACCATGCGGCATATTCGCGATCGGCTTCCTCACCTTTGCGATACGCCGGACGGGGATCCTGCGCCAGCACATCGCTGAGAAAACGCGCCAGATGAGGATATTGTTGCTGGTGCTGCTGAAGTTGCGCCAGTGCCAGAGGAGAGAAGCGCACCGGCATTGATGCTTCAGGCGCGGCCTGAGCGAATCCGGCGCGTGCGTCAGGCAAGGCCTCGGCAAACGGCAGATAGGGTTTGATATCGACAACTGGCGTACCATCCACTAAATCGAGGCTGCCAAGTTGTAAAATAACCTGCTGCTTTTCACAGCGAATACCTTTGAGTTCAACCAGTGACATGCCGATAGGGTTCGGACGAAAGGTTGAACGTGTGGCAAATACCCCCATGCGCGTATTACCGCCGAGGCGCGGCGGGCGCACGGTAGGACGCCAGCCACCTTCCATCGTCTGATGAAAGATAAACAGTACCCACAAATGGCTGAATGCTTCCAGGCCGCGCACGGCTTCGGGCTGATTATAAGGCGGCAGCAGATGCAGCTCACCGCCGCCATCCTGCACCAGACCGGGCTGGCGCGGGACGGCAAATTTCTCTTTCCACGGTGAGCGGATTACGCCGATTTGCGCAAAGGCAAACTCACTCATTGATTGGCGACTTTCAGCGCCGAGCCTTGACAGATGGCCTGACGATAACAACCCGGCGTGGTGGAGACGATTTCGCATTTGTGTAGCAGTACCGCGTTCGCTTTCATCCCTGCGGCTCGCTGTTGCAGGCGTTTACGGGCGGTATTGATATTCGGTGGGGAATCCTGGTTGCTGCTCTGGCAATCATCGCCGGAAACTTCGCCCAGATCGCGGAACGGTTTGCTGACCAGGTCGGTCGCATCAGTGTAGATTTTCACCGGGGCCGGGCGTGGAGCAGGTTTGCGTTCAGGTTCGCTGGATGGCTGCTGTGGGTGCGATGAAGCACTGCTTATCGGGTGATATTCACGCACACACCCGGTTAGCATTAATGCTAACAAGCAGAGCGGTAAAAAACGCATGGCAACATCCTCATGTTTTAAAAAGTGGCGTTATTGAAACAAGGACAACGGTAAATAACAAGTCAGCTGCCACAACCGGCAAAAGAAAGGGCGGCCGAAGCCGCCCTGCAGGTATGAAAGGGGAGGGATTACCAGCCCTTCACTGCACCGCCGTTGAAGATTTTGTTCGCTGCTTCTGCGACTTCGTCAGACTGGTAAGCCTCGACAAATTTCTTCACGTTTTCAGCGTCTTTATTATCTTCACGGCTAACGATCAGGTTCACGTACGGTGAATCTTTATCTTCAACGAAGATGCCGTCTTTAGCCGGAGTCAGGCCGATCTGGCTGGCATAAGTGGTGTTGATCACCGCCAGCGCAATCTGTTGATCGTCCAGTGAACGCGGTAACTGCGGCGCTTCCAGCTCAACAATCTTCAGGTTTTTCGGGTTTTCGGTGATATCCAGCGCGGTCGGCAGCAGGCCAACACCGTCTTTCAGTTTGATCAGGCCCACTTTCTGCAGCAGCAGCAGTGAACGACCGAGGTTAGTCGGGTCATTCGGAATGGCGATCTGTGCACCGTTCTGCAGTTCATCCAGAGATTTGATCTTTTTGGAGTAACCGGCAATCGGGTAGACGAAGGTGTTACCAACCGGTACCAGTTTATAGCCACGGTCTTTGATCTGCTGATCCAGATACGGCTTGTGCTGGAAGGCGTTGACGTCAATGTCACCTTTGCTCAGCGCTTCGTTCGGCAGAACGTAATCGTTGAAGGTGACCAGCTCAACATCAAGACCATATTTCTCTTTGGCGACTTTCTGTGCCGTCTCAGCAACCTGCTGCTCAGCACCGACGATCACACCCACTTTAATGTGGTTTGGATCTTTTGCTTTCTGATCGCATCCTGCCAGCGCAATCACGCCAATCAGAGCGCCCACAGCGGCAATCTTTTTAAATGTAAAAGACATATCCTTTCCTTAATAGAGAATATTGATATTGCTTGCTTACTTATGGGACACAGCACGTACGATGCGGTCGCCACAGAATTGGATTAAATAAACCAGCACAACCAGCAGAACCAGCACGGTATTCATCACGGTGGCGTTATAGCCAATGTAACCATACTGATAGCCAATCTGGCCCAGGCCACCGGCCCCTACTGCACCACCCATAGCGGAGTAACCAACCAGCGTAATCAGGGTAATTGTAGCGGCATTCACCAGTCCCGGAAGGGCTTCTGGCAACAGGACTTTACGGACGATCTGCAAAGGGGTGGCACCCATCGCGCGTGACGCTTCGATCAAGCCGGTAGGCAGCTCCAGCAGGGCGTTTTCGACCATGCGGGCGATAAATGGAGCCGCACCGACGGTGAGCGGAACGATAGCCGCCTGCAAACCAATTGAGGTACCGACTATCGCGCGGGTAAAGGGAATCATCCAGACCAGCAGAATAATGAACGGGATCGAACGGAAGATATTTACCAGCGCAGAAAGTACACGATACAGCGCACCATTCGCCAGAATCTGGCCCGGACGCGTAACGTACAGCAGTACGCCCACCGGCAGACCGAGCACAAAACCAAAAAAGCCGGAGACGAAGGTCATCATCAGCGTTTCCCAAATGCCACGTCCCAGTAGCCACATCATCGCTTCAGACATAACCCAGCACCTCTACTTTCACGTGGTTCTCTTTCAGCCAGGCAATCGCGGCTTTAGTATCTTCTTCACCGCCGTCCATTTCGGCCAGCATAATGCCGAACTTCACGCCACCGGCGTAATCCATCTGCGCACTGATAATGTTGTTGTTGACGTTGAAGCGGCGTGCCGCCTCTGACAGCAGTGGGGCATCGACCGACTTGCCGGTAAATTCCAGGCGTAATAAAGGTACACTTTCAGCCTGGGGCTGTGCGGACATCCGTTGCTGGTAGTCATCTGGAATATCAAGATGCAGCGTTGACTGAATAAACTGCTGGGCCAACGGTGTTTTCGGATGGGAGAACACTTCGCTCACGCTGTCTTTCTCGATCAGTTCACCGTTGCTGATGACGGCTACCTGATCACAGATGCGCTTCACAACGTCCATCTCATGGGTGATCAATAGAATGGTCAGGCCGAGGCGACGATTAATATCCTTCAATAGTTCCAGGATCGAGCGAGTGGTCGCGGGGTCCAGGGCGCTGGTGGCTTCGTCGCACAGCAGTACCTTGGGATTGCTTGCCAGGGCGCGGGCAATAGCCACACGCTGCTTCTGGCCACCGGACAGATTGGCTGGCCAGGCGTCATGTTTATCCGCCAATCCCACCAGTTCCAACAACTCACTGACACGTTGTTTAATCTGCTGGCGTGAAAGATTACCCAACTCCAGCGGCAACGCGACGTTACCGGAGACGGTGCGCGAGTTCATCAGGTTAAAGTGCTGGAAGATCATGCCAATCTGGCGGCGAGCCAGCGTCAGCTGACTGGCCGGGAGCGCAGTCAGATCCTGACCACCAACGACCACACGGCCAGAAGTGGGGCGCTCCAGCAAATTGACGCAGCGAATGAGTGTGCTTTTACCGGCACCGGATGAACCGATGACGCCATAAATCTGTCCGGCAGGCACATGCAGGCTGACGTTTGACAACGCCTGAATAGTGCGTGAACCTTGCTGGAACACTTTGCTAATATTTTCTAGTTTAATCATTAGGTTAATTATTATCGTGTTGCGTTATCCGTGGTGTTTCGGGTTTCATCGGTCTGAGCCATATGAAATCTGGATGGATGTTAAGGCATCCAGACGGCTAAATCAACGAAAGTCATTCAATCTGCCATTCTCTCATTATGCGCAATCATGCCATACTGAGCGGCAATTTTTGCAGCAGGAGTTTCTACGTGGCGAACAAAGTCCCGGCTATTTTTCTTGATCGTGATGGCACATTGAATGTCGATCACGGCTATGTTCATGAGATCGATAATTTTCAGTTTATTGAAGGCACCATTGAGGCGCTACAGGCCCTGAAAAAAATGGGCTTTGCGTTAGTACTGGTGACCAATCAGTCGGGCATTGCGCGCGGCATGTTTACTGAAGACCAGTTTATGCAATTGACCGAGTGGATGGACTGGTCGCTGGCAGACCGTGATGTTGATCTCGACGGTATCTATTTTTGCCCGCATCTGCCGGATGCGACGGTTGAAGCCTATCGTCAGCAATGTGATTGCCGTAAACCACAACCGGGCATGCTGCTTTCGGCGCAGGAACATTTGCATATCGATATGGCCGCTTCTTATATGGTTGGCGACAAACTGGAAGATATGCAGGCAGCGCAGGCGGCTGGTGTAGGGACTAAAGTGCTGGTACGTACTGGCAAACCGGTGACAGCGGAAGGCGAAGCGGTGGCGGATTGGGTAATTGATAGCCTGGCTGACCTGCCAGCACGCATTAAAAAGGGCTAAAAACGGGCCTTTTGCACAAATTTCAGCCGAACAGTAAAAAAGTTGAAATTTGCGCTTGCGCTTCGTCAGAGTCTCCCTATAATTCGCCTCCACTGACACGGCAAAGCGGCAACGCAGACGGTCAGCGAGGGACGAAGTGATTCATCCCGCCGGAGAAAGTCGCTGAAAAAAAGTGATTGACTCTGAAGGAGGAAAGCGTAATATACGCCACCTCGCGACAGACGGTTAACCCGCTGTTCGCACCGCTCTTTAACAATTTATCAGACAATCTGTGTGGGCACTCGCAGGATTGATATCAAAAGTCCACGGACTTAAAAAATATCAAGTCTCAAGAGTGAACACGTAATTCATTACGAAGTTTAATTCTTTGAGCATCAAACTTAAATTGAAGAGTTTGATCATGGCTCAGATTGAACGCTGGCGGCAGGCCTAACACATGCAAGTCGAACGGTAGCACAGAGGAGCTTGCTCCTTGGGTGACGAGTGGCGGACGGGTGAGTAATGTCTGGGGATCTGCCCGATGGAGGGGGATAACTACTGGAAACGGTAGCTAATACCGCATAACGTCGCAAGACCAAAGTGGGGG